>NZ_JBRIQN010000032.1:0-80836 GCF_052981855.1 Micromonospora sp. LZ34
AGCCGCCCGCACCCGGCTCCGCTGACGCTCCGCCGGGTGCTGCCACCTGCCCACTCCTTCACCGATTTTCGGGTCAGCCTGGAGCGAGCAGAGAGACTGGATGTCCGGAGGACGCGCGCCACCCCGGGTCACTGATCTCCTGGCGTCGGGGCGCACGGGGGAGGTGGCGATGGAGACGCAGGTTTCCGCCCGCGAGGCGGAGGTGCTCGCCCTGCTGGGTGAGCACCTCACCAACGCGGAGATCGCGGCGCGGCTCTTCATCTCCGTCCGTACCGTGGAAAGCCACGTCTCGTCGCTGTTGCGCAAACTCGGCGTGCCCGACCGGCGGGCCCTGTCCGCTCTGGCGGCATCGGCCGGCGGGGCGCCGCCGGCTTCCCCGCCCCGCGTCACCGGACTGCCGCCGACCGCGAGCAGCTTCGTCGGCCGAGGGCAGGAGCGCGAGCAGTTGGCGTCCGTGCTCACGGAAGCCCGGCTGGTGACCCTCGTCGGGCCCGGCGGGGTGGGTAAGACCAGACTCGCCACCGCGCTGGCGGCCGAGCTCGCGCCACGGTTCCGCGACGGTGGCGCCTTCGTCGACCTGGTGCCCGTCCGGAGTGGATTCGTCGTTCCCGCGATGGCCGCCGCGCTCGGGGTCACTCCGGCCCCGAGCCAGCCGCTGCTCGGCGCGGTGAAGGCGGAACTCGGTACCCGGCAACTGCTGCTCGTGATGGACAACTGTGAGCATCTGCTGGACGCGGCGGCGGCGTTCGTGGCGGAGATCCTGTCCGCGTGTCCCGGGGTCACGGTGCTGGCCACCAGCCGGGAACAGTTGGGAGCATCCGAAGAGCGGGTGGTGCGGATCGGACCGCTGTCCGACCCGGAGGGGCGGACCCTCTTCGACGACCGGGCCCGGGCCGCCGGAGCGGACGTCCCGGGCGATCCGGCGCTGGTCGGCGAGCTGTGCGGCCGGCTCGACAACGTACCGCTGGCGATCGAACTCGCCGCGGCGCGCAGTGCGTCGCTGGGCCCGGCCGGTCTGCTCGCCGCGCTCGCCGATCCGCTCCGGACGCTGGCGGGCGCGCGCCGGGCCGACGCCCGGCACCGGTCCCTGCGGGCGGTCCTGACCTGGAGCTACGACCTGCTGCAGCCCGCCGAACAGGCGCTGTTCCGGCGCCTTTCGGTCTTCGCCGGGGGCTTCGACCTGGCCGCCGCGGCCCGGGTGTGCGGAGCGGGCGACATGGCGGAGAGCGCCGACCTGCTCGGCCGGCTGGTCGACAAGAGCCTGGTGACCCGGGAGCGGGACCCCCGTCGCTGGCGGCTGCTGGGCACCGTCCGCGCCTTCGCACGGGAGCAGCTCGACGCCGACCCGGCGCGCGGGGACGTGTCCGACCGCTACCTGAAGTGGGCCGCCTCGGTGGCGACAGACCTCGCCGGGCGGCTGGACGGCCACTGGCGCGACGACTACGACCTGGTCGCCGACGACCTGCGCGCCGCGTTGCTCGGTCGCCCGCCCGGCCGCGACCCGGCATCGCACCGGTTGGCCCGGGCCCTCGGCCGCCTGACGTACGCGCGTCGTTTCCTGGCCGAGTCGCTCGACTACTACCGGCAGGCGGCCGTGCTGGCGGCGGATCCGGCGGCGGCGGCCCGCGACCTGCGCAGCGCGGCGGACTGCGCGCTGATCGGCACCGAACCCGGAACCCGGGTGCTCAACCTGCTGCTCGCGGCCGCCGAACAGGCCCGCGTGGCGGGCGACGGCAACGCCCAGGCGCTCGCCCTGGCCCGGGTGGTCGAGCTGGTGTATCGCTTCGACGGCCGGATCGCCACCGACATCTCCCGCGAGCGGCTCACCGGCCTGCTGGAGCGGGCCCGATCCGCCGGGGATCCGGCCGACCCCGTGGTGACCGCGGCCATCGCCATCGCCGCGGCCTGGCACGCCGGTGATCGTCCGTACGACCCGGACCCGGCCCTCGCCGAGGACGCCGAACGGATCGCCCGCCGCAGTGGCGATCCGGTGCTGGTGAGCGCGGGCCTGGACGCGTTGGGCACGGCCGCGACCCAGGCCGGCCGGGCGGCACAGGCACGCAGAATCGGCGAGCAACGGCTGGCGCTGCTGGACTCGCTGGACCGTACCGACCCGCGGACGGCAGCGGAGATCAGTGACATCTTCCACGTCGCGGCCACGGTCGCGCTGCGGGCCGGGGACCTGCCCGGCGCGCTGCGGGTGGCTCGCCGGATGGACCGGGACGACCTGCTCGGCGACCGTTCCTACCGGTCGATCGGCACGGTGGTACCGGCCCTGGTCCTCAACGGCGACCTGGACGAGGCGCTGGCGCGGGCGGAGACGCTGTGGGAGGGCTGGCAGCGCAACGGCCGGCCGCCGAGCGGAGACGTGGCCAGCGCCATGGCGTTCGCCCTGCTCGGCTGTGGACTGCGGGGTGACCGGACGGGCCTGCCGTGCTGGCGGCACCGGCTGATCCGGTGCACCTCCGGCACGGGCGTGGACGTCTCCTCGCTGGCGTCCGCGGTGTTCGCGGCGGGCCGGGTCGCCCTGCATCTGGCGGACTTCACCGACGCGGCCCGATTGGTCGAGCAGAGCTTCGGCGAGTTCCCCAACTTCCGCTACGACACGTACGCCCGTGCCACCGGTGCGGAGCTCGCGGTCGCAGCCGGTCTACCGGGCGCGGCCGGGTGGCTCGCGACGGCCGAGCGGTCGACGGCCGACAACGCCTGGGCCGCCGCCTGCCTGGCCCGGGCGAGGGGCCGGTTGACCGGTGACGTCGACGCGATCGCCGCCACGCTCACCCGTTGGGAGCGCCTCGGTGCCCGCGCCGAATACGCCTGCACGTTGGCGCTGCTGCCCGGCCGCGAGGCCGAGGCGCGGACGGAGTTGACGGCTCTGAGCATGGAGACGCCGCACCGCTGAGCCAGGTCACGCTCTCGCCGGTGGTGGCCGGGCCGCCATCCCCCGTGGCACGGTCCGTGGCCCGATCCGTGCCGGATCCGTGGTCGCCACGGATGTCCATCGGGCCGGTGCGGCGGAGGCTGACGAGGACGTCGGCGCCAGTCGGGCGTCGGCCAACCGATCTGCGAGGAGCAGCGACAATGAGCACCCTGCAACAGACCGAGGTACAGACCTACCGCGTCTACCTGAAGGCGACCCCGGAGCAGATCTGGACGGCGCTGACCCAGTCCGACTGGACCCAGCGCTACGGCTACGGCGGGCGCGTCGACATCGACACCCGCCTGGGCGGGGCGTTCCGCCAGTACGCCAGCGAGGCGATGGTCGGCCCGGGCGTCAGCGTGGTCGTGGTCGAGGGCGAGGTGATCGAGGCCGACCCGAACACCCGGCTGGCACTGACCTGGCGGATGATCGGCGATCCCGGCATGGCCGCCGAGACGCCCACCCGGCTGACGTACGAGATCGGCCAGGACGAGCGGGGACTGACCACCCTCACGGTCACCCACGACGTCACCGACGCCCCGCAGACGGCCGCCCTGGTCGGCGGCGCTCTGCCCGGCACCGGCGGCGGCTGGTCCTTCCTCCTCAGCGACCTGAAGTCGCTGCTGGAGACCGGCACGGGCGTGGCGGGCTGACGGTGTAGCGGCGGGAGCCGGGGCGTCCGAACCGGCTCCCGCCGACCCCTACCAGCTGCGGGGGCGCGGGTGGGTGCCGTACCGGTCCGCCGGCCGGGGCCGACCCGCCCGCACCCCCGGCGCCGGTACCGGACCGGTCGCCTCAGCCGCCACCGCCGTACCGGGACGACCGGAACGGGCCGTGCCTTCCGCAGTCGCGGCCTGGCCAAGCTCTGGCCAAGAACGATCTGAACCGGGTGCGCTGGACGGTCCGGTGGGTCCCGCTGGGGCGCCGCAACGCGCGACGCCCCAGCGGTGCAACCGTTTGGTTCAGCGACGGATCGGCAGCCGGTAGACGCCGCCCGAGCCGGTGCCGACGTACAGCCACTGGCCGTCAGGGCTCGCCACCAGTGACCGCACCGACGGATCGGGCAACCCGACACTGATGTTCACCCAGGTACGACCGCCGTCCGTGCTGTGCAGCACGCCCCGGCCGCCCTGGATGAGGCCGGCCGCGGAGTACGCGCTGGTGCCGGCGTACAGGGTGCCGCCGGACTCGACGATCTCGCTGACCCGGATGGGTAGCCCCTGCCGGCCGGCACCTATCTGGTGCGCGACCCTGAAGGTCCGCCCGCCGTCGGTGCTGACCCGGATCTGCGGGCCGCCAGCGACGATCCGCCGGCCGTCCAGGTGCAGTGCGGTGACCGGGCCGTCGAGCACCTTGACCCGGGTGGCGCCGCCGTCGTCGGAGCGCCACAGGCCGTTCTGGTCGCCCAGCCACAGCCGCTTGGCGTCCCTGGGGTCACCGGCCACCGCCGAGTACAGCGACTTGTGGTCGATCTTCTTGAACGAGGTGCCGCCGTCTCGGCTGACGAAAAGTCCGGCGCCAACGAGGTCCTTGTAGGCGATGAAGATCTGTCGGGGGTCGGCCGGGTGCACCTCCAGGCGGCCCAGCGGGGTGAGATCGTTCAGGACCACGGTCGACCAGGTGGCGCCGGCGTCGCCACTGCGCAGCAGCCGGATGCCGAACCAGGCGTTCATATCCAGCTTCCAGACCGTCCGCGGATCGGTCGGGGAGACCGCCAGGTCGCGTACCATCAGGCCGACCATGCCCTCGCCGCCGGAGGTGCCCCAGTCGAGCCGGCCCGGGTCGGCCGGCATCGGGGCGCGGTAGAGGTCGGCGTCGGTGCCGGCCAGCAGCTGTCCGCCGGCCACCGCGAGCGCGTTCACCGACTGCCCGGGTACGCCGAGCCGGGTGAAGGTCTTCGTGTCGCCGGTGGCGTACACGCCGACGCCCTCCATCCCGAACATCAGCGTCCGGTCGTCGCCGGGCCACTGCGCCACGTCGTACGTGATCGCGTGCACCGGCTTGTCGACCTTGGTCCAGGTCCGGCCCCCGTCGCGGCTCAGCTGCGTCTCCTGGTACGCGTCGGCAAGCAGGGTGTTACCGATGCCGCTGAGCGCGAAGAGGAGGCTGTCGAGTCCGATGAGCCGCTGCCAGGTCGTACCGCCGTCGGTGGTGCCCCAGACGGTGTTGTCGCCCTGGCCCACCGCCACCGTGTCGCCGGCCACGGCCAGGCTGCTGGGTGCGGTGTCGTAGCTATCCGCGGAGCGGACGAGTCGCGGCGTGCCGGACAGCCCGGCCCACCGCCAGATGCCGTCGTCGGCCGCCACGTACAGGTCCTGCCCGGCGAACACGGTGTCCTTGACGCTACCGGTCCATGGCGCGGTGGTCGCCGCCCAGGTTTCGCCGCCGTCCCGGCTGGTCCGGATCGTGTCCGTGTTGACCGCCGCCAGCACCGCGCCGGACGGATCTTGCGCGAAGGCGTCGATCGGGGTGTCCGGGAAGGACAGGGTCTGCCAGGTCCGACCGGCGTCGTCGGTGCGCAGCACCTTGCCCTGATAGGTCCCGTCCACGTTGTTGACCGCGGCCCACATCCGGTCCGCGCGCTTCGGGTCGATCAGCACGGTCGGCTGGCCCGCGACGCCGGCCACCGGGGTGATCTGTTGGTACCGCCAGGTACGGGCGCGGTCGGTGGTGAGCCAGATCCCGGCGGTGTACGACGGCGCGACGACGAGCCGGTTCGGGTCGGCGGACGTGGTGCTCAGTTTCCCGCCGGTCGAGTGCGGTCCCACCAGGTCCCAGCGGCTGTCGCCCTGCGGTTCGGCGACCTCGAAGCTGGTGCGCCCGACCAGCGTCGGCCCGGACGCCGTAGGCACCGTGACCGTCACCGCGTAGACCCCCGGCTCGGATCCGGTGACCGGGGCCCGCCACCACAGGCCGAAATCGGACCGCGCGGTCGCCACGGTCTGCTGCCCGCCCGGCGAGCGGATCGTCACCGTGGGCGCCGCGGTGGCCGCCTCCACCGTGTAGACGAAGGCCTCGGTGTGGCCGTCACTCGGGTCGGGTGAGACGAACACGTATGGGGTGCGCACCGCGAGCAGGTACGGCACCCGCAGGTCCGCGGTGCCCGTGGGCGCGTCAACCGTCAGCCAGCCGGAGACATCGCCGCTGCCCTGGTCCGGGCCGGTGGCGGTGATCCGTACGCGCACGGTGGCCTGGCCACCGGCGGGTACGGTCACCTGGCTCGGCTCGACCCGCACCTCGCCTGGGCTGCCCTTCGCGGGCGTCACACCCAGCCGGAGCCGCGCCACACGGGCGCCGTCGTTGCGCAGGGTCACGGTACGAGCGACCTCGACCCGGTCGTGGGACAGGTCGGCCAGGCCGAACGACAGCGCGGGGGGATCGGCGGTCACGCCGGCGCGGACCGCCGCCGGGATGTCCAGCCGGCCGGCGCCGGCCACGGCCGGGTCGTTCGGCAGCGGCTTGGCGGATCCGATCAGCGCGGCGGTGACCCGTGGCGCGGGCGCGTCCGGCTGGAGCTGGCGCAGGAGCGCGGCCGCGCCGGCGACGTGCGGGGCGGCCATGCTGGTGCCGCTGAACCGGTATACGCCGGGCGTCCAGAGCGAGGTCGGCACCGACGAGCGGATCTCCACGCCGGGGGCGACGATCTCGGGCTTGAGCCGCCAGCGCGGGTCGGGGCCGCGGGAGGAGAAGCTGGCGATCTGGTCGGTGGCATCCTCGCCCGAGATGGTCACCCGGACACGTCCGACGCCCAGCAGGGTGTGCAGCTGCTGGTACTGGTGGGAATCGTCGATGTCGAGGATGACGAGCCGGTCGAAGCGCAAGTCGTCCCGGGCGCCGAGGGTCTTCGACGCCCGGGTGGCCAGCTCGCCCGGCGCGGTTGACAGGCTCGACCCGACGAAGTACCCCATCGCGGCGAGCGCACCGCGCCGTTCCGCCTCGATGAACGGGTCACTGTCCAGGTCGGGCCCGCCGTAGGGACGGCCAGCGATAAGTACGACCTTGCCGCGGACGTCGCCGGCCTTGGCGTAGTCGTCCGGGGTGCCGGCGCCGAGATCGACGACGTCCCCGGTCACCGGCTTGGCCGGCGGGTTCGCCGAACTCGGGTTACGCGTGGTCTCGATGCGCTCCCTGCGGGGGCTGACGAGGTCCGCGACCGGCAGTCGCAGGCCGCTGGTCGAGGCGCCGACCGCGAGCACGCCGTCGGCGGCGGCGGGCGTGCCGACGGTCTGCTCGCCCGGTCCGGAGTTGCCGGCCGCGGCGACCACCACGACGCCGGCCTGGGCGGCGCGGGTCGCGGCCAGTCCGACCGGATCGGTGCCGTCCCCGACGGCGCCGAGGCTCATGTTGATCACGTCGGCCCGGTACGGGTTCGTCGGGTCGGCCGCGGCCTCGATGCCGGCCACGATGTCCTCCGTGCTGCCGGACCCGTTCTCGTCCAGCACCTTGTACGCGGTCAGCGTGGCGTCCGGGGCGACGCCGGTGACCGCCATCGCGCCGCCCGCACCGGTGCCCGCGATGATGCCGGCGACATGGGTGCCGTGGGCGTGGTCGTCGACCGGGTCGGCGTCGTCGTTGGCGAAGTCGTACCCGCCGACCACCTTGTGGCCGGGGCCGTAGCCGCCGCCCAGCGAGGGGTGCCGGTAGTCGATGCCGGTGTCGAGGACCGCCACGGTGACGCCGTCGCCGCGCACCGGCCGGCCGGCCGGGTCCTTGCGCTGCCACACCTGCGGGGCGCCGATCAGCGGCAGGCTGTCCGGCGGGCTGCCAGCCGCCGCGCCGCCTGTCCTGGTGGGGAGGCTCGCCGGCACGCCGTCGACGACCCGGGTCCGGAACGTCTGTACGTCGTGCACCGCCTTGACGCCGGGCAGCCGGCGCAGGGCGTCGACCTGGTTGGCCGGCACCTTCACCGCCATGCCGGGCAGCAGGACGTGGTACGACCGCCGGTGAGTGAGGGAGATCCGGGCGCGCTTGGCCGCTTCGGTCACGCCGCGCTCGGCGCGGCCAACCGCCTCGCGGGCCTGGCGTACCCGGTCGGCCGACTGCGCGTTGACGGTGCCGCGCCCGGGCGCGGCGGCGATCGTCGGGGTTGCCTCGAACTCGACGATCACGGTTTGGGGTGGCCCGCTGGCCGGCGCGGCGGTCGCCGCACCCGCGGTGAGCAGGGTCAGAGCCAGGAGCGGGACGGTCAGTGCCGCAACGGCTCGCCTGCTGGCGGTTAAGGACACGATCATGTGTATGAAGGCAACCCGTCATGTCCGCGCCGGGCAATGGTTGGCAACGTCACGTTGGTGCCGTGGCACATCCTGGCCACGATCAGCCGTGGCCTCCAAGATGGACCCGTTGGCGGGTGCGTGTTGACGCCCGAGACGAGCGGGTGTTGCGGGCGCTGCTGACCCGGCCACAGGCGACCGTGGACGGCGTGGCCACCGCGAGCGGGCAGCACATCGACCAGGTAGCCGCCGCGCTTGCCCGGCTCTCCAGGCGGGGCCTGGCCGCCCGGCTCGCGGGCCCGCCGGACCAGTACACCGCGACCGATCCGCGGACCGCGCCGGACGCCCTGATTCACCGCGCCGAGCAAGCGCTGCGCCGGGCCCGCGACGCGGTCGCCGAACTCACCGCGCTGTTCCACACCGCTCGTACGGAGCCGCCGACGGCTGGGTCGGTCGAGGTGGTGACCGGGCACGAGATCAGCCGTGCATTCGTACGGATGCAGCAGAGCGCCCGGGTCCTGGCCGATGTGCCGTTGAAGATGCATCTGTTCGATGACCGTCTCGCGATGGTCGCGCTGGATCTCGACACGCCGACTACGCGGACCGCGCTGATGTACCCCTCGGCGCTGCTGGAGGCGCTGGCCACCGTGTTCGAGTCCTGCTGGCAGCGGGCCACACCGCTGGAGGCGGCCGCCGGTGAGGCGGGACTTTCCGATGAGCACCGCCAACTGATCGCGCTGCTGGCGGCGGGCGTCAAGGACGACATGATCGGCCGCACTGGCCACCTTCACGCGGACATTGGCCATGTCATTGGCCAACTCCCCTGGATTTGGCCAACTGCACACGAACGGGACAACAGCGGCGGCCAACTTTCGCTGGGCGATGTCAGACCCGTCTATTAGAATGTATGTACTAATCGCGTTCCTGACCTGGGAGGACGACCGTGACTGCGCCCGCCTCCGCCCCCCTCACGCCCTACGCCACGCTGCTCGGCTTCACCCGCTACGTCGACCGCACCGGCCCCACCAAGGCCACCTTCGTCGGCGGTCTGCGCAAGCAGCGGGCCAGCCGTTCCGGCTTCAACCCGCACGGCCAGTTCGTCAAGGCGCTCAAGGCCGACATCGCCTTCCACACCGGCGGCATCCACCTCGACCAGGTGGTCGACGTGGTCAAGCCCCGCTGGCGCCCGCTCTACCAGGCGCTGGTGCCCGGCGCCACTGCCTGGCTGCACTCGCTGGGCGAGCCCACCGCCGTCGACCTGGCCCAGACCCGCGACGCGCTCGCCATGCTCGGCGACCTGCCCGTCAAGATCAACCCCCATTTCGGCGTACGACACGCCGACGGCCGGGCCGAGGCCGTCCGGCTGCACTTCGACGAGACCCCGCCGAGCGAGGAGGCCGCGCTCGCCACCCTGCACCTGATGGCCCGGCACATGGACCAGATCCTCCCGCACGCCGAGCCGGTCCTGGTCGACGTGCGGCGCGGCCAGGCTCACCGGATGCCCGACGGAATCAAGCCCGACCAGGTCGAACGCTGGCTGGCCGGCGAAGCCGCCGCCTTCCGCGCCATCTGGTCCACCGCCGCCTGACCCACCCACCCACCCACCCACCCACCCACCCACCCACCGGCACGGAACACGCACGTACACAGAAAGAGTGGCTATTTCTCGTCGGATAGCCACTCTTTCTGTGTACCTGCGCGTGGTCGGGGGGTGGTTGTCCACAGGGGGTGGCGTGGGGTGGAGGGGTGGGGGAGGGTGCGGGGGTGAGTCGGGAACCCCGCCGTCCGGCGGAACTCGTCGGGCAGGTCTTCTACTCCCGGGAAGCGATTCAGCGCGGCCTGTTGACGAAGAACGATCTCCGCACGAGCGCGTGGCGGCGACTCTTCCACAACGTCTACGCCGACGCGCGACTGGAGATCTCGCACCGCACCCGCTGTCGGGCCGCCGCGTCGTGGCTCTTCCCGCCCGGGTGTGCGATAGCGGGCAGGTCCGCGGTCGCGCTCCATGGCGGGGCCACCTGCGGCCCGGACGACGACGTCGAGGTGGTCGTCGAGCCATCGACGCGGTTCGGCCCGCTGGCTGGTCTCCTGATCCACGTCGCCCCGTGGCGAGAGGGCGAGGTGAGCCGGATCGACGGCGTACCCGTCACCACCGTCGAACGTACGTGTTGGGACGTGGCGTGCTGGCTCGACGTCATCGACGCCGTCGCCCTCATCGACTCGCTCGGCCATGTCGGCGCAGTCGGACGCGCCGAGCTGGAGCGGTATCTCATGATGCGGCGCGGCGAGCGCGGCTCGCGCAGGTTCGCCGAGGCGATCAGCCTGACCGACCCCGGCGCGGAGTCGCTGCCTGAGTCGCGGCTGCGGGTGCGCCTCATCAAGGCCGGACTCCCGCGCCCCGTGACCAAGCACGTCATTACGCGAGCGGGAAGGTTCGTCGCCCGGGTCGACCTCGCCTGGCCTGAACTCAAGGTCGCCATCGAGTACGACGGACTCTGGCACCACGATCCCGCACAGTTCCATCACGACCGGCAACGCCTCAACAGAATCCTCGGCGACGACTGGATCGTGCTGCACGTCACGAGCGAGCGGATGCGCGAGGACTTCGCCGGCTTCCTCATGGAAGTCCGCGCAGCCCTAACCCACCGCACCCGCACCCGCACCCGCACCCGCCCCTGACACGCCCCCACCAACCCACCGAGACCGACGCGCGCCGCCCAACCGGACGGCCAAACAGAGAAAGAGTGGCTATTCCGCGCGGAATAGCCACTCTTTCCGTGAACGTGCGCCCGTTGAGAGACCGGGGTGGGTCAGGCGGTGAGGTACTTCTGGAGGTCGTCGAGGATCTTGTTGGCGGCGCCGACGCCGATGCCGGTCATCCAGATCTCGTCCGCGACGACGTGAGCCTTGCCCGCCTTGACCGCCGGCAGGGCCTTCCAGAGAGTGCCACCGGTGACCTTGGCCTGCTCGGCGGCGGCCTTCTCGCCGTACGCGGTCACGAAGATGACGTCACCGTCGACCTCGCTGATCCGCTCCGGGCTGACCCGGTCCATCCGCCGGTCCTCCTTGCCGACCAGCTGCTGCCGCTCCGGCCGGCCGAGGCCGGTGTCACCGATCACGATGCCCGAGAAGGAGTCCGGACCGTACACCCGGATCTCGGTGGGCATGAAGCGGACGATGGAGATCTTGCGGGTGGCGGCGTCGCCGAGCTTGGCGCCGAACTCCTTGGCCCGCGCCTCGTACCCGGCCAGCAGATCCTTGGCCTGCTGCTCCTTGCCGAGCGCCTTGCCGTCGAGGAGGAAGTTCTCCTTCCAGGTGATGCCGACCTTCTCCGTGAAGACGGTCGGCGCGATGGCGGCCAGCTCGTCGTAGAACTTCTCCTGGCGGAACTTGCTGCCCAGGATCAGGTCCGGCTTCAGCGCGTTGATCGCCTCCAGGTCGGGCTCGGTGAGCACCCCGACCTCCTTGATGCTGGCGAGCTTCTCCTCGCCGAAGTAGGTCGGCCAGCTCTTCGCCTCGCCGGCGGTGGCGGCACCGACCGGCGTGACGCCGAGGGAGAGCGCCGTGTCGATCTTGTCGGTGTCGAGCACGACGACGCGCTTCGGTTCGGCCGGCACCTTGGTGGTGCCCATGGCGTGGGTGATCTCCCGGGTCTCCCCGGTGGCGGTGCCGGCGACCGGGTCGCTCTCACCGCAGGCGGTGAGCCCGACGCCGAGGAGGGCGGCCGCGGCGAGGGCGGCGACGAGACGACGCATCAGATTCCTTCCGAAGGGTACGAGCCGGCGAGAGCGTTCCCGCCGACGGTTGGGGCGGCGCCGGACGGCGCGGCACCGGAGGGGGTGGCCAGGGTCGGACTGGTCAGCGCGGGCACCACCAGCGGCGCCCCGGTGACCGGGCAGGGCACGACCACGCAGTCGAGCCCGAAGACGTCGCGGACCAGGTCTGCGGTGAGGATCTGCCGCGGCGGCCCGGCGGCCACCACGGCGCCGGCCCTCATCGCGATCAGGTGGTCGGCGTACCGGGCGGCCTGGTTGAGGTCGTGCAGCACGGCCACCACGGTGCGGCCCCGCTCGACGCGCAGCCGGTGCAGCAGGTCCAGCACCTCCACCTGGTGGGCCAGGTCGAGGAAGGTGGTCGGCTCGTCGAGCAGCAGCGCCTCGGTGTCCTGGGCGAGCGTCATCGCGATCCACACCCGCTGCCGTTGGCCGCCGGAGAGGGTGTCCACTGGCCGGTCGGCCAGCCCGGCGACGTCGGCGAGGGCCATCGCCCGGTCCACCGCGGCGCTGTCCTGCTCGGACCACTGCCGCCACCAGCGCTGGTACGGCTGCCGGCCGCGGCCGACCAGGTCGGCGACCGTGACGCCCTCGGGCACCAGCGGGCTCTGTGGCAGCACGGCGAGCCGGCGGGCGACCTCGCGGGTGGGCAGCTCCCGGATGGCGGTCCCGTCGAGCAGCACCGTGCCGCGCCGGGGGGTGAGCAGCCGGGCCAGGGTGCGCAGCAGGGTGGACTTGCCGCAGGCGTTCGGGCCGACGATGACCGTGAACGCGTCGGCGGGCAGTTCCAGGTCCAGCCCGTCCAGCACGGTCCGCTCGTCGTAGCCGGCGACCAGGTCGCGGGTGGAGAGCATCGCGCCTCCTTCGAGGGGTCGGCGAACGGCGGCGTCGGCACGGGCCGGATCGCGAGGGCCGGGGGCGGCGGGCGTCACGACGACCGCCGGCGGCCGCGGAGCAGCAGGAACATCAGGTACGGCCCGCCGATGGCGGCGGTGAGCACGCCGGCGGGCAGCTGGGTGGGGGCGAACAGCCGCCGGCCGGCCAGGTCGGCCAGCACCAGCAGCAGCGCGCCGAGCAGCGCGGCGCAGACCAGCGGCGGGCGTTCGGCGCGGACCAGCCGCCGGGCGAGTTGCGGGGCGACCAGGGCGACGAAGTCGACCGCGCCGACCTGGGCGGTGACCATCGCGGCGGCGAACACGCCGGTGACGGCGAGCCCGATCCGGCGGGCCACCGGGCGCAACCCGATCCCCCGGGCGGTGTCGTCGTCCAGGGCGGAGCTGTTCAGCGCCCAACCGGCCCAGGCCAGCACCGGCAGCAGCGCGAGCAGGGTGAGCGCGATCCAGACGGTCTCCGTCCAGCCCTTGCCGGCGAGCGTGCCGATCAGCCAGATCTGCGCCCGCAGCCCGTCGATCGGGTCGGCGGTGAGCATGACCACCTCGGTGAGCGCCCGCAGCGCGAAGGCGACCGCCACCCCGGCGAGCACGAACCGCTGCGCGGCCAGTCCGTGCCGGGCGCCGAGGACGAGCAGCAGCAGCGCGGCGGCCAGCCCGCCGGCCAGCGCGGCGGGCGCCACCACCACCGCGGCGGCGCCGGTGGTCAGCGCCACCGTGGCGGCGAGGCCGGCGCCCTGGGTGATGCCGATGACGTCGGGGCTGGCCAGCGGGTTGCGGGCGACGCTCTGGATCAGGGTGCCGGCGATGCCGAACGCCGCGCCGGCCACCGCGGCCAGCACCAGCCGGGGCAGCCGCAGGTCGAAGACCACCAGGTCGTACGGGGTGCCGGCGCCGGAGAGCGCGCGCAGCACGTCGGCCGGGGCGACGTACGGGGTGCCGAGGGAGAGGCTGAGCACCCCGGCGGCGAGCAGCAGCACGACCAGCGTGGCGGCGACCAGCACCGAGCGGCGGCGTACCTGCATGCTGACCGGGCCGACCCGCAGCAGCGAGCGCCCGGGCAGGGCGGCGACGCCGGAGCGGGCGCGCTCGGCCGGCGCCGCGGCGGCCGGGCCGGGGGTGGCGGGGCGGGCCGGGGCGGTCACGCCGTCACCACCTTGGCGCGGCGGACCAGGAAGGCCAGCAGCGGGGCGCCGATCAGCGCGGTGATGATGCCGGCCGGCACCTCCCCGGGCGGGGCGACGAGCCGGCCGACCACGTCGGCGCCGAGCAGCAGGGCCGGCCCGAGCAGCGCGGAGACCACGAGGGTCCAGCGGTGGTCGGCGCCGGCCAGGGCACGGGCCAGGTGCGGCACGGCGAGCCCGACGAACGCGATCGGCCCGGCGGCGGCGACCGCCGCCCCGGTGAGCAGCACCGCGGCGGCGCCGCCGCCGAGGCGGACCAGCCCGATCCGGTGCCCGAGCCCCCGGGCGACGTCGTCGCCGAGGGCGAGCGCGTCGAGGCCGCGGGCGACCAGGGCGGCCAGCGCGAGCCCGGCGAGGACGAACGGCAGCACCTGCCCGGCCACCGTGAGATCCCGGCCGGTCAGCCCGCCGACCACCCAGAACCGGTACTCCTCGAAGGTGCGGGCGTCGATGCTGAGCAGCGCGTACACCACGGAGGCGAGACTGGCGTCGAGGGCCGCGCCGACCAGCGCGAGGGTGACCGGGCTGGCGCCCTCGCGGGCGCGGCTGGCGACCGCGAAGACGAGCAGTCCGGCCAGCAGCGCGCCGCCGATGCCGAACCAGACGTACCCGGCGAGGGTGCCGACGCCGAAGACGGAGATGGCCAGCACCACGCCGGTCGAGGCGCCGGCGCTGATGCCGAGGATCCGCGGCTCGGCCAGCGGGTTGCGGGTGAGGGCCTGGAAGAGCACTCCGGCGACGGCCAGCGCGAGCCCGACGGTGAGGCCCAGGGCGGTACGCGGCATGCGCAGTTCCCGGACGATGGTGCTGGCCTCGCCGCCGTCCGGGGCGACCAGCGCGTGCCAGACCTGGTCGACCGCGAGCGGCCGGCTGCCCAGCGCGAAGCTGGCCAGCACGGCGAGCAGCAGCGCCAGCGCGGCGGCGACGGTGACCGCCACCCGGCGGCCGCCACGACCGCCGGTCCGGCTGCCGGCCGGTGCCGGTCGGGTGGCGAGGGTGGTCACGGATCTCCTGCACGTTCACGCTTAGGTTCGCCTTACCTTAGCCGACCGACTTAGCCGGACCTAACTCGCGGCCGTCCATCCGCCCCCGGGCCGAGCAGGGCGGACAGCGCCGGTTCGGGGCGCGGACGGCCCGCTCCGCCCTAGGGTGTGGGCATGCGATTCGACCAGCACACGGTCGTGCTCCTGGTCCGCCCGCCGGACGCCCCGGACCTGCCGCTGGAGGCGGCCGACCGGTTGCAGGACGCGCACCTGGCCCACCAGGCGGGGCTGGTGGAGCAGGGGCTCGTCCTCGCCGCCGGGCCGTTCGTGGACGCCGACGACGACCGGCTCCGCGGTTTCGTCGTCCTCTCGGTCAGCCCCGACGAGGCCCGCGAGCTGTATCACAACGACCCGGCGGTGCGGGCCGGACGGCTGGCCGTACAGGTAATGAGCTGGATGGTGCCGGAGGGCAACCTGCGGTTCGAGAGCGTGCCGATGCCCCGGTCGATGCTGGAGGCCGCCGCCGGCGACTGACCGGCACCGGCGCGGCCGCCGGCCGGGCTCCGGGCGGTCAGTCGCCGGCGCGCGGCGGCGGCACCGCGTCGACCGCCCCGTCGAGCTGGTGGTCGGCCCAGACGTACGTCTCCGGCAGCAGTTCGCCGATCGGCACCACCCGCAGCGCGTCCGCCGGCCCGACGATCACCCGGAGCTGCGGGAAGTAGTCCCGCAGCACCTGCCGGCAGCGCCCGCACGGCGGAATCACCCCGCGGCCCCGGTCGCCCACCGCGACGATGGTCTCCAGCTCGGTCACGCCCTGGGTGGCGGCCGCGCCGATCGCCACCACCTCGGCGCACGGGCCGCCGGTGAAGTGGTAGACGTTCACGCCGGTGAAGACCCGGCCGTCGGCGGTGCGGGCGGCGGCGGCCACGGTGTGGTTCTCGCTGCGGCAGCGCAGCTTGGCGACCGCCGTGGCGGCCTGCACCAGCGCCCGGTCGGTGTCGCGCATCGTCATCCGGTCCCCCCGCGTCGATCGGCGGTCAACTCTAAACCGGCGGCCCGCCGGCAGCGGGTGCCGCCGTAACCCAGGGGCGGTCCCGCGCCGGGCTGCCTATCCTTGGCCACGACATGCAGAATCCAGCCGCACCCGCCGCGACCGACGTTCGCGAGCTGCACCGCCGCCTGACTCCCCTGATGTTCCGTGACCAGCGCCGCCTCCAGCGGCGGCTGGACGGGGTGCGGAAGCTGCGGGACCCGCAGCGCCGGGAGGCGGCGCTCGCCGAGATCGCCGCCGACGTGACGGCGGCGGAGCTGCGGCTGGAGTCCCGCCGGGCCGCGGTGCCGGTGATCACCTATCCGGCCGGGCTGCCGGTCAGCGAGCGCTCCGCCGACATCGCCGCCGCGATCCGCGACCACCAGGTGGTGATCGTGGCCGGCGAGACCGGGTCGGGCAAGACCACCCAGCTGCCGAAGATCTGCCTGGAGCTGGGGCGCGGCGTGCACGGGCTGATCGGGCACACCCAGCCGCGCCGGCTGGCCGCCCGGACGGTGGCGGACCGGATCGCCGAGGAGCTCGGCACCGAGCTGGGCGACGTCGTCGGCTACAAGGTGCGCTTCACCGACCAGGTGAGCGACCGCAGCCTGGTCAAGCTGATGACCGACGGCATCCTGCTCGCCGAGCTGCAGACCGACCGGATGCTGCGCCAGTACGACACGCTGATCATCGACGAGGCGCACGAGCGCAGCCTCAACATCGACTTCATCCTCGGCTACCTGAGGCAGCTGCTGCCGCGCCGTCCCGACCTGAAGGTGATCATCACCTCGGCGACCATCGAGACCGAGCGCTTCGCCCGGCACTTCGCCGGGCCGGCGACCGCGGACGAGCCGGAGGGCGTACCGGCGCCGGTGGTGGAGGTCTCCGGGCGTACCTACCCGGTGGAGGTCCGCTACCGGCCGCTGGTCGAGGTCGCCGAGGCCGAGGACGACGGGGAGGACGAGGAGAACGTCCGGGACCAGATCCAGGCGATCGGCGACGCCGTCGAGGAACTGGCCGCCGAGGGGCCGGGGGACGTCCTGGTCTTCCTCAGCGGGGAACGCGAGATCCGGGACACCGCGGACGCGCTGGGCAAGCTGGTGGAGAAGAAGCCGGCGCTGCGCGGCACCGAGATCCTGCCGCTGTACGCCCGGCTCTCCACCGCCGAGCAGCACCGGGTCTTCGCCCCGCACGCCGGGCGCCGGGTGGTGCTCGCCACCAACGTGGCGGAGACCTCGCTGACCGTCCCCGGCATCAAGTACGTGGTGGACCCGGGCACCGCCCGGATCTCCCGCTACAGCAGCCGACTCAAGGTGCAGCGGCTGCCGATCGAGCCGATCTCCCAGGCCTCGGCCAACCAGCGCAAGGGTCGCTGCGGCCGCACCTCGGACGGCATCTGCATCCGCCTCTACGACGAGCAGGACTTCCTCTCCCGCCCGGAGTTCACCGACCCGGAGATCCTGCGCACCAACCTGGCCTCGGTCATCCTCCAGATGACCGCCATCGGGCTCGGCGACATCGCGGCCTTCCCGTTCATCGACCCGCCGGACCGGCGCAACATCGCCGACGGCGTCAACCTGCTGCACGAGCTGGGCGCTCTGGACGTCACCGAGACCGACCCGGCGAAGCGGCTCACCCCGCTGGGCCGGCGGCTGGCCCAGCTCCCGGTCGACCCGCGGCTGGCCCGGATGGTGCTCGAGGGCGAACGCAACGGCTGCGCCACCGAGGTGATGGTGATCGCCGCCGCGCTGTCGATCCAGGACCCGCGGGAGCGGCCGGCCGACCGGCAGGCCCAGGCCGACCAGGCGCACGCCCGGTTCACCGACCGGGAGTCGGACTTCGTGTCGCTGCTCAACCTGTGGCGGCACCTGCGCGAGCAGCAGCGCGACCTCTCCTCCAGCGCGTTCCGCCGGATGTGCAAGGCCGAGTTCCTCAACTACCTGCGGGTACGCGAGTGGCAGGACATCGTCAGCCAGCTGCGCCAGGTGGGACGTACGCCCGAGGCCGGCGACGGGCGACGGGGCCGGCGCGGTGGCGCGGAGGCCACGCCCGACGGCGGGCGGCGCGGCGCCGGCGCGGACCTGCCGGCGGAGATCGACACCCCGAAGGTGCACCAGTCACTGCTGGCCGGCCTGCTCTCCCACGTCGGGCTGAAGGACGCGCAGAAGAACGAGTACCTGGGCGCCCGGGGGGCGAAGTTCGCGCTCTTCCCCGGCTCGGCGCTGTTCCGCAAGCCGCCGCGCTGGGTGATGGCCGCCGAGCTGGTGGAGACCTCCCGGCTCTGGGGCCGGGTGGCCGGCCGGATCGAGCCGGAGTGGGTCGAGCCGCTCGCCCAGCACCTGGTCAAGCGCAGCTACAGCGAGCCGCACTGGGAGAAGAAGCAGGCCGCGGTGATGGCCTACGAGAAGGTGACCCTCTACGGCGTCCCGCTGGTCACCTCCCGCAAGGTCAACTTCGGCCGGATCGATCCGGCGCTGAGTCGCGAGCTGTTCATCCGGCACGCGCTGGTGGAGGGCGACTGGTCCACCCACCACCAGTTCTTTCGGGACAACCAGCGGCTGCTGACCGAGATCGAGGAGCTTGAGCACCGGGCCCGGCGGCGGGACATCCTGGTCGACGACGAGACGATCTTCCACTTCTACGACGAGCGGATCCCGGCCGACGTGGTCTCCGGGCGGCACTTCGACGCCTGGTGGAAGCAGACCCGGCGGGAGCGGCCGGACCTGCTCACCTTCACCCGCGAGCTGCTGGTCAACGCCGGCCGGGGCGGGGTGGACGAGGCCGACTATCCCGACGAGTGGTCCGCCGACGGGGTGAGCCTGCCGCTGACCTACCGGTTCGAGCCGGGCACCCCGACCGACGGGGTGACCGTGGACATCCCGCTGCCGCTGCTCAACCAGGTGCCGGCGGAGAGCTTCGACTGGCAAGTCCCCGGGCTGCGCGA
The DNA here is from genome assembly GCF_052981855.1 of Micromonospora sp. LZ34. Taxonomy (NCBI): domain Bacteria; kingdom Bacillati; phylum Actinomycetota; class Actinomycetes; order Micromonosporales; family Micromonosporaceae; genus Micromonospora; species Micromonospora sp. LZ34. Next base: position 18,935 of record NZ_JBRIQN010000032.1, read on the forward strand.
GGAACTGGTCGTCGCGCTGATCCGCTCGCTGCCCAAGGCGGTGCGCCGCAACTTCGTCCCGGTGCCCGACTTCGCCCGCGCAGCGCTGGCGGCGATGCCGGCCGGCGAGGAGCCGCTGCTCGACGCGCTGACCCGGCAGCTGCGCCGGATGACCGGGGTGACCGTGCCCCGGGACGCGTGGGACCCGGACAAGCTCCCGCCGCACCTGCGGGTCCGCTTCCGGGTGCTCGACGAGGAGAACCGGCCGGTCGCCGAGGGCAAGGACCTGCCGGCCCTGCAACGCCAGCTCAAGACGGAGGTACGCCAGGTGGTGGCGGCCGCCGCGCCGGACGTGGCCCGCACCGGGCTGCGCGAGTGGAGCATCGGCACCCTGCCGCGCACCATCGAGCAGGTGCGCGCCGGCTACGCGGTGACCGCGTACCCGGCGCTGGTCGACGAGGGCACCACGGTCGGGGTGAAGGTGTTCGACTCGCCGGCCGAGCAGGAGGCGGCGCACTGGGCGGGCACCCGACGGCTGCTGCGGCTGACCGTGCCCTCTCCGGCCAAGTTCCTGCAGGGGCGGCTGAGCAACGAGGCGAAGCTGGCGCTGAGCCGCAACCCGCACGGCGGCGTGCAGCAGCTCATCGAGGACGCCGCCGGGGCGGCGATCGACAAGCTGGTCGCCGACGCCGGTGGGCCGGCCTGGGACGCCGAGGGGTTCGCCGCGCTGCGCGAGAAGGTCCGCGCCGACCTGGTGGACACCGTGGTCGACGTGATGGACCGGGTACGCCGGGTGCTCGCCGCCGGGTACGCGGTGGAGCAGCGGCTGGGCCGGACCCAGAACCTGGCCGTGGTGGCGGCGCTGGCCGACATCCGGGCCCAGCTCACCGGGCTGCTGCACGCCGGCTTCATCACCGAGACCGGGTACGCCCGGCTGCCCGACCTGCTGCGCTACCTCACCGCGATCGAGCGGCGGCTGGACCGGCTGCCGGGCAACCCGCAGCGCGACAAGCAGCAGCAGGACCGGATCGCGGTGGTGCAGAAGGAGTACCAGGAGATGCTCGCCGCCCTCCCGCCGACCCGCCGCAACTCGGCGGCGGTACGGCAGATCCGCTGGATGATCGAGGAGTTGCGGGTGAACGTCTTCGCGCAGGCGCTCGGCACCCCGTACCCGGTGTCGGAGCAGCGGATCTACCGGGCGATGGACGAGGCCGAGGGGCGCTAGCGCGGCTCCACCCCGGGCGGCAGGTCGTCCTGGTCGATCGCGGTCTGCACGTAGTCGAGCAGGATCCGGCGCAGCTCCCGGCCGGCGTGGGTGGGCACCACGTCCCGGCGGCGGGCCACCGCGATGGTCCGGGTCACCCCCGGCGGCGCGAGCCGGGTGATCCGTACCCCCGGCCGGCGGGCGACCACGATGCCGGGCACCAGCGCGACACCCAGCCCGGCCTCGACGAAGCTGAGCACGGCGTCCATCTCGCCGCCGTCGACCGCGATGGTCGGCTCGAAGCCCGCCTCCCGGCACGCCTGCAGGGTGGCGTCGCGCAGGTCGTAGCCCTCGCGGAACATCACCATCGGCTGGTCGCGCAGGTCGGTGATCCGCAGCCGGCCGGTCTGCGCCGCGGCCGGCTGCTCCTCCACCGAGGCCACCACCAGGCTCTCCCGCAGGATCGGGTCGGCCCGCAGGCCCGGGTCGGTGCCCTGCGCCGGCATGATGATCAGCGCCAGGTCGAGGTCGCCGCGGAGCAGGTCGCGGACCAGGTCCTGCGAGCCGCCCTCCTCCACCCGCAGGTCGACGGTGGGGTGCGCGTCGCGGAACCGGCGCAGCACCGGCGGGGCGAGCGAGGTGGCCAGGCTCGGGGTGGCGCCGAGGCGCACCCGACCCCGGCGCAGGCCGACCAGCTCCTGCACCTCCCGGGTGGCGGTGTCGACGTCGGCGAGGATCCGCTTGGCCAACGGCAGCAGCACCTCGCCCGCCGTGGTGAGGGCGATGTTGCCCCTTACCCGTTCGAAGAGCGGGGCCCCGAGGTCGCTCTCCAGGGCGTGAATTTGCTTACTCAGCGACGGCTGGGTTATGCCGACGATGTCGGCGGCTTGGGTGAAATGTCGTACTTCTGCGACCGCCACGAAGTACCGGAGCTGATGGAGCTGCATCTTTATAGCTTACGGCTATCAAGACTGCGAGTTCGATGCATTGGACGACTGATCAAACTGCTCCTAGCGTCGATTGCGTGGTAGTCACGAGAACACGATCGCCCATCCGCTCGAATGTCGGCCTGAAGGCCGTCATGGCGGTGACGGGCATCATGATGGTGCTGTTCCTGGTCTTGCACATGCTCGGCAACCTGAAGGTGTTCGCGGGGGAGACCTCGTTCGACCACTACGCGCACTGGCTGCGGGACATCGGCAAGCCGCTGCTGCCCGGCGTCTGGTTCCTCTGGATCCAGCGCGCCGTGCTGACCGTCACCGTCCTGGCGCACATCACCGCCGCCACGGTGCTGGCCCGGCGCTCCCGCGCCGCCCGCCCCGTCCGGTACGCGCACCGCGCGAAGGTCCAGGGCAGCTACGCGGCCCGCACGATGCGCTGGGGCGGCGTGATCATCCTGCTCTTCGTGATCTACCACCTGCTGGACCTGACCTCCGGTCACCTGAACCCCATCGGCGACCCGACCAGGCCGTACGCCAACCTCGTCGCCGACTTCGCGCCGGAGCGCTGGTACGTCACGCTCTTCTACACCCTGGCGATCGTCGCGCTCGGCTTCCACCTGTGGCACGGCGCGTTCAGCGCCTTCCGCAGCCTCGGGCAGCAGACCCCGAGGGGCGAGCGACGGGCGCGCAGCGCCGCGCTGGTCTTCGCCGTGACGCTCAGCGCCGGCTTCCTGGTGGTCCCGTTCGCCGTACTCACCGGATTGGTGTCCTGACATGGATCTCTACACCGAGGGCGACCCGATCGCCGACACCAGGGCTCCCGACGGCCCGATCGACACCCGCTGGAAGCGCCGCCGCTTCGAGGCCAAGCTGGTCAACCCGGCCAACCGCCGGAAGCTGACCGTGATCGTGGTCGGCACCGGCCTGGCCGGCGGCTCGGCCGCCGCCACGCTCGCCGAGCAGGGCTACCGGGTCAAGTCCTACTGCTACCAGGACAGCCCGCGCCGGGCTCACTCGATCGCCGCGCAGGGTGGCATCAACGCCGCGAAGGACTACCGCAACGACGGCGACTCGGTGCACCGGCTCTTCTACGACACCGTCAAGGGCGGCGACTTCCGCTCCCGGGAGTCGAACGTGCACCGGCTGGCCGAGGTCTCGCTCAACATCATCGACCAGTGCGTGGCGCAGGGCGTGCCGTTCGCCCGCGAGTACAGCGGCCTGCTGGACACCCGGTCGTTCGGCGGCGCCCAGGTGCAGCGCACCTTCTACGCCCGGGGGCAGACGGGCCAGCAGCTGCTGCTCGGCGCGTACCAGGCGCTGGAGCGCCAGATCGGCCTGGGCAACGTGGAGATGAACACCCGGCACGAGATGCTGGAGCTGATCGTCGTCGACGGCAAGGCCCGGGGCATCGTGGTCCGGGACCTGGTCACCGGCGAGATCACGACCGAGTTCGCGGACGCGGTGGTGCTCGCCTCCGGCGGCTACGGCAACGTTTTCTACCTCTCCACCAACGCCAAGGGCTGCAACGTCACCGCCACCTGGCGGGCGCACCGCAAGGGCGCGTACTTCGCCAACCCCTGCTACACCCAGATCCACCCGACCTGCATCCCGGTCTCCGGCGACCACCAGTCGAAGCTGACCCTGATGAGCGAGTCGCTGCGCAACGACGGCCGGGTCTGGGTGCCGAAGGCCAAGGGCGACAACCGCAGCCCGAAGGACATCCCCGAGGACGAGCGGGACTACTACCTGGAGCGGATCTACCCCTCCTTCGGCAACCTGGTGCCCCGGGACATCGCCTCCCGCGCCGCCAAGGCCGTCTGCGACCAGGGTCGCGGCGTCGGCCCGGGCGGGCTCGGCGTCTACCTGGACTTCGCCGACGCCATCAACCGGCTCGGCCGCAAGGCGGTCGAGGCGAAGTACGGCAACCTCTTCGAGATGTACGAGCGGATCACCGGCGAGGACCCGTACGAGGTCCCGATGCGGATCTACCCCGCCGTGCACTACACGATGGGCGGCCTCTGGGTCGACTACGACCTGCAGTCGACCATCCCCGGCCTGTTCGTGATCGGCGAGGCGAACTTCTCCGACCACGGCGCGAACCGGCTCGGCGCCTCGGCGCTGATGCAGGGCCTCGCGGACGGCTACTTCGTGCTGCCGAACACCATCGCCAACTACCTGGCCGAGGGCCCGTTCGAGAAGGTCGACGCCAGCCACCCGGCGGCGGTGGAGGCGCGCCGCGACGTGGAGGACCGGATCCAGCGGCTGCTGGCGGTCAACGGCGACCGGACGGTGGACTCGTTCCACCGCGAGCTGGGCCAGATCATGTGGGAGCACTGCGGCATGGAGCGCAGTGACGCCGGGCTGCGCAAGGCGATCGACGAGATCCGGGCCCTGCGCGACCAGTTCTGGCAGCGGGTCCGGGTGCTCGGCGACGGCGAGGGGCTCAACCAGTCGCTGGAGAAGGCCGGCCGGGTGGCCGACTTCTTCGAGCTGGCCGAGCTCATGTGCATCGACGCCCTGCACCGCGAGGAGTCCTGCGGCGGCCACTTCCGGGCCGAGCACCAGACCGAGGACGGTGAGGCCCAGCGCGACGACGAGCACTTCTCGTACGTCGCGGCCTGGGAGTTCACCGCCACCGGCGAGCCCTCCGTGCTGCACAAGGAAGACCTGAAGTTCGAATACGTCCACCCCACGCAGCGGAGCTACAAGTGAACCTGACCCTGCGCATCTGGCGCCAGAAGGGCCCTGAGGACAAGGGTCGGATGGTGACCTACCAGGTCGACGACGTGTCCCCGGACATGTCGTTCCTGGAGATGCTCGACGTGCTCAACGAACGCCTGATCCTCGCGGGCGAGGACCCGGTGGCGTTCGACCACGACTGCCGCGAGGGCATCTGTGGCATGTGCGGCATGATGATCAACGGCAACGCGCACGGGCCGCAGCGCGGCACCACCGCCTGCCAGCTGCACATGCGGCAGTTCTCCGACGGCGACACGATCGACATCGAGCCGTGGCGGGCCCGGGCCTTCCCGGTCGTCAAGGACCTGGTCGTCGACCGGAACGCGTTCGACAAGATCATCGCGGCCGGCGGCTACATCACCGCGCCGACCGGTAGCGCGCCCGAGGCGCACTCCACCCCGGTGGCCAAGGCCAACGCGGACGCCGCCTTCGAGTCGGCGGCCTGCATCGGCTGCGGCGCCTGCGTGGCGGCCTGCCCGAACGGCTCCGGCATGCTCTTCACCGCGGCCAAGGTCACCCAGCTCTCGCTGCTGCCGCAGGGCCAGCCGGAGCGGTACACCCGGGTGATCGGGATGGTCGACGCGCACGACGAGGCCGGCTTCGGCGGTTGCACCAACGCCGGCGAGTGCACCGTGGTCTGCCCGAAGGGCATCCCGCTGAACACCATCGGCCGGCTGAACCGGGACTACCTGAAGGCCACCACCAAGCGGGGCCACAACACCCCCGGCTCCTGACCGGCGGACGTCGACGGCGGGCCGCCACATCCCTGACCGGGGTGTGGCGGCCCGTCCGCTTCCTCCCCGGGGGTCCCGCACGGCAGCCCGGGCGCGCCGCCGCCCGGGCGGACGCCCGCCGGTTCAACCGCCCGTGCGCGGGTAGCAGGACCGGGACGGTGGTGGAAGGGGCGCGGCATGAAGGCACTGACCTGGCACGGCAAGCGGGACGTACGGGTCGAGGAAGTGCCCGACCCACGGATCGAGGAGCCCACGGACGCAATCGTCCGGATCACCTCCACCGCGATCTGCGGCTCCGACCTGCACCTCTACGAGGTGCTCGGACCGTACCTGAAGCCCGGCGACGTGCTCGGCCACGAACCGATGGGCGTCGTCGAGGAGGCCGGGCCCGGGGTGACCCGGCTCAAGCCCGGCGACCGGGTGGTGATGCCGTTCAACATCGCCTGCGGCTCCTGCTGCATGTGCGACCGGCAGCTCTACGCGCAGTGCGAGACCACCCAGGTCACCGCGCAGGGCAAGGGCGCCGCGCTGTTCGGCTACACCTCGCTCTACGGCTCGGTGCCCGGCGGGCAGGCCGAGTACCTGCGGGTGCCGTACGCCGAGTTCGGCCCGATCAAGGTGCCGGAGACCGGTCCCGACGAGCGCTGGCTCTACCTCTCCGACATCCTCCCCACCGCCTGGCAGGCGGTGAAGTACGCCGACACCCCGCCCGGCGGCACCCTCGCCGTCTTCGGGCTGGGCCCGGTGGGGCAGTTCTGCGCCCGGATCGGGCGGCACCTCGGCGCGGACCGGGTGATCGGGCTGGACCTGGTGCCGGAGCGGCTGGAGATGGCCCGCCGGCACGGCGTCGAGGTGCTCGACGTCAGCGCACTGGACGACGTGCCGAGCACGCTGATCGACCTGGTCGACGGGCGCGGCCCGGACGCGGTGATCGACGCGGTCGGCATGGAGGCGCACGGCGCGCCGGTCGGCAAGCTCGCCCAGACCGCCGCCGGCCTGCTGCCAGACAAGCTCGCCCAAACGATGACCGACAAGGTCGGCGTCGACCGGCTGGTCGTGCTCAAGGCCGCGCTCAAGGCGGTCCGCCGCGGCGGCACCGTCTCCGTCTCCGGGGTGTACGGCGGCGAGGTCGACCCGCTGCCGCTGATGGAGATGTTCGACCGGGGCGTGCATTTGCGGATGGGACAGTGCCACGTACGCCGCTGGGTGGACGAGATCATGCCGCTGCTCACCGGCGACAACGACCCGCTGGGCGTGGCGGACCTGCGGACCCACCGGGTGCCGCTGGCCCGGGCGCCGCAGGCGTACGAGATGTTCCAGCAGAAGGCGGACGGCTGCGTCAAGGTCGTGCTCGAACCGTGAGCCGGGTGGTGGTGGTCACCGGGGCCACCAGCGGGATCGGCCGGGCGGCCGCCCGGGTCTTCGCCGGGCGTGGGGACCGCCTGGTGCTCGCCGCCCGCTCCGCTGCCACCCTGGCCGAGGTACGCGCCGAGTGCGCGGCCGCCGGCGCGCGGGCGCTGGACGTGCCGACCGACGTCACGGCGCCCGGCGCGGTCGGCGCGCTCGCGGACGCCGCGCTGGACCGCTTCGGCCGCCTCGACGTCTGGGTTCACACCGCGGCGGTGATGGCGTACGGGCGGTTCGAGGAGACCCCGGAGCGGGTCTTCGAGCAGGTGGTACGCACCGACCTGCTCGCCGCCGCGGCGGTGGCCCGGGTGGCGCTCACGCACTTCCGGGCCGCCGGCGGCGGCACGCTGATCCTCACCGGCTCGGTGCTCGGGCGCATCACCGCCCCCTACCTGAGCGGCTACGTGGCCAGCAAGTGGGGGTTGCAGGGGCTGACCCGGGTGCTGCAGCAGGAGGCCCGGGAGGTCCCGGGCGTCGCGGTCTGCCTGGTCAATCCGGGCAGTGTGGACACCCCGGTCTACCAGCGGGCCGCCAACCACCTGGGCCGCCTCGGCCGCCCGCCGCTGCCGATCACCACGCCGGAGCGGGTCGCCCGGGCCATCCTGGACTGCGCCGAGCGGCCCCGCCGGGAGGTCTCGGTGGGCCGGGCCAACACGGTGATGCGGGTCGGCTTCACCGTGCTGCCCGGCGTCTACGACGTCCTGGTCGGACCGTTGATGCGGCTGGCCGCGCTGACCGACCGCCGGACCCCGCCGCACGACGGGGTGGTGTTCGCCCCCGACCCGTCCGGCGCCGCGGTGCGCGGCGGCTGGCTGCCCGACCTCGGGCAACTGGCCCGCGCCGTCGGCGGCCTGCCCGGCGCGGTCGGATCGGCGCTGCGGCGTCGGCTGCCATGAGCGGCCCGCCGGGATCACCGGCGTCGATCTTTTCGCCTAAGGTGGCCGGAGGAGACGATCCGGACCCGACGGGAGTGACGATTGGCTATCAGGGTGAACCGCAGGACCGCACTGGGCATCGGCACGGTGGCCACCGCCGGCACCGTGCTGGGAGGCGCCGTGCCCGCCGCCGCTGACCCCGGCCCGGGCCGGACGGTCACCGGCCTGTCCTCCCGCGCCTTCACCCGGCCCGACCTGGTGGCGCCGCTGTTGGCGGCGGCCTACCTGCGGGAGACGACGGCCGCCGGGGGCAACTGGCAGGCGTACCTCAGCCTGGCCACCGCCGACGGGCCGCTGGCCGCCGTGGCCGACTCGCCCGACCAGGTGCTCGAGGCGTACAGCGTCAACAAGATCGCGGTCGCGGTGGCGGTGCTGGACAAGGTCGACCGGGGGCTGCTCACGCTGGACCAGCGGGTCGACGTGACCGAGGCGATCGTGGTGCCCGGCGGGGACGGGATCTTCAGCCTCGACACCGCGTACCCCAGCTCGGTCACCCTCGGCCACGCCCTCGCGGCCCTGCTGACCGTCTCCGACGACACCGCGGTACGCCTCTGCGGCCTGGTCTGCCCGGCCGCCGAGCTGAACAGCATCCTGGTGGCCAAGGGCTTCCCGAACACCCAGGTGCAGCCGGTGGCCAACCCGAACCGGTTCTTCCTCGGCACCAGCACGCCCCGCGAGACGCACGACCTGCTGCGGGCGCTGGTGGCCGGCACCCTGCTGTCGCCGACCGGCACCGCGTTCCTGCTCAAGCTGCTGCGCTCCCCCATCGCGTTCAACGACGGGATCCGGCGCACCACCTCGTCGGCCGAGCGGGCCCGGATCGCCACCAAGGCCGGCTGGTTCGCCGACGCCCGGCACGAGGCCGGCGTGATCTTCGACGCCGCCGGGGCGCCCCTGGTGACGTACGTGCTCTTCGCCGACGGGCAGGCCGACCCGGACAACTTCGGCGCCACCCACCCCGCGGTGGCGGCCCGGGCCCGGCTGGGCCGGCGGATGCTGGACCTGACGGGCGCGCTCACCGGCGCCGGTGTCACCCACCGGCTGGCCGCCCAACGGCCGAGCAACGGCGGCTGAGCCGCCCGCGCCGTCGCCCGCCGTGGCCGTCGGATTCGCCCGACCACGGCGGTGCCGCGGTGGCTACCGTGTAGGGCGGGAGACGGCGGAGGGGACGACGATGCGGCGACCAGCGGGGCGATCGGAACTCGACCGGGCGTGGGGGCGCCGGCTGGGCGGCAGCGTGGGGCTCGCCGCGCTGGCCGGGCTGGCCTGGGTCGCCCGGGACGTGCCGGCGGCGCTCGGCGGCCGGCTGACCGGTACCCGGGCGCAGCGGGCGGCCCGCTCGCCGCAGTTCCGCGACGGCACCTTCCACAACCGGGCGAGCACCCGGACGATGGTCGCCGATCCCGGCCGGAACCTGCTCTGGGAGCTGGTCTTCGGCAAGCAGCAGCGCCGGCCCCGCTCGGCGGTGCCGCTGCTGCGGCCCGCCAGCACGCCGGGCACCGACAGCGAGCGGGAGCTGAACGTCGTCTGGTACGGCCACGCCTCCGCGCTGATCGAGATCGAGGGCCGGCGGGTGCTGCTCGACCCGGTGTGGAGCGAACGGTGCTCGCCGTCGGCCCTGGTCGGCCCCCGCCGGCTGCACGAGCCGCCGGTACGCCTCGACGAGTTGCCGCGCGTCGACGCGATCCTGATCTCCCACGACCACTACGACCACCTGGACATGGCGACGGTGCAGGCGCTGCTGACGAGCCAGTCCGCGCCGTTCCTGGTGCCGCTCGGGGTCGGCGCCCACCTCGACCGGTGGGGCGTCCCGGCGGACCGGATCGTCGAACTGGACTGGTCGGAGACCCACCGGGTGGGCGGGCTGGAGATCACCGCCACCGCGGCCCAGCACTTCTCCGGCCGAGGGTTGCGCCGCGACGGCACGCTCTGGAGCTCCTGGGTGATCGCCGGGGCGCGGCGCCGGGTCTTCTACACCGGCGACTCCGGCTACTTCGACGGCTACACCGAGATCGGCGCGGAGCACGGGCCGTTCGACGTGACCCTGATGCAGATCGGCGCGTACGACCGGGCCTGGCCGAGCATCCACATGTTCCCGGAGGAGGCGGTCACCGCCCACCTCGACCTGCGGGGCGGGCTGCTGATCCCGGTGCACTGGGCCACCTTCAACCTGGCCCTGCACGACTGGGCCGAGCCGGTGGACCGGCTCTGGGCCGAGGCCAAGGCGCGCGACGTGCGGCTGGCCGTACCGCGGCCGGGCGAGCGGGTGGTGGTGGACGACCCGCCGGCGGTGGACGGCTGGTGGCAGTCGGTCGCCTGAGCGGGTCGGGACGGGCGGCCGGTCTCCGGGCGCCGGTCAGAGCACGAAGGCGTCGGTCCAGAGCGCCCCGGAGCGGCCGGAGAGCGCATCCAGCATGGCGACCGCCTGGTTGTCGGTGAGCTGCGCGACGAAGTCGACGATCGCCCGGCCCCGGGCCTTGCCGATCCGGTCCGGGGTACGCGGATGCAGCTCCGCCTCGGCCAGTTCCACCAGGTCGTGCAGCCGGCGCGGCAGCCGGGACTCCTCGGCCGGGTCGAGCAGCCAGTCCAGCAGCGCCTCCACCAGCGTGCCCAGCAGCCGGGCCTGACCGCGCTGGTGCAGCGCCAGGTCGGGGCGGGCCAGCACGAACCGGTGGTGGACGAACTTGAGCACCTGCACCTCGTGCCACTGCGCCGGGGCCAGCAGCACGTGCCCGGACCGCACCGAGGGCTGCTCGACCACGGTGATCGCGTCGACCAGGCGGGTGGTCCACCGGGCGGAGAAGCGGGCCACGTACTGCTCGGCCTCGATCGAGCCGTCGAACGGCACCGCGAGCAGCCCCTCGACCAGTTCCTCGCGGACGTGCTCAACCGCGGCGGCGAACGCCTCGTCGTCGGCCACCCAGGCGTCCTTGTGGTGCAGCTGCCGGCGCAGCCGTTCGATCGCCGCGCCGGGCCGGCGGGCCGCGCTGGCCAGCGCCGCGTCGGTGATGGCCCGGAAGTGCCCGCTCTCGCGCTGCCAGGCCATCAGTTCGGCGGCCACCGCGCCCTGCTGGAGCACCCCCACCCGGTAGAAGTCCTCCACATCGTGGATGGCGTACGCGATGTCGTCGGCGGTGTCCATCACGGACGCCTCGACGGTCTGCTGCCAGTCCGCGATCCGGCCGACGAACGGCTCCCGCGCCTGGCGCAGGTCGTCCACCTCTGTGCGGTACGCCCCGAACTTCGAGGAGCCGCTGGCCGGGTCGTCCGGCGGCGGGGTGGCCCCGCGCGGCGGCGGGTCCATCAGCCGGGGGTGCGGGTCGGGGTGGTCGAGCCGGGTCCACGGGTACTTCAGCATCGCCGCCCGGACGGCCGCGGTAAGGTCCAGGCCGGTGGTCGCCGCGCCCCGGATCTCGGTGCTGGTGACGATCCGGTACGACTGGGCGTTGCCCTCGAAGCCGTCGGTCAGCCCCAGCCGGTGCCGGGCCAGCCGGTCCAGCACCCGCTCCCCCAGGTGCCCGAACGGCGGGTGGCCGAGGTCGTGCGCGAGCGCCGCCGCCTCCACCACGTCCGGGTCGCAGCCACCGAGCTTCGCCAGCAGGTCACGGTGCTCGCCGTCGGCGGTGAGCCGCTCGGCGATCGCCCGGGCCACCTGGGCGACCTTGAGGCTGTGGGTGAGCCGGTTGTGCACCAGCAGGCCGCTGCCGACCGGGCTGATCACCTGGGTGACCCCGCCGAGACGGGCGAAGAACGGGGAGCCGACGATCCGGTCCCGGTCCGCGCGGAACGGGCTCACCGCCAGGTCGCCGAGGGCCCGGGCGCTGCCGCCGAAGAGCCGCCGGGCGCGCGGCTCCGCAGGTTGCTCCATGATCGCCACGCTAGCGCAGCCGAGCGGACGCCGACGACGGGTCGCCCGGCCGGGCGCGACGACGGTCGTCGGGGCGGGCCGGCACAATGCAGAGCGGAACCCAGACCGAAGGCGGATCGAGATCGTGACCCTCTCTGTTCATCAGCGGATCGCCGAGGAGCTCGGCGTCGCCGAGCGTCAGGTGCGGGCGGCCGTGGAGCTGCTCGACGGCGGCGCCACCGTGCCGTTCATCGCCCGGTACCGCAAGGAGGCCACCGGCCTGCTCGACGACACCCAGCTGCGCACCCTGGAGGAGCGGCTGCGCTACCTGCGCGAGCTGGACGAGCGGCGGGCCGCCGTGCTGGAGTCGATCCGCGGCCAGGGCAAGCTGGACGAGGCGCTGGAAGCGCAGATCATGGCCGCCGACTCCAAGTCCCGGCTGGAGGACATCTACCTGCCGTACAAGCCGAAGCGGCGGACCCGGGCGCAGATCGCCCGCGAGGCGGGGCTGGAGCCCTTGGCGGACGCGCTGCTGACCGACCCGACGCGGGAGCCGCGGGAGGCGGCCGCCGGGTTCGTCGACGCGGAGAAGGGCGTCGCGGACGCGGCCGCCGCGCTGGACGGTGCCCGGGCCATCCTGATCGAGCGGTTCGCCGAGGACGCGGACCTGATCGGGTCGCTGCGCGAGCAGATGTGGTCCCGGGGCCGGCTGGTCTCCCGGGTGCGCGAGGGGCAGGAGCAGGCCGGCGCGAAGTTCGCGGACTACTTCGACTTCGCCGAGCCGTACCCGAAGCTGCCGTCGCACCGGATCCTGGCGATGTTCCGGGGCGAGAAGGAGGGCGTGCTCGACCTGACCATGGAGCCGGAGTCGGAGGGTGCGGCGGACGCCGTGCCGACCGGCCCGAGCCGCTACGAGGCGGCCATCGCGGCCCGGTTCGGCATCTCCGACGCCGGACGGCCGGCGGACCGGTGGCTGGCCGACACGGTGCGCTGGGCCTGGCGCACCCGGATCCTCATCCACCTCGGCGCGGACCTGCGGATGCGGCTGTGGCAGGCGGCCGAGGAGGAGGCCGTCCGGGTCTTCGCCACCAACCTCCGCGACCTGCTGCTCGCCGCGCCCGCCGGCGCCCGGCCCACCATGGGCCTGGACCCGGGCCTGCGCACCGGCGTGAAGGTCGCCGTGGTCGACGCCACCGGCAAGGTCGTCGCCACAGACACGATCTACCCGCACGAGCCGCGCCGGCAGTGGGACGCCTCGATCGAGACCCTGGCCCGGCTCGCCGCGGCGCACCGGGTGGAGCTGATCGCGATCGGCAACGGCACCGCCTCCCGGGAGACCGACAAGCTCGCCGGCGAGCTGGTCAAGCGGCACCCGCAGCTCAACCTCACGAAGGTGGTGGTCTCCGAGGCCGGCGCGTCGGTCTACTCGGCGTCCGCGTACGCCGCCCAGGAGCTGCCCGGGCTGGACGTCTCGCTGCGCGGGGCGGTCTCCATCGCCCGCCGCCTGCAGGACCCGCTCGCCGAGCTGGTCAAGATCGACCCGCGCTCGATCGGCGTCGGCCAGTACCAGCACGACCTGTCCGAGGTGAAGCTCTCCCGGTCGCTGGACGCGGTCGTGGAGGACTGCGTGAACGCCGTCGGGGTGGACGTCAACACCGCCTCGGCCCCGCTGCTGACCCGGGTCTCCGGCATCGGCGCCGGGCTGGCGGAGAACATCGTGCTGCACCGGGACGCCAACGGCCCGTTCCGCTCCCGGGCGGCGCTGAAGAAGGTGCCCCGGCTCGGCCCGAAGGCGTTCGAGCAGTGCGCCGGCTTCCTGCGCATCCCCGACGGCGACGACCCGCTGGACTCCTCCAGCGTGCACCCCGAGGCGTACCCGGTGGTGCGCCGGATCCTCGCGCACACCGGGCAGGACCTGCGGTCGCTGATCGGGAAGAGCACCATCCTGCGCGGGCTGCGGGCCACCGACTTCGTCGACGACACGTTCGGCCTGCCCACCGTCACCGACATCCTCAGCGAACTGGAGAAGCCGGGCCGCGACCCCCGGCCGGAGTTCCGCACCGCCACCTTCGTCGAGGGGGTGGAGAAGATCAGTGACCTGGTGCCCGGAATGGTGCTGGAGGGGGTGGTCACCAACGTGGCCGCGTTCGGCGCGTTCGTCGACGTCGGGGTGCACCAGGACGGCCTGGTGCACGTCTCGGCGATGTCCCGGACGTTCGTGAAGGATCCCCGCGAGGTGGTCAAGTCCGGGGACGTGGTCCGGGTCAAGGTGCTCGACGTCGACGTACCCCGCAAGCGGATCTCGCTGACCCTGCGGCTCGAGGACGACGCGGAGCCGGGCGGCCGCCGTGAGCGCGGCGGTCCCCGTGGCGAGCAGGGCGGCCCGCAGCGCGACGCCCAGGGCGGCCGGGGCGGACGCGGTGGCCAGGGCGGACGCGGCGGCACCCGGGACGGCCAGGGCGGACGCGGCGGCGCCCGCGACGGCCAGGGCGGACGCGGCGGCGCCCGCGACGGCCAGGGCGGACGCGGCGGGACGCAGCGGCAGGGCCGGGGCGGCCCGGCCCCGGCCAACGACGCGATGGCCGAGGCGCTGCGCCGGGCCGGCCTGGCCTGACGTAGCGCACGCCGGGCGCGGCGCGCGCCGGGTCCCGACGGCCGAGAGCGTCGGCTACCGCCCGTCGCGCGGTATGCACACGGCCGGCCGCAGGTGTCGGACGCTGTGGAGCTGATGTCACAGACGACTCAGCTCCACAGCGCCCCAGCCTGGTGCCCCGATCCGCCGGGCCGCCCCGGGCCGGAAGGTGCTGCCCGGCGAGCCGGTGGAGATCACGCGGCCACGCGGCGGCGGGCGGCCGGGTGGGGCGTACCGTCGCGGTCGTGAGTGCGGACGACAGCCTGGACTGGCGGGAGCGGCAGCAGCGCGCGGTACGGGCGCACGCGGCGGCCGACGAGCGACGACGGGCGACGGAGCGGGCCGAGGCCGCCGAGCTGGTGGCCGGGTTCGTGGCCGAGGCGACCCGACGCGGCCTGGCCACCACCCGGCTGGTCGCCCGCGGATACGCCGGACGGGGCCGCTACCGGACCCGGCTCACCGGCTGGTACGTCGACCGGGCCCGGAGCCGGGCGGTGGACGTCGACGGGCGGTTCTACCTGCTGACCGTGCCTGGCGGTCTGCGGGCCCGGCTGTTCGGCGCCGCGCCACCGCCCAGCCCGGCGCCGCTGATCGTCGGCGAGGGCGGCCGGGACGGCGAGTCGGTGCCGCTGCGGACGCTGCTCGCCGGCCGGCTCGACGCCGGCGACGCGTGGCCGTGACCGGGCTCAGCGCCCCCGCCGCGCGGGCCGGTCAGCGGCGCGCCGGGTCAGCCGCCACCAGCTGAGCTGCTGCACGAGGAGGGTGAGCAACCCGGCGAGCACGATCGCGCAGAGGTTGATCACCAGCTGCAGCGCCGAGCCGGCCGCTTCGTGCCAGACCCGGTACGCGGCGGCGACCGCGACGTTGGCGGCGGCCGGGACCGTGGTCACCGAGATCAGCACGCCGACCAGGCTGCCGGACTTCTTCGAGGTGAGCGAGAGCATGCCGGCCACCCCGGCGAGCAGACCGACCACCCAGGAGAGCGCGTCGGGCCGCCAGATGAAGTCGGTCAACGGTCGCTCGGCCAGCAGCATGTCGCGGGTGACCAGACCGGCGGCGTCCAGCGCCCAGGTGCTCAGCACGGTGGCCACCATGGCGGCCAGGAAGCCGACCACCAACGCCTGCACCGACCGGAGGACGACCCGCCCCCGCCGCCGCAGCAACGCCACGCAGAGCGCGGCCAGGGGGCCGAACTCGGGGCCGACCACCATCGCGCCGACGATGAGGATCGGCTGGTCCAGCAGGACACCGATGCCGGCGATCATCGTGGCCACGATGATCAGCACCAGGTAGGTGGCGGAGAGTTCCGTCTGCTCGCCGGTCTTCGCGGCGATCTCGTCCCAGACCACCGCGTCCGCTCCGCTGCCGGGCGCGGTACGGGCGGCCCGGTCGGCGGCCGTCGAGATGGTCAGCTCCACGTCGTCGGCCGCGATGCCGCCGCGCGCCTCCACGCCGAGCTGCCGCAGCCCATGCAGCACGCTGTCGGCGCTCTCCCGGACCACGTCGCAGAGGATGAGGTCACCCCGGGGCTGGCGCGCGGCGTCGGCGAGCACCGCGAGGTGGGTCACGCCGGGTTCGGCGGCCAGCAGGTCCGTCACGGCCGAGGACTGGTCCGGCGGAACGATGACCCGCAGGTGCAGCACGGCACTCCCCTCGCCCGATCGGCCGTCGAGCACTCTACTGCCCGCCCGTCCGGTCCGGCTGTCCGTGGGATCTGCCTGGTCAGAGCCGTTTCTTCGGTGGGAGTTCTGGGGTTGATCCGACGGGTTGCTGCCTGAGTGTCGCTATTCGCCGCTGCTGCGACCTATTTGCCTGATAAAACCTGTTTGTAACGCGATGACTGTTGCGGGAGGTCGAAACGGTGCCGGTGCCTGCCCTCGTGAACGCGCCCGAACGCCCGCCGCGGCAGCAGGCCCGGCCCGACCGCGGCAAGCGGATCCTCGACGTGACCGTCGCCGCCGTGCTGCTGGTGCTCGCCGCGCCGGTGCTCGCGGTGGTGGCGCTCCTGGTCGCGCTCGGACTCGGCCGTCCGGTGCTGTTCCGCCAGCGCCGCGCCGGACTGCACGGCCGGCTCTTCGAGGTGGTCAAGTTCCGCACCATGCGGTCGCCCGACCCGAGCCGCGGCCTGATCGACGACGGCGACCGGCTCACCCCGCTGGGGCGTTGGCTGCGCGCCACCAGCCTGGACGAGCTGCCCACGCTCTGGAACGTGCTGCGCGGCGACATGAGCCTGGTCGGGCCGCGCCCGCTGCTGCCGGAGTACCTCGCCCGCTACTCCCCCACCCAGGCCCGCCGGCACGAGGTCCGGCCCGGCGTCACCGGACTGGCCCAGGTACGCGGCCGCAACGGCCTCAGCTGGGAGGAGAAGTTCGACCTCGACGTGGAGTACGTCGACAGCCACTGCCTCCGGCTGGACCTGTCGATCCTCGCCGCGACCGTCCGCACCGTGCTGCGCCGGGAGGGCATCGCCGCGGCCGGCTCCCCGACCGCCCCCGAGTTCCTCGGCACGCCGTACTGGTCGGCGTCCCGCGACCGCGACCGCACCCCGGTATGACGACCCGCCCCGGAGGCGCCCGATGAGCCGGACCATCTACCTGTCGCCCCCCGACGTCGGGCCCCTGGAGGAGTCGTACGTGCTCGCCGCCCTCCGCTCGGGGTGGGTCGCGCCGGTCGGCCCCGACCTCGACGCGTTCGAGCGCGAGGTGGCCGAGCGGGTCGGCACCCGGGGCGCGGTCGCGGTGAGCTCCGGCACCGCCGCCCTGCACCTGGCCCTGGTGGGCGTCGGGGTGGGCCCCGGTGACGCGGTCGTCGTGCCGACGGTGACCTTCGTGGCCACCGCGAACGCGGTCCGTTACACCGGCGCCCGGCCGGTCTTCGTCGACTGCGACCCGCACACCGGCAACATCGACGTCGCCCTGCTGGCCGAACTGCTGCGCCGGCTGGCCGGCCGCGGCGAGCGGGTGGGCGCCGTCGTGCCCGTCGACATGTTCGGCAGCTGCGCCGACTACACGGCCCTGCTGCCGCTCTGCGCGGACGCGGGCGTACCGGTGGTGGAGGACGCGGCCGAGGCGCTCGGCGCCCGGCACGACGGCCGGGCGGCCGGCTCGTTCGGTCGGATCAGCGCCCTCTCCTTCAACGGCAACAAGATCATGACCACCTCCGGGGGCGGCATGCTGGTCTCCGACGACCTGGCGCTGCTGGCCCGGGCCCGGCACCTGGCCACCCAGGCGCGCGAGCCGCTGCCGCACTACGAGCACCGCGAGACCGGCTACAACTACCGGTTGAGCAACCTGCTGGCCGCGCTGGGCCGGGCCCAGTTGGTCCGGCTCGACGGAATGATCGCCCGCCGCCGGCAGCTGCGCGACCGCTACGCCAAGCTCTTCGCGCCGGTGCCCGGAGTCGAGCTGATCGGCGCGGAGGACACCGACGCCAACTGCTGGCTCACCTGCATCCGAGTCGACCCCGAGCGGGCCGGCTGGCGAGTGGCGGACCTCGCCACCCACCTGGCCGGCCGGGAGATCGAGACGCGACCGGTGTGGAAGCCGATGCACCGGCAACCGGCCTACGCCGGGGCCGAGAGCCTGCTCACCGGGGCGGCCGACGCGCTCTTCGCCGAAGGACTCACCCTGCCCAGCGGCAGCGCGCTGACCGAACGGCAGATCGGGTTCGTGCTCGGCGCGATCGACGAGTTCCTGGCCCTGCGGACGGGAGCGGCGACGACGTGACGACCCCACTGGTGGTCGTCGGCTGCGGCGGCCACGGCCGGGAGGTGCTGTCCATCGCCCGGGCGATGGACGCCGGCCTCACCCGCCCGCGCTGGCGGCTGCTCGGCTTCCTCGACGACCGGCCCTCCGAGGAGAACCTCAAGCGGGTGCAGCGGCTGGACGTGCCGTACCTGGGCGGGCTCGCCTGGCTGCGCGACGCGCCGCCGGACACCCACCATGTCATCGGCATCGGGGACCCCCGGATCCGGCGCGCGGTGGCGCAGCGCGTCGACCGCTACGCCACGCCGGTGGCCAGCCTGATCCACCCGGCCGCGACGATCGGACCGGACACCGAGCACGGGCCGGGGTTCGTCGCGTTCGCGGGCGCCCGGGTCACCACCAACGTGACCATCGGCCGGCACGTGCACCTGAACCAGAACGTCACCGTCGGCCACGACAGCACCTTCGCCGACTACGTCTCGGTCAACCCGCTAGCCGCCGTCTCCGGTGACTGCCACCTGGCCGAAGGGGTGCTGATCGGCACCACCGCCGCGGTGCTGCAGGGGCTGCGCGTCGGGCGGGACAGCACGGTCGGCGCGGGCGCCTGCGTCGTACGGGACGTGCCGGACGGCGTGGTGGTCAAGGGCGTCCCCGCCCGGTGAGCGGAGCTACCCACGCGGCGAACGCCGCCGGTACGTTCGGCCGGCAATCGCGAAACCGCCCAAAAGACAAGTGACGGCATGTAACTACTTAAACGAGGACAAAAGCCCTTTCGCCGCCGTGTGGTGGGAGCGGCCGGAGACGGGACAGGGAGCACACATGCCGCGGGACACAGAGAGCACCCGTACGGAACTGACATCGCGCCGGGCCAGGGCGCGCCGCCGGGCCGCCGGTTTCCTCGCCACCGACACCACCGCCTGGGTCGGCGGCTTCCTCGCGGCCGCCTGGACCCGCTACGAGTTCCAACCGCCGCCCGGCCTGCTCGCCCGCGCCGCCGGCGTCGCCGCCATCGCCGCCGTCGTGCACGTCGCGGTGGCCGCGGTGCGCCGGCTCTACTCGGGCCGGCACCCACTGGGCAGCCTCCAGGAGGTGCAGGGCGTCGCCGGCACCGCGATCACGACGGCGGGCATCGTGCTGCTGGGCCTGCTGCCGTCCGCCGACCGGCCGGTCCCGGCGAGCACCCCGCTGGTCGGTGGCGCGCTCGCCCTGCTGTTCATGCTCGGCGCCCGGTTCGCCTACCGCCACCGCCGGGACCTGGCCATGCGGCCGGACGTCCGCTCCTCCACGCCCGTGCTGCTGTTCGGCATGGGTGACGCCGGGCAGGGCCTGCTGCGGGCCATGCTCAGCGACCCGCGCGGCCGGTACCTGCCGGTCGGCGCGCTCGACGACGCCCCGGACAAGCGCGACCTGCGCATCGGCGGGGTACGGGTGCTCGGTGGGCGGCACGACGTCGGCGCGGCCGTCCGCCGCACCGGGGCCACCACGGTGATCTTCTCGGTCGCCAACGCCGACGCCGCGCTGATCCGGCAGATCCGTGAGGCCACCCTCCAGACCGGCGCCGCGTTCAAGGTGCTGCCCCCGGTCCGCGACCTGGTCGACCATCGGATCACCGTCACCGACGTACGCGACGTGCGGATCAGCGACCTGCTCGGCCGCCGCCAGGTGGTCGCCGACCTGCCGCTGAGCACCAACAGCCTCGCCGGTCGCCGCGTCCTGGTCACCGGCGCCGGCGGCTCGATCGGCTCGGAGTTGTGCCGGCAGCTGATGGAGGCCGACCCGGGCGAGCTGATGATGCTGGACCGCGACGAGTCGGCCCTGCACAGCCTGCAGATGTCGCTGGCCGGCCGGGCCCTGCTCGACGGCCCCGAGCTGATCCTCGCCGACCTGCGCGACGACGAGGGCATCCGCCGGATCATCCAGGAACGCCGGCCGGACGTGATCTTCCACGCGGCCGCGCTGAAGCACCTCACCCTGCTGCAACGCAACCCGGGCGAGGCGGTCAAGACGAACGTCTGGGGCACCCTGTCGGTGCTGGACGCCTGCCGCGACGTGGCCAAGTTCGTGAACATCTCCACCGACAAGGCGGCCGACCCGATCAGCGTCCTCGGCTACTCCAAGCGGATCACCGAGCGGCTGACCGCGCACGCCGCCTCCCGGTTCGCCGGCACCTTCCTCAGCGTCCGGTTCGGCAACGTGCTGAGCAGCCGGGGCTCGGTGGTGACCGCGTTCCAGCGGCAGATCGAGGCGGGCCGCCCGCTGACCGTCACCCACCCCGAGGTGACCCGTTATCTGATGACGGTGCAGGAAGCGGTGCACCTGGTGCTGCAGGCCGCGGAGATCGGCCGGGACGGCGAGGCGTTGGTGCTCGACATGGGCGAGCCGGTGCGCATCGCCGACCTGGCTCGGCAGATGGCCGAGCAGGCGCAGAGCTCGGTGCCGATCGTCTACACCGGACTGCGGCCCGGCGAGAAGCTGCACGAGGACCTGCTGGGCACTGGCGAGACCGACAACCGGCCGTTGCACCCGCTGATCTCGCACGTGGCGGTGCCAGCGCTGGATCCGATGGAGGTGAGCGGCCTCGATCCATACGAGGAACCGGAGAAGGTCGTCGCGCAGCTGGCCCAGCTGTGCAGCCATCCCGCGGGTTCGGTATTCGGTCCAGCTCAGCAGGTGCCGCTGTTGGGCTGACTGGCCGGGGCGGCCCGGCGGGTGGGGCGCGACTCCCCGCCGACTCGCCGCCCCGTCCGTACGACAGGTCGTGACGAGGGGAGTTCACGCGAGGTGACATCGAGCGAAGAGAGGCGTGGCTCGGGTCAGGAGGCACCGCGAGGGCCGGCGTGGCCGGCCCTCCCGTTCCGGGCGCGCGGGCGGGCGGCGGCCGGAGCGGCCGGCGGCCGCGTCCGACGAGGCCCTTCGGGACCGCTCCAGTGACCGTGTCCCCGCCGGCGGCCACGCCTGGGCGAACGGACGCGAAGGTCACCCGACGCGGCCGGAGCGCGGCTTCGTCACCGCTGCAGACGGCTGGGCACCTCGTGGGGGCACAGCTCGCGGTCGGGGCGGCGAGCCTGCTGATCAACGCCTTGGCCGCCCGCGCGATGGGTCCTACCGGACGCGGCAACCTCGCTCTGCTGCTCCAGGTCACGTACGTGTGCAACATCGTCGCCTTGGCGGGCACCGACCGCGCCTACCCGGCATCGGTCTCGCCGGGTCGCAGTCCGATCACGGCGACCACGGACGCCCTGCGGCTGATCCTTCCGTCCACCGTCGTCGTGCTGGCCGTGAGCCTGCCGTTCGTCTTCATGATCGGCGCGGGGACCTCGAGCGGAGGCGGTCTCACCCTGCTGGCCTTCCTGGTCGCCGCCCTCGCCATGATGGCCGGGGCGGCGGTACGCACAGGCGCGGCTGCCTCCGGAGTCGCTGGGCCATTCGTGATGGGGACGGTCGCTGGTCAACTCGTCCTGATCATGGCCGTCACCATGCTGACCACACTCGGCAACAGATCCCCCGCCCTCTGGCTGCTCATCTACGGTGCCGCGCTGAGCACCGCGCCCGTCGTCGCCTGGGTGCTCTTGCGCCGCCGTCGGGCCGGCGGTTCCGACCCCACGCACAACCTCCGGCAGGTGCGCCGGCTCGGGTTCCGGCTTCTCCCGGCCGGCCTGGCCAGCGTGGTCATGCTTCGCGCCGACCGGCTCCTGCTGCCGTGGTTGGGCTCCTACGAACAACTGGGCTTGTACATCGTGGTCGCCACGCTGGCCGAGTTCGTGACCTGGCCGGTCCAGTCGTACGTCGACGCCCAGGCGTCGCGCTGGCATCGCCGGTTCCTCGCCGGCGAGCTTCGACTGGTCCGGCCGCTGCTCGGTGCCGCCGCCTACGGTCTGGCCACCGCAGTCGGTCTGCTGGTCGCCGGCCATCTCGCGATGGTGCCCGTCTTCGGACCCGAGTACCGCCAGTCCTTGGAACTCCTACCACCCCTGGCCATCGGCACGCTTTTCTACAGCGTCAGTCGGATCGCAGTGGGCCTGGCCGTGGCGACCGGACGGGCACGCAGCGCACTGGTGGCCGACATTCCGGCCATGGTGATCGCGCTCGCCGGCTACCTACTGCTCATACCCGGGCACGGGGCCTTCGGCGCGGCGGTCGCTTCCGCGGTCGCGTACGGCGTCGGTGCGCTCCTCGCGGTGATGAGTTCGGCCACCCTGCCATGCCCCTCCGCCCCGCCCGCCACCGTCGGGGTAGCCCGTCGACGGCTTACTGGCGCGGCTGACGACCAACTGGCGCCTCCCGCCCTACCTGATTGATCCTTCTGAGAAACGAGCAGTCATGCCATCAGCGAC
Source organism: Micromonospora sp. LZ34 (assembly GCF_052981855.1). NCBI lineage: Bacteria > Bacillati > Actinomycetota > Actinomycetes > Micromonosporales > Micromonosporaceae > Micromonospora > Micromonospora sp. LZ34. Next base: position 41,391 of record NZ_JBRIQN010000032.1, read on the forward strand.
CCAGGGGTACCGCACGTACCCGATGATCGTCCCAGACCGGGCCCCCCGAGCCAGCACGCCCCGGCACCAGCAGCCTGGGCTTCCCGTGACACTGTTGACCGCTCTGTTCGTCGTCGCACTCGCCGGACGTTTCACCCTCGACCGGGCCGGGCTTTCCATCTACAACGGCCAGGACCTGCGGATACCGGCCTGCCTCGGATTGTTGGGCGTAACCCTTGTCTGGCACGTGAGCCAGACGGTACGGGGCCGGGCCCAGCCGTGGCCTCGGTTCTTCCTGGTCTTCAGCGCGCTGATCGGCGTGCAGATGCTGGCCTTCCTCTGGGCACCGTTCGGCGCTCGCACCGACAAGGCCCTCTGGGATTTGCTGACACTGTGGATCCTGGTGCTGGTCACCACCGCGCTGACAGTCGGCAATCCCCGACGCGCCGCCAGGGTGCTGCTGGTACTCATGCTCGTCGCGGGCATCGCCTACGCCCTGGGCGCCCTGGCCGCGGGTCCGCAGAGCCAGGGACGCTATTCCGCGTTCGGCGGAGGACCGAACGTCTTCGTCCGGGTGGTGGCGATGGGGCTGATCGCCTCCATCGCCCTTGCGGTGCTTTCGCGACGGTGGTGGCTGCTGTCGCCGCTGCCTCTGCTGGGAACCGCAGCGGTACTCTCAGGATCCCGAGGGGGGTTGGTCGCCCTGGTCGGGGCTGCGATGATCTTCTTCGTCTTCTTCGCCCGGCGACGGGCCTCCATACTGCTCGGCACGGTCCTGGTCGGCGGCATCTCCGCCTGGTTGGTGTGGGCCGCGGTCGGTGAACGCTTCGCCTCCGTCGCGGAGACCCGGTACTCCAGCGCAGGCATCGAGAGCAGCGACTACTCGACCCGCCCCGAGTTGCTCTCGGCGGCCTGGCGCATGTTCCTCGAGCACCCTCTTGCCGGAGCCGGTCTCGACAGCTTCTACGCGGCAATCGGCTTCGGATATCCCCACAACTACCTGACTGCCGTGGCGGCGGAAACCGGCCTGATCGGCCTTGGTTTGTTGGTGTTCGCCATATGCCGGTGGTGGTGGGACGGACGGCCATGGTCCTTGATCCCGAAGGAGCAAATCGGCTGTGCCGTCGCAGCCATATACATCCTGCTCACCAGCATGTTCTCCGGCGACTACTTCGACACCCGGTTCTTCTGGATCCTCGCCGCCGTCGCGGTCCAGCAGCCCGTTTCCGGATTCGGACGCCGCGCACAGAAACAGGAGGTCGCACGGTGGTAGAACAACCAACGCAGACGCGACGGGTTCTCATTCTGAACCACTACGCCAAGCCGCTATCGCACGCGGGCGGCACCCGACACGTCGAACTCTTCGGCCGGCTGGAGGGTTGGGAGTGGAGCATCATCGCCGCCGGCCTGGACCATGTCACCCGACGCGAGTACGTGCCGGACGACCCGCATTTCGTCACAGTTCCGGTTACCGGCTACACCCGCAACGATCATCGCCGGGTGCTGAGTTGGGTCAGCTACGCACGCAACGCCTTCTTCGCCGCCCTGCGCCAGCCGCGGCCAGACGTGGTGTTCGCATCGTCCCCGCACATCCTGACGCCGGTGGCCGGGTGGGCACTCGCCCGACTCCGCCGGTCCCGGTTCATCTTGGAGGTGCGTGACCTGTGGCCGGAGGCCATGGTCAGCACCGGATACCTGCGGCGCGGTTCACTCACCCATCGGGGGCTGCGGGGACTCGAGCGTTGGCTCTACCGCCGGGCCGACCGGATCGTGATCGTGGCGCACGGCTGGCGCGACTACTTCGCGCAGGCGGGGGTGGACCCGGCCAAGCTGACGTGGGTGAGCAACAGCGCCGAGCCCGAGGACTTCGACCTGCGCCACGACCTGTACCGGCCGCTGCCGGACCGGGTCCCAGTACGAGGCCGGCTCTTCGTGTTCGCCGGTTCGCACGGACCGATCAACGGCCTGGGCAGACTGCTCGACGCCGTCGCCGAACTGCCCGAGCACACGTTCGTCCTGATCGGGGACGGCCATGACAAACAGGATCTGGTTCGACGGGCGAAGGCCGAGGGCCTCACCAACCTGCACTTCCTCGACCCGCTGCCGAAGGAGGAGCTACGCGGAATCCTCCGCGGCGCGGACATCGGGATACACGTCCTCGTGGACAGCCCCGTCTACCGCCTGGGCGCGAGCCCCAACAAGCTGTACGACTACCTCGCCGCCGGTCTGCCGGTGATCAACAATTGCCCGGGGGAGCCCGAGGAGATCTTGGCATCCAGCGACTCCGGGGTCAGCGTTCAGACCGACGAGTTGGCGGCCGGCCTTCGCAAGCTCGCCGAGGTGGACGACAGCACTCTGACCGAGATGGGCAGGCGCGGCCGGCGGTACATCGAAGAACACCGCTCCCGCACGGTGATGGCCGAGCGCCTGCAGCGACTCCTCGACGAGCTGGTCACATGATCCGTCGGCCCCTACCCCCTGGGCCACGCCGCGTACCTGCCGGTTAAGCGCGGTCCAGCCGTCCCGGATGTGGTGAGCTGTAGGTATGGACCGGATCCGGCTCGGGCTGGTGCTGCATCCCACCCGGGACGTCTCCGAGGTGGTCGGGATCGTCGTCGACTGGGCGACCCGGCACCGGATGAGCGTGACGGTACGCGCCGAGGACCGGCACCGGGTGCCCGCCACGGTCGAGCCGCTGCCGGCCGACGAGGTGGCCGCCGCGTCGAACGCCCTGATCGCCATCGGCGGGGACGGCACCATGCTCGGCGCGCTGCGCTCCGCGGTGCGCGACCCGAAGCCCGTCCTCGGTGTGCACGTCGGCAAGCTGGGCTTCCTGGTGGAGGTGGAGCCGCCGGACCTGCCGCGGGCACTGGACCGGCTGGCCGTCAAGGACTTCACCGTCGAGCGGCACAGCTGCCTGGTCTGCGACCTGTGCGGCGAGGACGTCGTCGCGTTCAACGACGTCGCGCTGGTCCGCCAGCCCGGCGCGGGGTTCGTCAACGCCACGCTCGCCGTCGACGGGCAGCAGTACGGCTACTACCGGTGCGACGCGCTGGTGCTGAGCACCCCGACCGGATCGACCGCGTACAGCTATGCCGCCGGCGGTCCGCTGATCTCCCCGGCCACCGACGCGGTGGTGGTGACCCCGTCGGCGCCGATGGCCGGGATCTCCCGCTCGGTGGTGCTCTCCCCGGACGAGACCATCCACCTGGAGCTGCGCCCCGGGTCCGGGCCGGTCGTCATGGAGATGGACGGCATCGTAATCCGGAACGCCGTGACCGAGGGGGCCGTGCGGGTGCGCTACCGCCGCGACGCCGGCCTGGTGGTCCGTCTCGACCCGCGCCGCTACCAGGAGCGCAACCAGCTCAAGCTGAGTCTGCTGGACCTGCCGCTGCTGCCCGACCAGTTGCGCGAGCTGCTCCCCGAGAGCCTGCGCCAGCAGCTCAACCGCCGGGAGCTCCCGCCACCGCGGTGAGCGGGGGTCAGGCCTGCTTGAGCACCTCGGAGACGAGGTCCTTCGCCTCCTGCTGGATCCGGGTCAGGTGCTCCGGGCCCTGGAACGACTCGGCGTAGATCTTGTAGACGTCCTCGGTGCCGGACGGCCGGGCGGCGAACCAGCCCGATTCGGTGGTCACCTTGAGCCCGCCGATCGGCGCGCCGTTGCCCGGCGCGGTGGTGAGGGTCGCGGTGATCGGCTCGCCGGCCAGTTCGGTCGCGGTCACCTGCTCCGGGGAGAGCTTGCCGAGCACCGCCTTCTCTTCCCGACTCGCCGGCGCGTCGATCCGGGCGTACGAGGGTGCGCCGAAGCGCTCGGCTAGCTCGGTCCAGTGCTGGCTGGGGGTACGCCCGGTGGTCGCGATGATCTCGGCGGCGAGCAGGCAGAGCAGGATGCCGTCCTTGTCGGTGGTCCAGGTGCCGCCGTCGCGGCGCAGGAACGACGCGCCGGCGCTCTCCTCGCCGCCGAAGCCGACCGCGCCGTCGAGCAGCCCGGGCACGAACCACTTGAAGCCGACCGGCACCTCCAGCAGCGGGCGGCCCAGGTCGGCGGCGACCCGGTCGATCATCGACGAGGAGACCAGGGTCTTGCCGACCGCGGCGGCCGGGCCCCACTGGGTACGGGTGCGGAACAGGTGCGCGATCGCGACCGCGAGGTAGTGGTTGGGGTTCATCAGGCCGGCGTCGGGGGTGACGATGCCGTGCCGGTCGGCGTCGGCGTCGTTGCCGGTCGAGACCTGGTAGTCGGCGCGGGCGGCGATCAGCGACGCCATCGCGTTCGGCGAGGAGCAGTCCATCCGGATCTTGCCGTCGCCGTCCAGGGTCATGAACCGCCAGGTCGGGTCGACCGTCGGGTTGACCACCGTCAGGTCCAGCCGGTGCCGCTCGGCGATCTCGCCCCAGTAGGCCACGCTGGCCCCGCCGAGCGGGTCGGCGCCGATGCGCACCCCGGCGGCGCGGATCGCGTCGATGTCGATGGCCGCCGGCAGGTCGTCGACGTAGCCGGCCAGGAAGTCGTACGACCCGGTGGTATCGGCGGCGCGGGCCCGGGCGTACGGGATCCGCCGGACCTCCTTCAGCCCGCCGGCGAGGATCGCGTTGGCGCGGTCCTGGATCCACCTGGTGACGTCGCTGTCGGCCGGCCCGCCGTGGGTGGGGTTGTACTTGAAGCCGCCGTCGTCGGGCGGGTTGTGCGACGGGGTGATCACGATACCGTCGGCGAGCCCGGTGGTCCGTCCCCGGTTGTGGGCGAGTACGGCGTGCGACAGCGCCGGGGTGGGGGTGTAGCCGTCCCGGCTGTCCACCAGCACGGTGACCCCGTTGGCGGCGAGCACCTCCAGCGCGGTCACCGCGGCCGGGGCGGAGAGGGCGTGGGTGTCCCGGGCGAGGAAGAGAGGGCCGTCCGGGCCGCGTTCCCGGCGGTGGTCGCAGAGCGCCTGGGTGACGGCGAGGATGTGATCTTCGTTGAAGGCGTTGCGCAGGCTCGACCCGCGGTGGCCGGAGGTGCCGAAGGAGACCTGCTGCGCCGGGTCCTGCGGATCCGGGTGCTCGGCGTAGTAGGCGGTCACCAGCCTCGGCACGTCGACCAGGTCGGCGGGCTCGGCGGGCTGGCCGGCACGGGGATGGGCCACTGCGGCTACCTCCTCAGGCGGGACGGACGCTGACTCTTTCCCTCCGGCGGGCGGGGTCACACGTGGCGCCGGCTCACAGCTCCACCCGCTGGCCCTTGCCGATCACCACGACGCCGTTGTCCGACACGGTGTAGCGCTGCCGGTCCTTCTCCAGGTCGACGCCGATCTCGGCCCCCTCGGGGACGACCACGTTCTTGTCGAGGATGGCCCGGCGGATCACGGCGTGCCGGCCGATCTCGACGCCCTCCATCAGCACCGAGCCGTCCACGTGCGCCCAGGAGTGCACCTTCACCTTGGGCGAGACGACCGAGTTCTCCACCAGCGAGCCGGAGATCACCGCGCCGGGCGAGACCATCGAGGCGACCGCCCGGCCGACCCGCTCGCCCCACTGGTGGACGAACTTCGCCGGCGGGTACGGCGGCTGCTCGGTGTAGATCGGCCACTCGAAGTTGTAGAGGTTGAAAACCGGGTGCACGTTGATCAGATCCATGTGCGCGTCGTAGAACGAGTCCAGCGTCCCCACGTCGCGCCAGTAGCCGCGGTCCCGGTCGGTGCTGCCGGGCACCTCGTTGTCGCGGAAGTCGTAGACGTTCGCCTCGCCCCGCTCGACCAGCATCGGGATGATGCTGCCGCCCATGTCGTGCTTGCTGGACTTGTCCTCCGCGTCGCGTTCGACCACGTCACAGAGCGCCTTGGTGGTGAAGACGTAGTTGCCCATCGAGGCGTAGATCTCGTCGGGGGCGTCGGGCAGGCCGACGGCGTCGGTGGGCTTCTCGCGGAACGCCCGGATCCGCCGGCCGTCCTCGCCGACCTCGATCACCCCGAACTGGTCGGCCATCGACAGCGGCTGCCGGATGCCGGCCACCGTCACCGCGGCCCCGGAGGCGATGTGGTCCTCCACCATCTGCCGCGGGTCCATCCGGTAGATGTGGTCGGCGCCGAAGACGATCACGTAGTCGGGCTGCTCGTCGTGGATCAGGTTGAAGCTCTGGTAGATCGCGTCGGCCGAGCCGGCGAACCACCAGGGGCCGCGGCGCTGCTGCGCCGGCACCGGCGTCACGTAGTTGCCCAGCAGGGTGGACATCCGCCAGGTCTTGGTGATGTGCCGGTCGAGCGAGTGCGACTTGTACTGGGTCAGTACCACGATCTTGAGGTAGCCGGCGTTGGCCAGGTTGGAGAGAACGAAATCGACCATGCGGTACATCCCGCCGAAGGGGACTGCCGGCTTGGCCCGGTCCGTGGTGAGCGGCATCAGGCGCTTGCCCTCCCCGCCGGCCAGGACGATCGCGAGCACCTTGTCAGCCATGTCCCGACGCTATCCATCCGCGTCGGACTTCACCACTCGTACGGGCACAGTTCTGCACTAGGGTGCGGGGGATGACGGACTCCCCTCAGCTGCGCGTCGACCTGCTCACCCGGGAGTACCCGCCGGAGGTGTACGGCGGCGCCGGGGTCCACGTCGAGTACCTGGCCCGCGAGCTGCGCCGGCTGGCCGAGGTCCGGGTGCACTGCTTCGGCGCGCCGCGCACCGAGCCGGGCGTCACCGCGTACGCCGAGCCGTTCGGCCTGACCGGCGCGAACGCCGCGCTGCGCACGATGGGCGTGGACCTGGAGATGGCCGCGGGCTGCGCCGGCACCGCCGTGGTGCACAGCCACACCTGGTACGCCAACCTGGCCGGGCACACCGCGAAGCTGCTGTACGGGGTGCCGCACGTGGTCACCGCGCACAGCCTGGAGCCGCTGCGGCCGTGGAAGGCCGAGCAGCTCGGCGGCGGCTACGCGCTCTCCTCCTGGTGCGAGCGGACGGCGGTGGAGGCGGCCGACGCGGTCATCGCGGTCAGCGCGGGGATGAGGCGGGACGTGCTGGCCGCGTACCCGGCGGTGGACCCGGACCGGGTCCGGGTGGTCCACAACGGCATCGACACCGAGCAGTACGCCCCGGACCGGGGCACCGACGTGGTGGACCGGCTCGGCATCGACCCGACCCGGCCGAGCGTGGTGTACGTCGGCCGGATCACCCGGCAGAAGGGACTGCCGTACCTGCTGCGGGCGGCCCGATCGCTGCCGGCGGACACCCAGCTGGTGCTGCTCGCCGGGGCGCCGGACACCCCGGAGATCGCCGCCGAGGTGGAGAACCTGGTCCACGAGCTGCGGGCCACCCGCTCCGGGGTGGTCTGGGTGGCCGAGATGCTGCCCAAGCACGAGGTGATCCAGGTGCTCACGCACGCCACCGTCTTCGTCTGCCCGTCGGTCTACGAGCCGATGGGCATCGTCAACCTGGAGGCGATGGCCTGCGAGACCGCGGTGGTGGCCACCGCCACCGGCGGCATCCCGGAGGTGGTCGCCGACGGCGAGACCGGGCTGCTGGTCCCGATCCGACAGGCCACCGACGGCTCCGGCCGGCCGCTCGACCCGGCGGCCTTCGTGGCCGACCTGGCCGCCCGGATCAACGAGGTGCTGGCCGCCCCGGAGCGGGCCGCCGAGTTCGGCCGGGCGGGCCGGCGCCGGGCGGTGGAACACTTCTCCTGGGAGACCGTGGCCCGGCAGACCGTGGAGGTGTACCGGTCGGTGGGCGCCGCCGGCTGAGTCGCGCGGGAACGGATCACGCGCAGTAGGTTGGCGGGGTGACTGGACGGTTCCCGATCGAAGACGTCTCCCCCGTCGTCTCGTGCGGTCGCTACCCGGCCAAGGCCGTGGTCGGCGAGGCGGTGCCGGTCTCGGCGCGGGCCTACCGCGAGGGCCACGACGCGCTCGGCTGCAACGTGGTCTGGCGGGGCCCCGACGGGCAGCCGCGCCCGTTCACCCGGATGCGCCCCGGCGAGCCCGGCCAGGACCGCTGGCACGGCACCATCCGGCCGGACGCGGTCGGCACCTGGACCTTCGCCGTCGAGGCGTTCCAGGACCCGTACCTCACCTGGCAGAACGCGGTCACCAAGAAGATCGCCGCCGGTCAGGGCGAGGCCGACCTGGCCAACGACCTGGCCGAGGGGGCCCGGGTGCTGGACGCCGCCGCCGGGCTGGTGCCGGCCGCCGAGCGGGACCGGGTCCGCGCCGCGGCCCGGGCGCTGCGCGACGGCGGCCTGCCGCTGCCCCGCCGGGTCGGTCCGGCGCTGGAACTGGCCACGCTGCTCTGGGACCATCCGGTCCGGGAACTGGTCACCACCGGGGAGGAGCACCGGCTCTGGGTGGACCGGGAGCGGGCGCTCTTCTCCGCCTGGTACGAGTTCTTCCCCCGCTCCGAGGGCGCGATCCCGGCCACCGTCGACGCGCCGGCCCGCTCGGGCACCTTCGCCACCGCCACGGAACGCCTGCCGGGCGTCGCCGCGATGGGCTTCGACGTGCTCTACCTGCCGCCGATCCATCCGATCGGCCGGGTCAACCGCAAGGGCCGCAACAACGCGCTCACCGCCGGCCCGGACGACGTCGGCTCGCCGTGGGCGATCGGCGCCGCCGAGGGCGGGCACGACGCCATCCACCCCGACCTGGGTACGGCGGAGGACTTCCGGGACTTCATCGCCGCCGCCGCCGAGCAGGGCCTGGAGGTGGCGATGGACCTGGCGTTGCAGTGCGCGCCGGACCACCCCTGGGTGACCGACCATCCGGAGTGGTTCACCACCCGGGCCGACGGCACCATCGCGTACGCGGAGAACCCGCCGAAGAAGTACCAGGACATCTACCCGCTCAACTTCGACAACGATCCGGAGGGCATCCGGGCGGAGATCCTGCGCGTGGTGCTGCACTGGGTCGGCGACGGGATCCGGATCTTCCGGGTGGACAACCCGCACACCAAGCCGTTCGACTTCTGGCACTGGCTGATCTGGCAGGTCAAGCAGGTCGACCCGGACGTGCTCTTCCTCGCCGAGGCGTTCACCCGGCCGGCGATCATGCACGGCCTGGGCAAGATCGGCTTCACCCAGTCGTACACGTACTTCACCTGGCGCACCTCCGCGGCGGAGATGCGCGCGTACTGCGCGGAACTGGTCGCGGCGGCGGACTACATGCGGCCGAACTTCTGGCCCAACACGCCGGACATCCTGCACGAGACGCTCCAGCACGGCGGCCCGCCGATGTTCAAGATCCGGGCGGTGCTGGCCGCCCTGCTCTCCCCGTCCTGGGGCATGTACGCCGGCTACGAGCTCTTCGAACACGTGGCCCGCCCCGGCGCCGAGGAGTACCTGGACAACGAGAAGTACGAGCTGCGGCCCCGGGACTGGGCCGGCGCGCAGGCGCAGGGGCGGTCCCTCGCGCCGTTCATCGCCACCCTCAACCGGGTGCGCCGGGAGAATCTGGCCCTGCACCGGCTGCGCAACCTGGTCTTCCACGACATCGACAATCCGGCGCTGCTCTGCTGGTCCAAGTACGACCCCGACACCGGCAACACGGTCGTCGTGGTCTGCTCGTTCGACCCGCGGGAAGTGCAGTGGGGCAACACCACCCTGGACATGCCCGCGCTCGGCTTCGACTGGCACGAGCGGTTCACCGTGCACGACGAGCTGACCGGCGCCCAGTACGAGTGGGGGCAGCGCAACGCGGTCCGCCTCGACCCGTACCTGCACCCCGCGCACGTGCTGACCGTGCGCCGCCCGGCCGCCCCCGACACCCCGCCGCCGGCGACGGCGGCCTCGGCCGAGCTGACCGTCGCGGACGTGCCCGCCGAGCTGTCGGGCGGCACCGCCCCCACCGCTCCCGCGCAGGAGGACGACGCCCGATGGACCAGCTGATCACCGGCGCGACGCACGACCCGCACGCCCTGCTCGGCGCGCACCCCGCCGACGGCCGGACGATCATCCGTACGCTGCGCCGCGGCGCGGGCGACGTGGCCGTCGTGGTGGGCGGAGAGCGGCACCCGATGAAACGGGTGCACGACGCCGGTGTCTTCGAGGCCACCCTGCCGGGCAGCGTGCTCGACTACCGGGTGGAGGTCGACGGCGCGGTCCACGACGACCCGTACCGCTACCCGCCCACGCTGGGCGAGCTGGACCTGCACCTGATCGGCGAGGGCCGGCACGAGCGGCTCTGGGAGGCGCTCGGCGCCCGGGTCTACGACGAGGGCGTCGCGTTCACGGTCTGGGCGCCGAACGCCCAGGGCATCCGGGTGGTCGGAGACTTCACCGGCTGGGCCCCGGACGACGGCTGGCCGATGCGCTCGCTCGGCGCCAGCGGGGTGTGGGAGGTGTTCGTGCCCGGCGTCCGGGTCGGCGCCCGGTACAAGTACCGCGTCCTCGGCGCCGACGGGCACTGGCGGGACAAGGCCGACCCGCTCGCCGCCTACGCCGAGGTGCCGCCGGCCACCGCCTCCGTGGTGCACCACTCCCGCTACGAGTGGGCCGACGCCGCGTGGCTGGAACGGCGGGCCCGGCACCGGCCGCACCAGGAGCCGATGAGCGTCTACGAGGTGCACCTGGGCTCCTGGCGGCCCGGCCTGGGCTACCGGGAGCTGGCCGAGCAGCTCACCGCGTACGTCACCAAGCTGGGCTTCACCCACGTGGAGTTCCTGCCGGTGATGGAGCACCCGTTCGGCGGCTCGTGGGGCTACCAGGTCACCGGCTACTACGCCCCCACCGCCCGGTTCGGCGACCCGGACGAGTTCCGTCACCTCGTCGACCGGCTGCACGGCGCCGGCATCGGGGTGATCCTGGACTGGGTGCCGGCGCACTTCCCCCGCGACGAGTGGGCGTTGGCGCGTTTCGACGGCACGCCGCTCTACGAGCACCCCGACCCGCGCCGCGGCGAGCACCCCGACTGGGGCACGTACGTCTTCGACTTCGGCCGCCGGGAGGTGCGCAACTTCCTGGTCGCCAACGCGCTCTACTGGTGCGAGGAGTTCCACGTCGACGGGCTCCGGGTGGACGCGGTCGCCTCGATGCTCTACCTGGACTACTCCCGCCAGGAGGGGCAGTGGGCGCCGAACGTGCACGGCGGCCGGGAGAACCTGGAGGCGATCGCGTTCCTGCAGGAGGTCAACGCCACCGTCTACAAGCACCACGCCGGGGTGGTGCTGGTCGCCGAGGAGTCGACCGCCTGGCCGGGGGTGACCCGGCCGACCGCGGACGGCGGGCTCGGCTTCGGGTTCAAGTGGAACATGGGCTGGATGCACGACACCCTGCTCTACACCTCGAAGGACCCGATCTACCGGCAGCACCACCATCACCAGCTCACCTTCTCCCTGGCGTACGCCTGGAGCGAGAACTACGTGCTGCCGATCAGCCACGACGAGGTGGTGCACGGCAAGGGCTCGCTCGCCGGCAAGATGCCCGGCGACACCTGGCAGCGGCTGGCCAACGTGCGGGCGCTGCTGGCGTACATGTGGGCGCATCCGGGCAAGCAGCTGCTCTTCATGGGCTGCGAGCTGGCCGACGACCGGGAGTGGAGCGAGGAGCGCGGGCTGGACTGGTACCTGCTGCACGACCCGGCCCGGGCCGGGGTGCAGCGGCTGGTCGGCGACCTCAACGCGGTCTACCGGGACACCCCGGCGCTCTGGGCGCAGGACACCGAGCCCGCCGGGTTCCGCTGGATCGCCGGCGACGACGTCGCCAACAACACCGTCTCGTTCGTCCGGATCGCCCCGGACGGCTCCACCCTGGTCTGCGTGGCGAACTTCTCCGCCCTGCCGCTGCACCACTACCGGGTCGGGCTGCCGGCCGGCGGCACCTGGGCCGAGGTGCTCAACACCGACGCCCACCACTACGGCGGGTCGGGGGTGGGCAACCTGGGCCAGGTGCACGCCGAGGACGTGCCGTGGCACGGCATGCCGGCCTCCGCCGCGCTCCAGGTGCCCCCGCTCGGGGTGCTCTGGCTGCGACAGGGGTGACCGGGGCGAGCCTCCCGCGTGGCGCCTCGCCTGCCGTTTCTCGCTGCCCCGTGACTCCCGTGATCTCCCGCAAGCTCACGGACCTGGCCCGGATCAGCGACTCCCCGAAGCTGGGCAATCCCAGCAGCCGACGAGGGGCGAACAGTAGCCGCATGTTCGTGAGGACGAGGAGTACCCCGACGGCGGAAAGAGTGGTACTCCGGAAGGGTACGTAGCCCTTCTGGGTGAAGAGCACCTGCTCATCGGCTGCCAGCGAGGGCCACGCGTATGTCGCCATGCACCTATGATCACCTACTGCGTGCGCCTGGCCTGCAGGCTGGGGAACGCTACTGATTCCCCACAAGCCTGATGCCTCAGAGGCATATCTATGACTCCGAGGCATCACCCGCTACAGGGAAGTAGTAATCCAGGTCGGTCGCCCTGCGTCACGACACCGCCGTCCCGCCAGCGCGACCGCAGGCCCGGCAGGTAACCGCCGGGCGCCGAGCACGGGCTCGGGCGTACGTCAGACCAGGCCCGCCTCGCGGAGCAGCTTCCACAGCCCCGCCCCGTCCGGCGCGGAGAGCCACTTCTGCCCCACCGGCCCCTGCGACGAGGGCCCGGCCGGCGCCGGCAGGCTACCGGCGAGCACCGCCTGGGTCGGCGACAGCCGGCGGATCGCCACTCCGGCCACGTTCTCCGGGTGGGCGACCACGAACTCGCGGTAGATCTCCTGGTCGTGCTGGCCGTCGTCGCCGACCAGCAGCCATTGCACGTCCGGGAACTCCTTGGCGAGCCGGGCCAGGGTGACCCGCTTGTGCTCGCGGCCGCTGCGGAACCACCGGTCGGCCGTCGGGCCCCAGTCGGTGAGCAGCAGCGGCCCGGCCGGGTAGAGGTGCCGAGACAGGAACCGGGTCAGCGTCGGCGCGACGTTCCACGCGCCGGTGGAGAGGTAGAAGACCGGCGCGCCGGGATGCGCGGTGACCAGCCGCTCGTAGAGCACCGCCATGCCGGGCACCGCGTTGCGGGCGTGCTCGTCCAGGACGAACGTGTTCCACGCCGCGAGCAGCGGCCGGGGCAGCGCGGTCACCATGACCGTGTCGTCGATGTCGGAGAGGATGCCGAACCGGACGTCCGGGTCGAGGATCCGCACCGGCGCATCGACCGGTTCGGCGTCCGGCATGCTCAGCCGCACCGAACCCCAGCCCGGCGGCAGGTCGGCCGCCACCACCGTGTCGATGAAGCCGCTGCGGTCGGCGTGCGCCTCGTGCCGCACCCCACCCGCCTCGATGGTCACCGTCACGTGCTTGGCCGGCAGGGTGGTGAAGCTGCGCCAGCCGCGTACCTTCTCCGGCTTGGCCCGCTGGCGGGTGTCCGGTCGGCCCAGCAGCACCCGGCACATCACCCGCACCCAGCCCGGCGCGCCGTAGCCGGTGTAGGCGATGATGTTGATCCGCCAGCCGGTGCGCCGCAACCGGCGCTCGACCAGCTGGTGGACGGCGTCCTCGACTCGCGCGGCCCGGTGCAGTTGCGGTACGGCCAGCTGGCCGGCGGGAGTGGGTGGCACGCTGTCACCCTGCCACAGACCGGCCACCTCGGCCACGCGAGACGACCGCCTCGGCCGGCGCCGACTCCGCCCGATCCGGCACGCCGGTCCCGCCGAACGTGAAACACTCCGGGCGGGACGACGACGGGGGCGTTGGTCGTGTCGCAGGCAGTGCGGAACCGTGGGCGGTGGCGCCCGCAGCTCGACCGACCGGCGCTCGTCGCGCTGCTGCTGGGGCTGGTCGGGGTCGGCTACCGGCTGGTCCTGACGCTCCACACGGTGCCGGTCTCCAACAGCGATGAGGCGACGTTCGGGCTGGCCGCGCTGCACATCGCCGAGGGCCGGGAACTCCCGGTCTTCCTGTACGGGCAGCGCTACATGGGGATGCTGGAGTCGTACCTGGCCGCGCCGCTGGTGGCGGTCGCCGGGCCGAGCTGGCCGGTGCTGCGGCTGCCGCTGCTGGTGCTGTACGCGCTCTTCCTCTGGCTCATCCACCAGCTGACCCGGCGGATCGGCTCGCCGTGGTTCGCCACCTTCGTAGTCGGCCTGCTGGCGCTCGGCTCGGAGCGGGTGGTGCGGGACCAGCTCACCGTGGTCGGCGGACGGCCCGAGGCCAAGGCGGCGGTGTTGCTGATGCTGCTGATCGTGGTGGGGCTGGCGCAGCGCACGCTCCGCCACCGGCGGCTGGCCGTCGGGCTGTCCGGACTGCTCGCCGGGGTGGCCGTCTGGTCGGACTGGCTGATCGTGCCCTACCTGGCGGTGGCCGGGCTGGCGCTGCTCTGGGCGGCCCGCCGGGAGCTGCTCGGCTGGGCCGGAATGCTGCTGCTGGCCGGCTTCGTGGTCGGGGCGGCGCCGATGATCTACGACAACCTGGTCGCCCCAACCGGGGAGGACTCGCTGTCGACGTTGCGGGAGGTCAGTGCCGGCACCGGCGGCACCCCGCCGTGGTCCGAGCGGCTGCGCGGTGGGCTGCTGGAGGGGGTGCCGCTGGCCACCGGGCTCTGCCCGGTCGACGGCTGCGCCCGCTGGCAGGAGTGGTTCGGCCTGCTCTATCCGGTGCTGCTGGTGGTCGCCGCGGTGACCGCGGTGGTCGCGTACCGCCGGAGCGCCGGCGGCCCGCGGGGCCGGCGGGTCGGGCCGGTGGTGCAGCTCGCGCTGGTCGCCGGCGCCACCGCCATCCTGCTGTCGTACGTGCGCAGCCCGCAGGCCGCCACCGACCCGCTGGGCAACGCGCGGTACCTGTCGGTGCTCCAACTGTCGCTGCCGGCGATGCTCTGGCCGCTCTGGCTGGCGGCGGTCGCCTGCTGGCGGGGCACCGTCGGCGTGGCCGGCCGGCTGACCGGGGCGCTCGCCACCGCCGTGCTGGCTGCGCTGGCCGCCACCACGCTGGTGGTCACCGTGCTCTTCGTCGCCGTCGGCACGGCGGCGTCCCGGACCGAGGAGCGGCAGGCGCGTGAGCTGGCCGCCGCGGTGCGCGGCGCCGGCCTGCGCGAGGTGTACGGGGACTACTGGACCTGCAACCGCCTGGTCTTCAACACCGCCGAGGAGGTGGTCTGCGGGGTGCTCGACGGCGACGTCACCCCGGGGCGCAACCGGGTGCCGGCGTACTGGGACCGGGTGGGACGGGCCGATCGGCCGGGTTACCTGGTGGCGGCCGGCTCGACGATGGAGCGGCGGCTGCGGCGGCTGCTCGGCGACCGGGCCGACGCCGCGCTGCTCACCGAGGTCGGCGGTTATCGCGTGTACCACCCGGAGGAACCGGTGCGGCCGTGGCGGTAGGCCCGCCCCGTACGCTGGCCCGGCCGGCCCCCGACCGCCGGGAAATCGAGGAGTCACCGATGCTCATCCTGCTGCCGCCCTCCGAGGGGAAGGCCGACGCCGGCACCGGCCGGCGGCTGGACCTGACCCGGCTCTCGCTGCCCGAGCTGAACCCGGCCCGGGAGGAGGTGCTGGCGGCGCTGGTCACCCTCGCCGCGGGCGACCAGGAGGCGGCCCGGACCGCCCTCGGGCTCAGCCCAGGGCAGGGTGCCGAGCTGCGGCGCAACGCCCGGCTGCGGGCGGCCGCCACCGCGCCCGCCGGCCGGATCTACACCGGGGTGCTCTACGAGGCGCTCGACCTCGCGTCGCTGCCGCCGGCGGCGCAGCGCGTGGCCCGCCGGTCGGTGCTGGTCGCCTCGGGTCTCTGGGGCGCGGTCCGGCTCACCGACCGGATCCCGCCGTACCGCTGCCCGATCGGCGCGAAGCTGCCCGGCGTCGGCGCGCTGTCGGCCTGGTGGCGGCGGGCGCTGGCGCCGGCGATGGACGCCGCGGCCGGCGACGGTCCGGTGCTCGACCTGCGCTCCGGCGCGTACGCGGCGACCTGGACGCCGCGCGGCGCGCTGGCCGCCCGCACGGTGACCGTGCGGGTGCTGCACGAGCGGGAGGTCGACGGGGTGCCCGTGCGGTCGGTGGTGAGCCACTTCAACAAGGCGACCAAGGGCCGGCTGGTCCGCGACCTGCTGCTCGCCGGCGCCCGGCCGCGTACCGCCGACGGGCTGGTGACCGCTTTGCGCGACCTGAAGTACCAGGTGCTGGAGCAGCCCGCGCCGGCCGGTCGGCCACGCGTGGTCGACGTGGTGGTCACCGAGCTGTAGGGCAGGCGCAAGATTTCCTCAAGGCTGGGCCGGATCGGTACCGCCGGGGCGGCCCACGGGTCACGGTAAGGAAGACCCGACGCCCCACGAGGAGCGCCCCTGTTGGAACCGATCCTGCTCGACCGGCCCCGGCTCCCGGCGACGCCGCCGCCGCTGGACTGGCTGACCCTGGCCGACGCGTTCGAGGCCGCCTGCCTGCTGCGCTGCATGCCCCCGCCGGCCGGCTCCGGGCACCGGCAGCCGCCACCGGCCCACCGCAACGGCACGGTGGAGTTCAACCGCGAGGAGGCGGCCCAGCGGATGCGGCAACTGCTCACCCGGCTGGACGTCCCGGTCGAGCACGAGCTGGCCGTCGGCGGGCTGCGCCGCCGCTACGAGCTGCACCGGCTCTCGGTGCCCCGGGAACACCGCCCGGCGTACGCCCGGCTGCTGGAGGCCGGCTGGCGGCAAGGCCGGCGGGAGCTGCTCGGCGGGCCGTTCCCCGGCGCCTCGATGGCCCGCCGGGTGTGGCGGCCCCGGCTGGCCGCGGCGGCCTGGCGCGCCGCCCTGCTGGCCGGCGGGCGGCACGTGCGCCGGCACATCCTCGGCGTCCGGCTCACCGACCGGGAACTCGCCGCCGTCCTGGTCCGCGGCGCCGCGCTGCTGGACGTCCCGGCCCTGCTCCGCCCGGGCACCGGCTGCTTCCTGGTCAGCGTCGCCGACGGCCCGCACCGCCAGCGGATCCTGCACAGCACCGCGCTCGGTCCCGCCCGGGCCACCGATCGGGCCTGAGGCGTACCCCGGCGAACCTACCCGCGCCGTCGAGGTGCCGGCAGGGGCGACGCCGCCCGACCGGTGAGCCGAGGTTGCGGTGGGCGGCCCCGGCGGCGCAGAGTGCAGCGCGTGAGTCGAACCGGGAACCGCCGCGGCCGGCCGCGCCGCATCCGGCCGGCCGCGTTGATGGCGCTGCTGCTGGTCGCCACCCTGCCCGGGCTGGCCGGCTGCCGGGAGTCGCCGGCCGCGCCGGTGCCGATCCGGATCGCCACCGGCAGCCCGACCGCGGTCTACCACGCGTTCGGGCAGTCGCTGGCCACCATCCTCAACCGGGAACTGCCCGGGGTGCGGGCCAGCGTGGTGGTCACCGCCGCCTCGGCCGAGAACGTCCGGCTGGTCGGCGCCGGCGAGGCCGAGGTCGGCTTCACCCAGGCGGACGTGCTGCCGGCCGCGCCCGCCGCGCATCCGTCGGTGCTCGCCGTGGCCCGGGTCTACGACGACCTGCTGCACCTGGTCACCACCGCCGGCGGCCCGGTCCGCACGCTGGCCGACCTGCGCGGCCGGCGGGTGTCGGTGGGCGCGGCCGGGTCCGGCACCGAGATCACCGCCACCCGGCTGCTGGAGGTGGCGCGGCTCGGCGACGACGCGGTCCGTCGCGAGCGGCTCGGCCTGGACGACTCGATGACCGCGCTGCGGGCCGGGCGGATCGACGCCTTCTTCTTCTCCGGCGGGCTGCCGGTGCGGGGCGTCGAGGAGCTGGCCGGCGCGACCGCCATCCGGATCGTCGACCTGGGCGAGTGGACCGAGCCGCTGCGTCGCGGCAACCCGGAGGTGTACGTCTCCCGGGACATCCCCCGCTCGGTGTACGGGGTCGACCCGGTCACCACGGTGGCCAACCCGAACTTCCTGATCGTCCGGGCCGACCTGCCGGAGGCGCTGGTCCGGGAGGTGACGCGGCTGCTGATGGAGCGCCGCGAGGAACTGGCCGCCGCGCATCCCGCGGCCGGGCGGATGAGTCCCCGCGCGGCGATCGCCACCGCCCCGCTGCGGCTGCACCCCGGCGCCGCCGCCTGGTACCGCGCCACCAAACCCTGACCCACCCTCGGCGCCCCCGCCGCGACGAGCCCGGACACCTTGATCGACTGATGGTCAGGAGGGTTCGGAAGGCGTTCCCGACCTGCGGAGCGTCAGACGATCACGGTGCCTCCGCGTGACTGGGAGCGGGGAGCGGCTCGGGCGGGTGGGTTGGCGGATCGACGGTCGGCGGGTCGGGGTGCTCGGCGCCGGCGGGGGCGGGGAACCAGAGGCCGGCGACCAGGCCGCGCGGCTCGCCCCGGCGCATGGTGAGCCGCCCGTCCGAGGCGTCCACCAGCACGGCGACGATGGTCAGGCCCAGCCCGGCGCCGTCGACGTTCTGCACGTCCGGCGCCCGCCAGAAGCGCTCGGTCGCCTGGCCCAGCTGGCTGCTGGTCATCCCCGGGCCGGTGTCCCGCACCTCGAGCGCGGTCCCGTCGTCCTGACAACGGACGGTCACCGTCACCTCCCCGCCGGCGCCGCTGAACTTCACCGCGTTGTCGATCAGCGCGTCCAGGGCCTGGTCGATGGCGGTCGGCACGGTCCGGGCGTACGCCGGCGCGTCGTGCGTCACCAGCCGGAGCGTGACCGACCGGTGCCGGGCCAGCGGCTCCCAGGCGGCCATCCGGGCGGCGGCGACCGCCGCCGCGTCCACGGTGACCCGCTGGTTCTCCCGCCGCTCGGCGCGGGCCAGGGTGAGCAGCGCGTCCAGCACCAGGGCCAACCGGTCGGTCTCCTCCAGGGCCAGCCGGTGCTCGGCGCGGCCCTGCGGATCGGTCAGGCTCGGCCCCAGCTCCTCCACCCGCAGCCGTAGCGCGGTGAGCGGGTTGCGCAGCTGGTGACTGGCGTGCGCGACGAACGCCCGCTGCCGGTCCATCACGTCGGAGACCACGTCGGCCATGTGGTTGAAGCTGGCCGCCAGCCGGCGCAGCTCGGGTGGGCCCAGCCGGTGCTGCACCCGCGCGCCCCGGTCCCCCTCGGCGATCTCGTGGGTGACCGCGTCCAGCTCGGTGACCGGCCGCAGCACCCAGCCGGCCAGCCCGAACGCGGTGAGCACGCAGGCCAGCACGGCGAGCAGGCCCATCCCGGCGAGCAGCAGCCACCAGGTGGTGACGGTGCGGCGCACCGGGTCGGCCGGGGTGGCGGTGACCACCGCGCCGAGCACCTCACCGCCGTCGTTGATCGGCACCGCCACCACGATCGGCCCGTCCACCCACGGCCAGACCGACTCCGGCCCACTGGCCTGCTGGCCGGAGAGGGCGGTGTCCAGCGCCGCGCCGGTGCCCGCGGCGACCCGCCAGCTCGCCGAGGCGACCACGGTACGGCGGTCCCGGTCGACCACCGCCGCGCCGATCCCGTACAGCTCGTCGTAGCTACGCAGCTCGTTGTCGAGCGGGCCGGGCGTGCCGCCGCGCAGCGCGGGGCCGGCCAGCGAGGCGAACCGGGTCGCGTCGGCGAGCCGGTCGGCACGGACCCGGTCGGTCTCCCGGGTGGCCAGGGTGGCCGCCAACGGGGTCTCCAGCGCCATCAGGACCAGCACCATCAGCAGCAGATAGCTGATCACCAGGCGGCGTCGCACCCGTCCCCCTCACTCGCCGCGCAGCCGGTAGCCGACCCCGCGCACCGTCTCCACCAGGCGCGGGTCGCCCAGCTTGCCGCGCAGCGAGCCGACGTGCACCTCGACGGTGTGCCGGTCCGCCCAGGTGGTGCCCCAGGCGTCGAGCAGGATCCGGTCGCGGGGCACCGCCACCCCGGGCTGGCGGGCCAGCGAGAGCAGGATGTCGAACTCCTTGCGGGTGAGCGCCACCGCCCGGCCGGCGACGGTCACCGTGCGGGCCGCCACGTCGATCCGGACCGGCCCGGACTCGATCAGGTTCCGCTCCGGCACGGTGTGCGCCGCGCGGCGCAGCACCGCCTCGATCCGGGCCTGCAACTCCACCATCGAGAACGGCTTGACCACGTAGTCGTCCGCGCCGAGCCGCAGGCCGAGCACCCGGTCCCGCTCCTCGCCCCGGGCGGTCACCGCGATGATGCCGAGCTGCGAGCTGCGCCGGCGCAGTTCCCGGCACAGGTCGGTGCCGTCGCCGTCGGGCAGGGTCAGGTCGAGCAGCACCAGGTCGCAGGGGGCGGCGGAGAGCGCGGCGGCGACGGTCGCCGCGTGCTCGACCTCGTACCCGCGCCGGGTGAGGGCGGACGACAGCGCGGCGGCCACCCGGCGGTCGTCCTCGACCAGCAGGATGCGCACCCGGGTCCCCCATTCGTCGGTCCGTCGACCCGAATGGTGGCAGAAGCCGGACCGGGGCGGGAGGGCCGGCCCGGTGGTGCGGCGTCGGTCGGCCGGCTGCTAGAGGCCGAAGGTGTCGTCGGCGACGGCGTCCCGGACCCCGTCCACGAAGCCCCGGAAGCCGGGATCGTCGTGGCTGGCCGGCACGCTGGTCACGTTCTCCCCGGTGGCCTGGGTGACCGCGTCGACCAGCGGCGGAAAGTCGATCTCGGCGTCGGCCAGGGTGTCGTCGTCGGCCTCGCCGAGGTTGATCACGTGCTGCACGTCCTCGCTCGGGGTGTCCGGGTCGTCGGCCCACTCCCCGCCAGCCTGGTAGCACTCGTCGTACAGCGCGCGCTGGCTGTCGGTCCAGTCGTCGTCGTAGCTCTGCATCGCCATCCCTTTCCGACCCGCTCCACCTGAGCATGCCGGGCCGGGGGCGACGGACGGGCCGGTACCGGCGAAACCGGCCGCTCCGGGACGAGCCGGCCGGCACCCTCCCCGGGCGCGTAGGCTCCCGATGTGATCTACAAGCTGCTGCCGACCACCGAGTGGGACGAGGCGCTGGCCGCCGGCCACCTAGCGGGCACGGCCGTGGACCGGCAGGACGGCTTCGTCCACCTCTCGGCCGCCGACCAGGTGGTGGAGACGGCCCGCCGGCACTTCGCCGGCGCCACCGGGCTGACCCTGCTGACCGTCGACCCGGCCCGGCTGGGCGACGCGCTGCGCTGGGAGCCGTCCCGCGGCGGGCAACTCTTTCCGCACCTGTACGGCCCGCTGCCGGTGGCCGCCGTGGTGGCCGCGCAGGCGCTGCCGGCGGACACCCCGGCCGCCGACGCGGTGGCCACCCTGCTCGGCTGAGCAGGGTTCGCCGGTCCGCGACCCGGCACGGGGCCCGGGCCGCCACCGGGCCGGGCCGGCCGAGGCGAGGCGCCGCTCGTGCCGTACGCGGGAAGACGACCGCGCCCGGGACGACGCGGTCGTCCCGGGCGCGGTGGTGTCGGCGCGGCGCGCGCTCAGCGGCGGCAGAGGCGGCCGATCTCCTCCTGGAACCGGTCCATCGGGTTGGCCTCCGCGGGGCCGAGCAGGTAGGTCTTCAGCTCCCGGCGGGCCTCGGTCAGCGGGTCGTCGCCGGCCCGGGTCAACGCGACGATCTTCTCCAGCTCGCCGCAGTCGGCGGAGAGCAGGTACGCCGCGCGGGCGGTCGGGTACTCCCGGCGGAACTCGTCCTCCGGCAGCCCGCCCGGGTTGGCCACCACGTACGGCCGCTGGCTCTGCACGAAGTCGGAGACCACACTGGACACGTCGCTGATCAGCAGGTCGGTCTGGTTGAAGCAGTCGAACAGCGCCGGCGTGCGGCCGGTGACCACCAGGTGCCGGGTGCCGTCCAGCGAGGTCGCATCGGTGTCGCCGCCGGCCGCGCGGATCCGCCCCACCACCCGGTCGTGCACCGCCTTGGCCTCCTTGGCCCGCGAGCCGGTCAACGGGTGTGGCTTGTAGATCAGCCGGATCCGGGGCGAGACGGCGAGCAGCCCCTTGACGATCCGCTCGCCCATCACCACCAGCGAGGTGTGGTAGGGGTCGTCGTCGAGCCAGCCCTCCCAGGTGGGCGCGTAGAGGACGGTGAACGGCCGGTCCACCGACTCGGCGCCGAAGGTGTGCACCCCGGCCAGCTGCGGGCGTCCGATCTCGACGATGTCGGAGTCGAGCACGCCGACCCCAGCCCGGGCGTACCGCTCGCGGCCGGCGAGCCCGGCGACCCAGACCTCGTCGTACACCTTGCTGTACGGGTTAACGCTGGCCGCCTTGTCGCTGTCGCCGTGCCCGACGAAGACGTGCTTCATGCCCGGCTCGCGCAGCAGGTGGATGTTCGCGCCGACGTTGGCCGCGTAGAGCGCCGCCCGCACGCTGCCCAGTTCTAGGTTCATGAAGTCCACCCCGGCCGGTACGCAGATCACCGGCAGCCGGGTGTCGGCCAGTTCCAGGAAGGCCTCCCGGTTGCGCATCAGCACCACCGCGCGCTGCTGCAGCGCCTCGGCCGGAGCCAGCCACATGTTCGCCTGGTAGACGTCCTTGGCCGGGCCGGCGAAGTAGAGCGCGACCTCGGGGCGGTAGCTGTCCAGCCAGCGCTGGACGGCGGGCAGCAGCGGGCTCTGCCCGGCACCCCGGCCGCGCAGCCAGGTGAGCGCGATGATCGCGCCGACCACCGCGGTCACCGCGACCGTCACCGCGCCGGCGACCAGGAACGGGGTGGCGTCGTCCCGCACCGCGGCGACCACCGCGGCCGGCACCAGCAGGACGTTCACCACCGGCATCCGGTCACCGGCGATGGCGGCCGCCCAGGCCGGCGGCTGGGGGGCCGAGCGGAGCGGGCCCAGCTCGATGTTGCGGACCAGGGCCGACTCCGGGTTGCGCCGTTCGATCATGGTGGTGAGCGCGCCGGAGAAGACGGCGACCACCCAGACCGTGGCGGGCAGCGCGAGCAGCAGGCTGAGCTGCGTTCCGCTCAGCGCCACCTCGGCGGCCACCAGCAGCACGGCCGCGAGGTCCCGGGTCAGCTGCCGGTACCCGCGGTTGAGGCCGACCTTCTCCAGCAGCACGTCGGAGGCCGCCGACCAGCGGGTGAGGGCGAATTCGCCGACCACGGCGACCAGCCCGGCGACGGCGAACAGGCCGACCCAACCGAGGGCGCCCGCGGCGAGCATGACCAGGTAGGACAGCACCAGCAGTGCGCCGCGGGCGGCGACTCCGATCCGTCCTGTCAACGTGCCGAACAACGAGTACGCTCCCTACGAGATCGATGACGGGCCGGGCCCGTGGTCGTCAAGGTCTTCACCCGAGGCGTGCGGCCGACGTACCCGGGACGGCAAGGGACCGGGGCGGGAAAGGCCGACGGTCCGGCGCTGTCGGCCTTTCGCGCAGGTCACGTCCCATGTCCGAACTCCCGGGTGCAGTCTGTCACGGCGATGGCGGCCGACCTCCGAGCCACCGGCCGCCGGTACGTGTGACTGCGACCTTAACGCGAAGGGACGCAGGGGCCTCGCTCGGGTATAGACACACCTTTCGGGCAAACCCGCCGGGCCGGACGGGCCGCTTCGCCGCAGCCCCGAGGAGTTGGTCGATGTGCGGGGCCACGGCGAGCCTCAGCCGCCGTTCGTCGTCGCGGCGGGCACCGTGCTGCGGTAGCAGACCATTCCGCCCGGGGACTTCCTCGAGGCGAACTTCTGCAGACCCAGGGCGGGTGCGGCCTCGACGGCGGCCTTGTTCACCTTCCACACGCAGACCGCACCAACGCCGACCCTGTCCATGGCGGCCTTCACCTCGCCGATGGCCACGGGCTCGTTGCCGTCGGCGAACTTACCCAGCAGGAGCCGGTCCTTGGCGAACTGGCTCTCCATCCCGTAGTCGGTGAGGTAGAGGTCCCGTGCCATCACCACCCGGACCCGGGTGGTGACCTGGGGCATGGCCCGCATGACCGACGTGGGGGCCAGCACCAGTCCGTCCGGAAGATCCTGTCGGGTGATCCAGAAGGTCACGTTCTTGCGTACCTCCGGCATTCGCCAGCTCGGCTCGGTCCGCAGCACGTCCGAGGTCCACATCGGCACGCCGAGGGTGTAGAAGGCGACCACCATGGCGGCGGGGAGCGCGCCGGCCAGGATCCGGTTCGGCCAGGTCAGTCGGGGCAGGCGCACGGTCGCGAGGATGCCGACGAGGGCCGGCAGGGGCACGATCCACGGCACCCGCCACAGGACCGCTCCCAACCCGGTCAGGTCGCTGGCGAACCCGATCACTCCAGGTACGAGCAGCACCGTCACCGCCAGCGCGGCGCCGGCGCTCAGCAGTCGCGGCGCGCCACGACGGAGCAGGAGAGGAGACGCCCACATCGCCAGGCCCGCGATGATGCCGAGGAGGCCGAGCCACAGGGAGAGGTCGTAGATGACCCGGGGCTCCCGCCACTGGGCGTACGTCGCGATCACCTCGTCGACTCCGTCCGTGGTGAGCCTGGTGACGACACCGGACAGGAGCGGGTAGGCCGACGCGGCGACGAAGCAGACGACCGCCAGCCGCAGGCGCCGGGTGGCGGCGATCGCCACGGCGGCGGCCGCCGCCAGCAACGGCAGCAGGATGACCGCGGTGGTGGTCAGTCCGACGGCCGCGACGGAGAGCAGTGCGAGCATGGCCACCGCCCGCCGGGACCGGGTCTCCAGGTAATCCGTGAGGTACACCCAGGCGAGCGGGATCAGCGCGTGGACGAAGACGCTCTTGCCCTGGGTGAGCCGGGGCAGGTGGTAGGTGTTCAGCGCGTCCGGGTATCCGGCGACGAGCACGATGTAGGCCAGGGCCACGCTGAACGCGAGCAACGGACGCCGCGGCGCCCACCGCTGGACCAGCCGCCACAGCGCGAAGATCGCGAGCACCGCCAGCACCGGAAGGACGAGATACCAGGTCGCCGACGCGGCGTGCACGCCCAGCATCCGGGCCAGTGCGCCGATGAACACCTCGAACGAGGGAATCGGGGGGTTCGCCGAGCCCGCCGGGAGGACGCCTTCGGTGAAGAGGAACTCGCGGAAGGGGATCTCGTCCCGTTCGGCCACCCAGACCGACTTGCCGACGTAGAAGACGTCGTCGAGGGAGACCCGGGCGATCAGCGTCGAGAACCCGGCGGCGGCCAGCGCGGTGACGATGACGAACCACGCCTGCCCCGGTGTGGTCTCCCCCGGGCGCGCGCCGACCGACCCAGGGCGAGGGCGGAACGACGGCCACGCGGAGGCGATAGCCACCAGCCCGAGGAGGATGGCCACCCACCAACTGAGCCTTCCCCCGCCGAGCGACGCGAACATCGCCGCACCGACCGCGGCACCGACCGGCAGGGCGTAGCGACGCAGCAGCGCCGCCCAGCCGACGCTGGTCGTGGTCGGCTGCTCGGCCGCCTCCCGGTCACCCACCGGCGTGACGGTGGCGCCCGGGCCCCGGCCCCGGCCCCAGCCGATCTTCCACGCGATGACCGCGGCGACCACCAGGCTGACGAGCCAGCCGGCGAAGACGACGGAGGGACGGAGATCAAGGACCAGGTTGAGGTGGTAGAGCAGGGTCCAGAGGGCGAAAGTGGCAATCGCCGCGTCGGTGAGGAAGACAGGTGCAGCCGCCACACCGGCGTTGATCCGGGCCAGACCCTGCCGCGGCGCGGCGCTCGTGCCCTTCTCGTCGTCGGCACGCGTCACCACAGCGTCCTTGACCTCCGTCATGAGCCGTCCTTGTCGTCGGAGCTTCCGAGGGTGGGATTGCCCTCGCTGCGGTGACCAGAGCACCGCAACGCCGGGCCAATCGGCGGTGGCCAGACTAGCGGAATCGGACACGGCTTCCGGCTCCCCGCCTCGGGCGGTCACCGGTCACCGGGTCAGGGGCGCCTCCCGTTGCCGCGGCAGCACGCCGTCGGCGCCCAGGCCGACCGCGACCGCCTCCACCAGACTGTCGAGGTAACCGGGGGTGAGCGGAGTGCGGGCGACGGCGAGCCGCCAGTAGAGCGGACCGACGATGAGGTCGACCGCCGCCTCCCGGTCGGTGTCGGCGGGCAGTTCGCCGCGCTGCACCGCGCGGCTGATCAGCCGGCCGCCGATCTCCTGCTGCCGGGCCCGCAGCACCTGCTGCAGGGTCTGGTCGATGGTCGGGTTGCGGGCCGCCTCGGCCAGCAGGTCGGGGATGATCTGCGAGGCCAGCGGGTGCCGCAGCGCGTGCGCCACCACCTGGAAGAGCAGTTCGAGGTCACCGCGCAGGGTCCCGGTGTCCAGCGCCGGCAGCTTCCCACCGGCGGCGGCGGAGACGTTGTCCAGCACCAGTTCCAGCTTCGAGCTCCACCGCCGGTAGATCGCGGTCTTGCTCACCCCGGCCCGGCGGGCCACCGCCTCGATGGAGAGCCGGCCGTAGCCGACCGCCGCGAGCTCCTGCATCAGCGCCCGGCGGATGGCCGTGGTGATGTCGTCACGGAGCACGGCCGCGCCGGCCGGCGCACGGCGCTTCTCGGTCGTCACCTGGGACTCTTCTCGGCTGTCACGTGGAACAATGTACCGCAACGACGGTACGGTTGCGTCCCGACGTGTTTTGAACTACGGTCCACGCAGCGACGGGGGCGGCGCTCCACGCACTGGCCACGCTAGATTCCATCGTCGCGCATCCCCGTTGACCCGAAAGATCGGAGCGCCCATCCATGGCCGACACGGCGCTGGCCGACCCCGACGCCGGCCTCACCCAGGCGCAGCTCGCCGCCCGGTACGGGCTGCGGGTCGCCGGCGAACGCCCCTCGCTGGCCGAGTACAGCCGGCGGCTCTGGCACTACCGGCACTTCATCTCCGCGTACGCGAACGCCAAGCTGCTCGCGTCGTTCAGCAACGCCAAGCTGGGGCAGCTGTGGCAGGTGCTCACGCCGCTGACCAACGCGGCGGTCTACTACCTGATCTTCGGCGTGGTGCTGAAGCAGGACGAGATCCCGAACTTCATCGCGTACCTCTGCACCGGGCTGTTCATCTTCAACTTCACCCAGACGGCGGTGCAGAACGGCACCCAGTCGATCACCGGCAACCTGGGCCTGATCCGGGCGCTGCACTTCCCCCGGGCCTGCCTGCCGCTCGCGGTCACCGTCACCCAGTTCCAGCAGTTGCTCGGGTCGATGGTGGTGCTGTTCGCGATCGTGCTGGTCACCGGCGAGCCGATCACCCTCGCCTGGCTGATGCTGGTGCCGGCGATCCTGCTCCAGACGGTGTTCAACGCCGGGCTCACCATGGCGGTGGCCCGGTTGGGCGCGAAGGTGGCCGACCTGAAGCAGGTCATGCCGTTCCTGCTGCGCGCCTGGATGTACGGCTCCGGGGTGCTCTACAGCGTCACGCTCTTCGAGAACGAGCTGCCGGCTTGGGCCACCCGGCTGGTGGAGCTGAACCCGATGCTGGTCTACATCGAGCTGGGCCGGGTCGCGCTGCTGGAGGACGCGCCGCTGCTCAACTCCTCCCTCCCGCAGCTCTGGCTGGTGGCGGTGGGATGGGCGATCGTGATGGGTGCCGGGGGTTTCCTCTACTTCTGGCGCGGCGAACAGGAGTACGGCCGTGGTTGAGCACTTCGAGACCGCCAACGACGTGACGGTCACCCTGCCCCAGGTGCAGGAGCGGATCCCGACCGTGGTGGTCGACGACGCGCACGTGATCTACCGGGTGCACAAGGGCGCCGGCGGTGGCGGCGGGCCGGTCGGCGCGCTCAAGCGGATCGTGACCCGCACCTCGGCGCCGAACATCCGGGAGGTGCACGCGGTCAAGGGGGTGAGCTTCACCGCGTACCGGGGTGAGGCGATCGGGCTGATCGGCAGCAACGGTTCGGGCAAGTCGACCCTGCTGCGGGCGATCGCCGGCCTGCTGCCGGTGAACCGCGGCGCGGTCTACACCCAGGGCCAGCCGTCGCTGCTGGGCGTGAACGCCGCCCTCTTCAACGACCTCGCCGGCGAGCGGAACGTCGTGCTCGGCTGCCTGGCGATGGGGATGTCCCCGGCCGAGGTGCAGCGGCAGACCCCGGAGATCATCGAGTTCTCCGGGATCAACCAGCGCGGCGACTTCGCCTCGCTGCCGATGCGCACCTACTCCTCCGGCATGGCCGCCCGGCTGCGCTTCTCCATCGCTGCGGCGAAGAAGCACGACGTGCTGCTCATCGACGAGGCGCTGGCCACCGGCGACAAGGGCTTCCGCAAGCGCAGCGAGCAGCGGGTGCGGGAGCTGCGGGAGGGCGCCGGCACGGTGTTCCTGGTCAGCCACCAGCTCTCCTCGATCCGGGACACGTGTGAACGGACGATTTGGCTGGAATCGGGCGTCCTGCGGATGGACGGCCCGACCGACGAGGTCGTGCGGGCCTACGAGGCGTTCGCGAACGGCAAGTAGGTTCCGGCCGCGTACGACATCGACATCGCTGCGCGCGGCCCGCGCCGTCCCGTTGGGGCGGCCGGGCCGGCGCGTTAAGGTTCATCCCGTCGCCGTTCGGGCGGAACCTTCTGTTCACGTAATCCCTGAGAGTGAGGATCGGCAATGACGCAGGACCACACCACTGGCCCGGACGCCGCACCGGAGACCCCGGCGCCATGGCGGCCCTCCCGGACGGTGGCGGTGGTGCTGGCGGGCGGCACCGGGACCCGGCTGGGCCTCGGCATCCCGAAGCAGCTGCTCAAGATCGCCGGTAAGCCGATCATCGAGCACACCCTGGCGGTCTTCGAGGCGGCCCCGGAGATCGACGAGATCATCGTGCTGATGGCCACCGGTCACGTCGCCGAGGCCCAGAAGATCGTCGAGAAGGCGGGCTTCCGCAAGGTCACCAAGGTGATCGAGGGTGGCGACACGCGCAACGCGACCACCCGGATCGCGCTGGACGCGGTCGGCCCCGACGACTGCAACATCCTCTTCCACGACGCGGTGCGGCCCCTGGTCAGCGGCCGGATCGTGCGGGAGTGCGTGAACGCGCTCTGGACCTACTCCGCGGTCGACGTGGCCATCCCGTCGGCCGACACGATCATCCAGGTCGACGAGAACGACTGCATCACCGACATCCCGGTGCGCTCCTCGCTGCGCCGCGGGCAGACCCCGCAGGCGTTCCGCTCCGGCACCATCCGGGAGGCGTACCGGCGCGCCGAGGGCGACCCGAACTTCGCCGCCACCGACGACTGCGGCGTGGTGCTGCGCTACCTGCCCGGCACGCCGATCAAGGTGATCGACGGCTCGGACGAGAACATCAAGGTCACCCACCCGGTCGACGTGCACCTGGCGGACAAGCTCTTCCAGCTCGCCGCCGCGCAGGCGCCCCGGCTCACCGATCACCGCAGCTACACCGAGGAGCTGACCGGCCGGACCATCGTGATCTTCGGCGGCAGCTACGGCATCGGCCACGACCTGGCCGAGCTGGCCCGCCGCTACGGCGCCCAGGTCTTCCCGTTCAGCCGCTCCAGCACCGGCACCCACGTCGAGCGGGCCGCCGACGTCGAGGCGGCGCTGAAGACGGCCTTCGAGGCCACCGGCCGGATCGACCACGTGGTGGTCACCGCCGGCATCCTCGAGAAGGGCGCTCTCGTCGAGATGGACGAGGAGACCATGGACCGGGTGCTCCAGGTGAACTTCGTCGGGCCGGTCATCGCCGCCCGGCAGGCCCTGCCCTACCTCCAGCAGACCAAGGGCCAGCTGCTGCTCTACACCTCAAGCTCCTACACCCGGGGCCGGGCCCAGTACGCGCTCTACTCGTCCACCAAGGCCGCCCTGGTCAACCTCACCCAGGCGCTGGCCGACGAGTGGGCCGAGTTCGGCGTCCGGGTCAACTGCGTCAACCCGGAGCGCACCGCCACCCCGATGCGCACCAAGGCGTTCGGCGAGGAGCCCGAGCACACCCTGCTCGCCGCGGAGACCGTCGCCCGGGCGTCGCTGGACGTGCTGATCTCCGAGCTCACCGGTCAGGTCATCGACGTACGCCGGGCGCCGGGCGAGGTTCCCGCCCAGCCGACCCCGGCGCAGGCGGACCAGGCGGCGGGCGCCGCGGTCGCCGGCTGACGCGGGCGCGGCGACGGCGGGAGGCGCAGCCAAGATGCGTGGTGACCTGGTCCGGAAGCTGCTCGCCCGGGGCCTGACCACCGGCCTGGCCGTGCTGGCGTTCCTGGTCGTGGCGCTGACCGGCGCGACCGGCTGGGGGCTCGGCCTGGCGGTGGCCGCGCTCGCCGCGGCGGCGTGGGAGCGGCGGGTCCGCCCGGGCGCCGACAGCGTGCCGGAGACCGTGCTGGTGGCGGCGGGCATCCTGGTCGGCTACGCCCGGCGGCTGGACGCCGGGTTCGATCCGGCGCTGGCCGCGACCGCGCTGGTGCTGCTGGGTCTGACGCTGCTCGTCGGGCCGCTGCGCGACGCCGGCAACCTGGAGATCCGGGCCGCCAACCTGCCGGTGCGCGGCTGGACGCCGCTGGTCGCCGCACACCTCGGCACCGCCCTGCTGGGGCTGCTCGCGGTGGCCGCAGCCGCAGCCGCAGCCGCGCTGCCCGCCGCCGTCGCGCTGACGGTGAGCCTGCTGGTCGGCGCGGGCGCCGGCGCGGTCGGCCTCGACCTGGCCCGGCGGCGGTTCCGGCCGCCGGCCGGCGGGTCGGCGGTGACCCGGGCGCTGCGCCGGCACCAGCCGGAGTTCCTGCTGCACTTCTCCGCGCCGCCCGGCTCCGAGTACCAGGTCACCATGTGGCTGCCCTACCTGGAGCGGATCGGCCGGCCGTTCCTGGTCATGGTGCGGGAGCCGGAGTTCCTGGGCACGATCGCGGCGGCCACCACGGCCCCGGTGGTCTACTGCCCGACGCTGAAGGCGATGGACGAGGCGCTGGTGCCGAGCCTGCGGGTGGCGTTCTACGTCAACCACGGCGCGAAGAACAGCCACTGCATCCGGTTCACCCAGCTCACCCACGTGCAGTTGCACCACGGCGACAGCGACAAGGCGCCCAGCACCAACCCGGTCTCCGCGATCTTCGACCGGATCTTCGTGGCCGGCGAGGCCGCCATCGACCGGTACGCCCGCGCCGGGGTGGAGATCCCGGCGGAGAAGTTCGAGGTGGTCGGCCGTCCGCAGGTGGAGGCGATCGAGGTCCGCCCGGAGCCGGCCCGCGGCCTGACGCAGCCGACCGTGCTCTACACGCCGACCTGGACCGGGCACCACGCGGACGCCAACTACTGCTCGCTGCCGGTGGCGGAGACGCTGCTGCAGCGGCTGCTGGCGCGCGGCGCGACGGTGATCCTGCGCGCCCACCCGTACACCGCGCAGAACCCCGCCTCGGCCCGGCAGCTGGGCCGGCTCACCGAGCTGCTGGCCGCCGACCAGGCCCGCAGCGGCCGGCAGCACGTCTTCGGCGCCGCCGCCCGCGAGCTGACCCTGACCGAGTGCGTGAACCGCTCGGACGCGCTGGTCTCCGACGTCTCCGGGGTGATCTCCGACTACCTCTACTCCGGCAAGCCGTACGCGGTGACCGACATGGGCGGCGACGGCGACCGGTTCACCGAGCGGTTCCCGCTGGCCGGCTCGGGCTACGTGCTGCGCCGGAACATGTCCAACGTGGACGAGGTGCTCACCGAACTGCTCGACACCGACCCGCTGGCCCCGGACCGGTGGGCCACCCGGCGCCGCTACCTGGGCGACTTCCCCGCCGAGTCGTACGCGGAGGCGTTCCTGGCCGCCGCCCGGCGGGAGCTCGACCGGGGCGCCCGGCCACCGGCGCAGCGGACCGGCCTGCCGGTCGAGCCGGAGACGGTCTCCCCCACCACCTGAGCACCGCCTCCGCCACCGGCGACGGCGGGCGGACGGACGGCGCGGTTTGGGCGATATCGGGCAGGCAGGGCGTATCCTACGCCGAGTCCCGCTACCACGTGCGCGCCCAGGGCGGCGGCCCGGAGCGGCGGCCCGGAGCGGCGGCCCGGTCCGCCGGTTCCGGGTACGCCGGCCCGGCGCCCGCGACGGCGCTCCCGAGCCCTGCGAGTTGACATGTCTGACACCAGCACCGCGCTCTCCCCCGCCTTCGTCCACCCCACCGCCGAGATCGAGGACGGCGCCCGCGTCGGGGACGGCACGAAGGTCTGGCACCTGGCGCACATCCGGTCCTCCGCCCGGGTGGGCGCCGGCTGCGTCATCGGCCGCAACGTCTACGTCGACGCCGGCGTGACGGTCGGCGACCTGGTCAAGATCCAGAACAACGTCTCCGTCTACCGGGGCGTCACCCTCGAGGACGAGGTCTTCGTCGGCCCGTGCGTGGTCTTCACCAACGACCTGCGCCCCCGCGCGCAGAACCCGGGCTGGACGATCACGCCGACGCTGGTCCGCCGGGGCGCCTCCATCGGCGCCAACGCCACCCTGGTCTGCGGGATCGAGGTGGGCGCGTACGCGATGGTCGCGGCCGGTTCGGTGGTGACCCGGGACGTGCCGCCGTACCAGCTCGTGGCCGGGAACCCGGCCCGCCCGCTGGGCTGGGTGAACGCCGAGGGCGAGGTGGTCTCCCGCGACCCGCGGACCCGCCCCGACGGCCTGGACCGGGGCTGATCGGCCCGCCCGGTCCGGCCTGGCCCGCCCGGCGGCGCGGACCGGGCCGGACCCCGGGCTGGTCAGCCGCCGATGACCAGCCGGCGGACGCCGGTCCAGCGCGCCGGGTCGGTGACCCGGCGGCCATCGACCAGCACCCGGACCGATGGCAGGTCGGCCGGGGTCAGCGACCGGTACTCCGGGTGGTCGGCCTGGATCACCGCGGCGGTGACCGCCTGGCCTGCGTAAGCCGGCAGCCCGAGCGCGGTCAGCTCGGCGGCGGTGTACATCGGGTCGGACACGTACGGCCGGGCGCCCCGGGCGCGCAGCGCGTCGACGGTCGGGAAGACGCCGGAGAAGGCGGTCTCCTTCACCCCGCCCCGGTAGGCGGCGCCGAGAACCAGCACGTCCGCCCCGGTCAGGTCGCCGTACGCGGTGGCGAGCAGGTCGACGGCGTACTGCGGCATCTGCGCGTTCGCCTCCCGGGCCGCGCGGACCACGCTCGCGGCCGGGTCGTTCCACAGGTACATCCGCGGGTAGACCGGGATGCAGTGCCCGCCCACCGCGATGCCGGGCTGGTGGATGTGGCTGTACGGCTGGGTGTTGCAGGCCTCGATCACGGTGGTGACGTCCACGCCGACGGTGGCGGCGAACCGGGCGAACTGGTTGGCGAGGCCGATGTTCACGTCCCGGTAGGTCGTCTCGGCCAGCTTCGCCAGCTCCGCCGCCTCGGCCGAACCGAGGTCCCACACCCCGTTGGCCCGGGGCAGCTCCGGCCGCTGGTCGAACTGGAGCACCGCCTCGTAGAACGCCACGCCCCGGGCGGCCGACGCCCGGTCGACGCCGCCGACCAGCTTCGGGTAGCGGCGCAGGTCGGCGAAGACCCGGCCGGTCAGCACCCGCTCGGGGCTGAACACCAGGAAGAAGTCCTCACCCGCGGTGAGCCCGCTGCCCTGCTCGAGCATCGGAGCGAACCGGTGCCGGGTGGTGCCCACCGGCAGCGTCGTCTCGTAGCTGACCAGCGTCCCCGGCCGGAGCCCGGCGGCGACGGCCCGGGTGGCGTCGTCCATCCAGCCGAAGTCCGGCATTCCCCGGCCGTCGACGAAGAGCGGCACCACCACGACCACGGCCTCGGACGCGGCGACGGCCGCTGCGGTGTCGGTGGTCGCGGAGAGCGCGCCCGCCGCCACCACCTCCTTCAGCCGGACGTCAAGGTCGGCCTCGCCCGGGAACGGGACCGCTCCGTCGTTGACCAGCCCGACGACCCGCTCGGAGACGTCGGCGCCGACCACCCGGTGCCCACTCGTCGCGAACTGCACGGCGAGCGGCAGCCCGATCTTCCCGAGGGCGACGACACAGATGTTCATGGCTCTTCTTTCCTCGTCCTTCGAAGCGGGGTCGCCGGCGGAGCGCCGACCGGCCCGGCGGCACAGGTGCTACCGCGATAACGAGTCGACGCGGTGGTAGGTGCCGCCCGGCCCGATCGCGATCAGGACCGCGGGAGGGCGACAGCGCCGACCGGCGCGGTGTCGCTGCCGATCTCGACCGTGCCGCCCTCGGCGGCCGAGCGGAGCAGCGCGGCGGCGACCTGCACGGTACGCAGCCCCTGCCGCAGCGTGACGATGTCGCTCTCCTTGCCGTCGACCGCGTCGCGGAACCGCTCGTGCTCCACCAGCAGCGGCTCCCGCTTCGGGATCGCGTAGCGCACCATGTCGCCCTCGGCGACCCCGCGGAACGCGCGCAGCGCCTCCCACTCGGTGTCGATCGCCCCGTTGGCGTGGAAGGTCAGGTCGGCGGTGAGGGTGTCGGCGACGAAGCAGCCCCGCTCCCCCGTGATCACCGTGGACCGCTCCTTCAGCGGGCTCAGCCAGTTGACCAGGTGGTTGACCATCGCACCGCCGGCGAGCTGGCCGACCGCGGCGACCATGTCCTCGTGCAGCCGGCCGCTGCGCGAGACGGTACGGGCCGACACCGTGCGGTACTCCCGGCCGACGACCCAGCTGGTCAGGTCGATGTCGTGGGTCGCCAGGTCCATCACGACACCGACGTCGGCGATCCGGTGCGGGAACGGCCCCTGCCGCCGGGTGACCACCTGGAACACCTCGCCCAGCTCGCCGGCCTCCAGCCGGAGGCGCAGGCTCTGCAGAGCCGGGTTGTACCGCTCGATGTGCCCCACGCCGGCCACCAGTCCGGCCGTCTCGAACGCCTCGGCGAGCCGAACCGCGGCGGCCACGGACTGGGCGAGCGGCTTCTCGATGAGCGCGGCCACCCCGCTGTGCGCCAGCGCCAGACCGACCTGCTCGTGCAGAGCGGTCGGACAGGCGACCACGGCGTAGTCGACGCCGAGCCTCAGCAGACCATCCAGATCGGGCACCACCGGCGCCCGGAGCGCGCCGGTCGGATCGCCCGCCGGGTCGACGATGCCGACCAGGTCCACGCCGTCCAGGCCGGCGAGGACGCGGGCGTGGTTGCGCCCCATCGCGCCGAGGCCGATCAGGCCCGCGCGCAGCCTTGCCCGCGTCATCGGGCAGCACCGGCCAGGTTGGCGCCCTCGGCGATCCGCTCCAGGTCCCGCTGGGACAGGGACGGGTGCACCGGCAGCGAGAGCACCTCGGCCGCGGCCCGGTCCGTCTCGGGCAGCTCCCACGGGCCGGGCCTGCCGTCCTCGCCCAGGTAGGGCCGGAGGCGGTGGATCGGCGTGGGGTAGTAGACGGCGTTGCCGATGCCCAGCTCGGTGAGGCGCCGCCCGGCCGCGTCGCGGCGACCGCCCGGTACCCGCACCGTGTACTGGTGGTAGACGTGCCGGGCGGCGTCGGCGACCGGCGGGGTGACCATGCCGGTGATCCGGGAGTCGAGCAGCTTGGCGTTGGCCCGCCGCTGCTCCGTCCACTCCGGCAGCTGGCGCAGCTGCACCCGGCCGATCGCCGCGGCCACGTCGGTCATCCGCATGTTGGCGCCCACGATCTCGTTCGCGTACCGCTGCTCCATGCCCTGGTTGCGCAGCAGCCGCAGGGTACGGGCCAGCTCGCCGTCGGCGGTGCTGACCATGCCGCCCTCCAGGGAGTGCATGTTCTTGGTGGGGTAGAAGCTGAAGCAGCCCGCCGTGCCGAACGCGCCGACCGGCCGTCCGGACAGGGTCGCGCCGTGCGCCTGGGCGGCGTCCTCGACCACGGCCAGCCCGTGCCGTTCGGCGACCGCCATGATCTGGTCCATGGCGGCGGGGTGCCCGTACAGGTGCACCGGCATGATCGCGACGGTGCGGTGGGTGACCGCCGCGGCGGTCGCCGCCGGGTCCAGGCAGAAGCTGCCCGGTTCGATGTCGACGAAGACCGGCCGGGCGCCCACCAGCCGGACCGCGTTGGCGCTGGCGGCGAAGGAGAACGACGGGACGATGACCTCGTCGCCCGGGCCGAACCCGAGGGCCATCAGGGTCAGCTGGAGGGCGGAGGTGCCGGAGTTCACCGCGACGCAGTTCCGGCCCCCGACCAGCTCGCCGAACTCCTCCTCGAAGGCGGCGACCTCCGGCCCCTGCACGACGCGGCCACTGCGCAGCACCCGCACGGCCGCGTCGATCTCGGCCTCTCCGATGACCGGCCTGGCCGGTGGAATCATCTCTGTGGTCAGCCCGGACATGGGGCTTCCTCCTGTCGAACAGCGGCCGCGCCCGGACCGGGCGCGGCGCTACGTCGTTCAGATGTGGACAGGAGGGGTGGTGGGTGGGTGATCCGGTGGGGTCGGCGCGAGAAGATCACCCGGACTAACAGGACACCCGGCGCATTCCGGGACGTACGGGCATGTTATCCCGGAGACGCCGGGCGTGGCGGCACAACACCCTGATCTCCGCCGCGACCGCGGTGGCCCGCGGCTCAGCGGTACGGGTCGACCAGGGCGAGCACCGCCTCCGGGTCCTCGACGTGGGCGCTGTGACCGAGGCCGGGCAGCGTCACCACCGGCACCCCGAACTCCTTGAGCTGGGCGTCGGAGACCATCGGGTCGCGCTCGCCCCGGGCCAGCACCACGGGCACGTCGGTCGCCGCCAGCAGGGTGGGCAGGTTCGGCTCCCCCACCGCGAACGCGGCCGGGTCCATCGCCAGCCGCCAGCGGCCGTCGACCTGCCGCAGCCCCGCCTCGACCACCGGATGGTCCGGGGCGAACAGACCGGCCAGCCCACTCACCCGCAGGTAGCGCCGGGCCGCCTCGTCCCGGGTGGCGAACCAGGTGACCGGGCGGTCGGCCAGCTCGGCGGCGCGGGCCAGCTCGTCCGGCGACCAGACCGCCTTGATGCCGAGCCCGACCACCGCGTCCACGTCCAGCCCGGCGGTACGCGCGGCCAGCGTCAGCCCCACCACCCCGCCGAGGGAGTGGCCCAGGACGACGAGCCGGTCACCCGGCTTGAGGCCGCCGGCGACCTGCCCGGCGAGCCCGGCGAAGGAGTACCGGGGCAGCGGCGGCGACCACCCGTGCCCGGCGAGGTCCGGCGCCAGCCAGCGCCCGGCCCACCGGCGCTCCAGCAACGGCGCCCAGGGCAGCCACACCTCGCCGGTCGCGCCCATGCCGTGCAGCAGCAGCAGGACCGGCCGCCGGCCGTCCCGGGTATCCGATTCGTGGTCCATAGGGCGCAGTGTGCCACCGGTCGGACGGCCGGGGCGAGGGGCGCGGGCCGGAACGCGCCGGGCGCCGGCTCCCCGGTGGGGAACCGGCGCCCGGACGGTGCGACGCGGAGGTGGCGGTCAGGCGGAGTAGCCGCGGGTCGCGGCCCAGTTCGCCAGGTCGATGGTGGTCATCCAGTACGACGCCGTCGCCGGGTTCGCCGAGTCGGCGATCTTCACCAGCCGGCCGTCGTCGTCGTAGCCCACCACGGCGATGTAGTGCCCGCCGGGGAAGGAGTGCCAGCCACCGGCGGTGTCGGTGGCGCTGCCGGCGATGTTCACCACGACGCCGCGCTTGGCGGTGATGGCCCGGACCACGTCGGCCTGGAGCTGGTCCATCTGGGCCGGGGTGGCGGCACGGCCGGAGATCATCCGGGTCCGGTACGGGTCGCCCTTCACCACCGCGTTCAGCACCCGGGTGGTGTCGTTGGCGGAGTTGGTGCCCATCTCGGTGGTGCCCAGCTGGGCGCCGAGGGCGTCCTGGGTGCGCTCGATGCCGGTGGCGCTGAGCGCGTTCCGCACGGCCGCCGGGCCGCAGTTGTAGAACGTCGTCTGGGCCTGGTAGTCGTAGTCGAGGACCTTGCGCGACGGCGGCTTCGGCGCGCTCTGCTTGCGGGTCAGGTCCGGGTTCGGCGCGGCCGACGAGGCGGCGGCCGACGGGGCGGCGCTGGACGGGGCGGCACTCGACGGGGCCGTACCGATCCGGGCCTCTCCGCGCGAGGCGGCGGCGGGCGCGTTCCGCAGTTCGGCCACCGTGGCCGCGGCCGGCGCCGAGGCCGGGGCCTCGTCGGCTCCAGCGGCCAGCGCGCCGGCGCCGGTGGCGAGCACGAGGGCCGCGGCCGAGGCGGCGGCGACCTGGTAGGGGCGGTCGGTGGTGATGCGGCGCAACTGGCGCTTGAGGTGGTGCTTCACGGATTCCTCCACGGGACTCGGGGGGTGAGCGGCACACCGGCACCAGAGCGCGGGGGCAGGCCGGCGCGACCGCGCGGACGGCTCGTCCGCGGGTTGGTGACCACTCAGGGAGCGCCCGGCTCTCGGGCGGGGGCGGTTGCCGGCGGGTCAGCTCGCGATCGGGGCGAGCGGCGCGGGCACCGCGGGGCCGTGGAGGTGGGGGAACAAGCGAGGGGTGGGATCGTGCTGCACGAGGATGGAACTCCTTCCGACACCGCCGACCGGGTTAGCTGACGGATTCGGGCGGGAAGAACGCCCTACCACAGGCCTTGGCCCGCGGATTCACCCCAAGGTGCACTGGGTCCCCGGTTCGTTTGATCACGATTGAGCGGGTCGGCGCGGCGTCGCCTCTTGCGATCGGTAACCGCACCAGACGGGCCGACATTACTGGTCAGTCCGTAGCCTGCCAACCCCGTCCACCTGCGTAAACCCGTTTCGGCCCGACAATTTTGCGGGCAGTTAAGCACTGACGCGACTCAATGGGACGGACCTCTCCGACGACGCCAGCGGTCGACAACCGGACAAGCCACCGCCGTCGACCCGGAATTGTCGACAAGCATCGACCGGGACGATCCCGATGACCGATTCCGCGGGCGCTGTGACCGGCGTCACTGGAATAGTTCGGCGATCAGCCCACCCGGGCCGGCCGCCAGCGGGCCGCGGCGACGGCAGGCGCCGGCACCGCCTCGGCGCGCGGTGCGGGCGGCCGACCCGGCCGGAGCCGGGCTGCGGCGGCGTACGCCTCGGCGGCGAGGGCACGGGCCGCCTCGGCGGCCAGCTCGGCGTCCCGCCACGCCGCCCGCTCCCGCTCGGCGGCCGCCCAGTAGCCGGCCAGGCGCTGCTCGCGTACCGCCCGGGCGAGCACGATCTTCTGCTCCACCGGGTGCCGCCGGGAGTCCCAACCGGCCCGGTGGCCGAACACGTCGGACAACTGCCGGGCGGACAACTCGCCCCGCCAGTGGGCGGCCATCGCCGCGTGGTGCAGCCAGCGCTCGCGGGCGGCGTACTCGGCCGGCGTGCGCGGGGTGCGCGGGGCGGGCAGGGCGGCGGCCCCGAGGAACCGGTGGGCGGCCGTGTCCGCCTCGTCGTACGCCTGCCAGGTGCGCTCGACCTCCGCCTGCGCGGCGAGCCAGTCGGCCCGCCGGCGGCGCGCGGTCTGCGCCGCGCGGGTCGCCGCGACAGCCACCTCCTCGGCATAGCGACGCAGGTCGGCGAGGTCGGCCTCGGCCGGCCCGACCGGGGCGGGCTCCTCGTCGGTGGGGCGCTCGGGGCGGGCGACCAGCACGGTGAGCACGGTCAGCGCCAGCACAAGCAGGCCGGACCAGATGGCGGCGGCCCGCGGCACCTCGATCAGGAACTGGTAGTAGAGGACGGTCTCCAAGGTCGGCACCTCACGGGGGAACGGATGCGGAAGCGGGGAGCCGCGTCCGGGCGCCGACGGCGGGGCATGGCGGGGCCGGACGGGTGCGGGACACGGAGCGCGGGCGGGGTCTCGGCCCCGCGGACGGATCAGGAGCGCGGCGGGGCGCGCGGGGCCCGGACGGCCGGGACCGACCCGGCCGGCAGCGGCGCCGGCCCGGCGACGACCGCCGGCGGGGCTGCGGCCGGCTCCGGCCCGGCGGCCGGAACGGCGAGCG
>NZ_JBRIQN010000033.1:0-80026 GCF_052981855.1 Micromonospora sp. LZ34
GACCGGAGCAGCCTGCGCGGTAGCCGGACCGGCGAACACACCACCGGCAAACGCCAGACCAGCAACACCCAGCACGCCCTTACGCAGAATCGTGTTCATCACAAGCTCCTTGGGGGTTGGCGCCACCAGCCCAGGGGGTGGGCATGGAGACGCAAGCACCGTCCGGCGCTCAAAGACTTGGGGGATTTTCCGATCCGGCACGCTCGCGGGCGGGGGATGCCCGTGGTGCCAGAAGCCCGACCCAACCGTGAGGGCGGGGATGCCCTTGCGGCGCCGGGACCGTGTACAACGACCGCCGGCCCGCCATCATTCCCGGGGCCCGGACCCTCACCGGCTCGGCCGACGGGGGTTCGTTGCTGCGATCGTCCGGGGGATGTAACGACCGGCCGGCCACGTCCGCATGATGTAACGCCCCCGACCCGGCCCCGATTCCACCACCCGAATGCGGCCGGTCACACCCACAAACCGGACACCCACCCCATCTCGCCACACGGCGCCAGGAGATCGCACCGGTTCTGGGCACCGTGCCCGATTACCGCGCAGGGGCTCGTCCGACGGCATCGACCCCGGCACGCAGGGGCCGTAGCGGAACGAGCGCGATACCTCAGAGTCATCAAAATGCCTCCCAGGTATCACGCCCGCAGGACAGCATGCCGACCCGTGACGACACGCCCCACCGGCGACGCCGACGGGAGTAGAGCGGGCGGGATGCTGCGCCGGCCCGCCAAGCCACCGCCGCCACACCTGATCGACCTCCGATGGGCGGTATGCCGGGCCGAGATCGACTCCACGTGCGGTAGGTCGCGGTGTCCGGTTACGGCGGACACCGCACGTTGCCGCACATCGAGTGGATCTCGCCCGACAGCCGGCGATCCGGCGCAGGTGGACCCAAGCGGGACGGACCTGCGGGATCGGACGGGCCCGGGACCACGACGCGGGTGTGGCCCGCCGTGCCCGGCGCAGGGATCAAGCCTGACCGCCCGGAGCCGGGCACGGCGGGCCACACCCCCAACCGCAACCAACCCCGGACCTGGACCCGACGGACGCCGGACGAGGCCGGACCCGGCAAAGCCGCAGACCACCGCAGGGAGGCACGGACCGGCGGAAAAGCTACACCCCCAGGTAGCGCAGGATCGCGAGCACCCGCCGGCTGTACCCGGCCGCCTGCGACAGGTCGAGCTTGTCGAAAATCGTGTTGATGTGCTTCTCGACCGCGCTCTGCGACACGTGCAGCCGTTGGGCGATCACGGCGTTCGTGTGCCCCTGAGCCATCTGGTGCAGCACGTCCCGTTCGCGTGGGGTCAGCCGGCTCAGCGGGTCGGCCGGGTTCGCGCCGGCGAGGACCCGGCGGATCACCTCGGGGTCGAGCGCCGTC
Source organism: Micromonospora sp. LZ34 (assembly GCF_052981855.1). Taxonomy (NCBI): domain Bacteria; kingdom Bacillati; phylum Actinomycetota; class Actinomycetes; order Micromonosporales; family Micromonosporaceae; genus Micromonospora; species Micromonospora sp. LZ34. Next base: position 1,376 of record NZ_JBRIQN010000033.1, read on the forward strand.
CGACCGGCGGCCACCCGGTCGAGGGCGTCGAGGAAGTCGTCGACCTGGGCGACCCGGTCCTTGAGCAGGTACCCGACCCCCTCGGGGCGGTCGGCCAGGAGCCGCGCCGCGTACCGCCGCTCGACGTACTGGGAGAGCACCAGGACCGCGGTCGCCGGCCACCGCCGCCGGATCTCCAGCGCCGACCGGAGGCCGTCGTCGGTGTTGGTGGGCGGCATCCGGACGTCGGTGACGACGACGTCGGGTCGCTGCCGCTCGACGGCCGCGACCAGTTCGTCGGCCGAGGCGACCGCGGCCACGACCTCGTGCCCCTCGTCGGCGAGCAGCCGGGCCAGTCCCTCCCGCAGCAGGGTGGAGTCTTCCGCCAGAACTATCCGCACGGCACCTCCGCCAGCACGGTGGTCGGCCCGCCGGGCGGGCTGTCGACCCGGAGCCGGCCGTCCAGGGCGGCCACCCGGCGGGCCAGACCGGTCAGGCCGGCTCCGGCGGGGTCGGCACCGCCGACGCCGTCGTCGTGCACCCGCAGCCGGATCGTCCCCGCCCGGCTGTCGACCTCCACGGTGATCAGGTTAGCGGCGGAGTGTTTCGCGGCGTTGGTGAGCGCCTCGCAGGCCACGAAGTAGAGCACCGTCTCGACCTGCCGGTCGGGGCGGACCGGCAGGTCGTACCGGATGCGCACCGGGATGTCCGAGCGGTCCGCGACCACGGCGAGCACCTCCCCCAGGTCACCGTCGTCGAGCGCGGACGGGTAGACCCGCCAGGCCACCTCGCGCAGCTCGGCGATGGCCTGTTGGGTGTCCTGGTGGGCCTGGGCGAGCAGGCCGGCGGCACGCTCGGCGTCCCGGCTGCGCCGGGCCCGGCCGAGCAGCATGCCGAGGGCGACGAGGCGTTGTTGGAGGCCGTCGTGCAGGTCCCGTTCGATGCGTTGCCGCTCGGCGTCCACCGCGGCGACCACCTCGGCGCGGCTGGTGGTCAGCTCGCGGACCCGGCGTTCCAGCTCGGCGCGGGTTCCGGGGCCGAGCAGGCGGCGGGCGAGCCGCACGTCCAGCGCCGCGACGCTGGCGACGGCCTGGACGTTGACCAGGAGCAGGGCGGCACCGATGACCACCTGCAGCACGGCGTCCCCGGGATCGAGGTCACCGCGCAGCACCGCCCAGAGCACGATCGCGGCCAGCACCGCGCCGACGGCGAACAGCCCGTACGCCAGCGCGCCGAGCGCACCGGGCAGCAGCCGGGCGGCCAGGTAGCCGACGTCCCGCCAGCCCGGCGCCGGCGCCCCGCCGGGGGCCATGCCCTCGGTCAGGAAGCCCCCGAGCCGGCGGCGTTCCAGCCGGACCAGCCGGGCGGCGTACCGGCGGATCGCGGGGTGCACCCGACGGCGGGCCGGCGCGGCGACGGCGGCACCGGCGACCGCGACGGCCGCGGCGACCAGGAACAGCAGCTCGACGGCGGCGGTCAGGATCCCGGCGGCGACCCCGACCGGCAGCCGGGCCGCGCGGGGCAGCGCGGGCCAGGGCGGTTCCGCCCGCCCGTCCGACACAGCAGACCCGGCAGGCCCGGCAGGCGCGGCAGGCGCGGCCGGCTCCCCCGGCGCCGGCCCGTCGCCGGCAGCAGGCCCCTGCGACACCGGGTCACCGCACCCCGTCGTAGTCCCAGCCGGTGTGCTGGCTGTCGGAGTAGGCACTGCGGTAGATGGTGCCCCGCCCGGTCGGGTCGGGCACGCCGGCGACCGGCGACGCGGGCGGCGGCGTGGGGTCCGGCTCGGCGCCGGCCCTGGACCGCCGGCGCAGCCGGGAGATGACGAACCAGCCGACGGCGGCCACGGAGGCGACGATGACGACGTTCTGCAGGGCGCCGACGTACCCCTCGACGAGGTGCCAGTTGTCGCCGAGCAGATAGCCGGCGAGCACGAAGGTGCTGTTCCAGATCAGGCTGCCCAGCGTGGTGTAGGCGACGAAGGTCCACACCGGCATCCGCTCCACCCCGGCGGGGATGGAGATCAGGCTGCGGAAGATCGGGATCATCCGCCCGAAGAAGACCGCCTTGACGCCGTGCTTCAGGAACCACGCCTCGGTCCGGTCCACGTCGCTGAGCTTGACCAGCGGCAGCCGCGCAGCGATCGCCCGCACCCGGTCCCGGCCCAGCGCGGCGCCGATCCAGTAGAGCGCGAGGGCCCCCAGCACCGAACCGAGGGTGGTCCAGAAGATCGCGCTGACCACGCTCATCCGGCCCTGGCCGGCGACGAATCCCGCCAGCGGCAGGATCACCTCGCTCGGGATCGGCGGGAAGAGGTTCTCCAGGGCGACGGCCAGGCCGGCACCGGGGCCGCCGAGCCGTTCGACCAGGCCGGTGACGTAGCCGACCAGACCGTCCTGGGGCGGCGCGGCGTCACCGGCGGCGGCGAGCAGGGCGTGCGGCGCGGTACGAATCATGCCCCACACGCTACGAACCGATCCTGAGAGCCGGCCATGGGGCCGGCCCTCCGTTCCGGCGGGCGGACCGCACCGGCGGGGGTGCGGAAAACCACAGGGTCGCCGCCTATCCTGCGATCCGTCGAGGAGAGGAGCCGCCATGCGTACGCCGCTGCGCATCGTCGTCGCGCAACCACCCTGTGTGGCGTACGACGTGGGGGCGAACGCGGCGACGCACGCCGCCGTGGTCCGCGCGGCCGGCGCCCGGGTGGTGGCCTTCCCCGAGCTGTCGTTGACCGGCTACGAGCTGGACGCCCCACCGGTGGACGTCGACGACCCGCGGCTGGGGCCGCTGGTCGAGGCGTGCGCCGAGACCGGCACCCTCGCCCTGGCCGGCGCCCCGGTACGGGGTGGACACATCGCCACCCTCGCCGTCGACGCCACCGGGGTGCGGGTGGCGTACCGGAAGATGTGGCTCGGCGCGGCCGAGGCCGGCCGGTTCTCCCCCGGCCCGGCCCCGGCGGCGGTGACGGTGGACGGCTGGCGCCTCGGGCTGGCGATCTGCCGGGACACCGGGATCGCGGAGCACGCGGCGCAAACCGCGGCGCTGGGCGTCGACGTCTACCTCGCGGGGGTGCTGGAGCACGCCCGGGAAGCGGCCGTCACGCCGGAGCGGGCACACCGGATCGCCACCACGCACCGGGTGCACGTGGCGGTGGCCAGCTTCGCCGGGTCGACCGGCGGCGGGTACGCCGAGGCGGCCGGCGGGTCGGCGATCTGGGCACCGGACGGCTCGGTGCTCGCCCGGGCCGGCGGCGAGCCGGGCGAAACGGCCGGCACGACACTGGGCTGATCCCGCACCCGCCTGAGACGCCCGCGACGGGTGGAAGCGGTCAGCCGGGACGGGTGGCCCGTGCCGCGACCGATCGCGCCGTGCGGTGGTGCGCGGCGGCCTGCTCGGGGTCGCCCAGGGCGGCGGCCAGGTCGCCGAGGTACCCGGCCACCGGGCCGAGGGTGAGCACGCCGCTGCCCGCCCCGGCCAGCTCCCCGGCGGCGGGCAGCAGGTCGGCGTAGGCGTGCCGCATTGTGACGTGATCGTCGAGGGCGAGGGCCGCGCGGGCGGCGAGGCACCCGCGGGCCTCGCGGAGCAGATCGTGCGGCGACTCCGGCAGGGTACGCAGCGCCTCGGCGGCCTCGTCACGGCGACCGGCCCGCAGCAGCACCAGCGGGCGCACCCACGGCTGGTGCGGCCCGAAGTCCCAGCTCCCCCAGTCTTCCCCGGCCTCCGGTCCGACCGGGCCGGCGGCCGACCCGCCCGCGTCGTCCGGCCCGGTCAGCCGCAGGCAGAGCAGCGCGAGGGCGAGCAGGCCCTGCTCCATGCCGGGCATCCCGCTGCCGGCGAGGCGGGCCGCGGCGGCCCGGTACCCGGCTTCCGCCGCGGCCGGCTGGCCGTCGACGGCCAGCCGGAGGGCGGCGTACCACTGGGTGAAGACGCCCACCAGCGGCAGGTCGTACCGCTCGGCGAGGCGGTCGGCGGCGCCGGCGTGCACGTCCGCGGCGGCGAGGTCGGCGAGCGCGCAGTGGGCCTGCAGGAGGACGAGGTGGCCGAGGACCTCGAAGCTCACCAGCTCGTGCCGGGCGGCCAGGTTGACCAGTTCGGCGCCGATCCGGGCGCGTTCGGCGGCGAGCCCGGCCCGGCCGAAGGCGTGCAGGTAGCGGGCGTTGAGCGCGAGGGCCAGCAGCGCCGGGTCCGCCAGCGGGCGAGCCAGCGCCTCCGCTTCGGCGGCGGCCCGCCGGCCGCGGTCCGTGGTGGTGCCGCGCAGTTCCAGGGCGAGGGTGCTCAACAGGCGGCTGCGCGGTGCCGCCTCGCCCGGACCGAGCGCGGCCAGGGCGCGCTCGGCGGCCACGACCACCTGGTGGGAGAGGTGTTCGTCGTCGTTGCGGGTCCAGCTGGCCGGCACGTCGAACGCGGTCAGCAGGCTCGTGGTCAGGTCGGGGTCGTCGAGCCGGGCGGCCGTGGCGATCGCCGCGGACCGGTGCCGGCGGGCCTCGTCGAGGTGACCGGTGACGGCGAGCGCGCGGCCCAGCCCCATCACCGCCGCCAGCCGTCCGCGTACGTCGTCGCCCACCCGGTCGTGGGCGGCGACCGCCTGCCGCCACAGGCGGGCCGCCTCGTGCGGGTTGAAGCGGCGCTCGGCCCGCTCGGCGGCGGCCCGGGCGTAGCGGGCCGCGCGGGGCGCGGTGGCCCGGCTCGCGGCGTGGGCGAAGTGGTGGGCCAGCGCGGTGACGTCCTCCGGGTGCAGCCGTTCGACGGCCTCGCCGGCGGCGGCGTGCCAGCCGGCGCGACGCGGCGCGGACAGGTCGCCGTAGAGCGTGTCCCGCACCAGGATGTGGGTGAACCGCAGCTGCCCGTCGGTGCCGTGTTCGGTGAGGAAGCCGGCGTGCAGGGCGCGGTCCAGCGCGTCGAGCACCGCCGCCGGGTCTCCGGCCAGCGCGGTCAGCACCTCCGGGTCGACGTCGCGGCCGAGCACGGACGCCTGGCGCAGCACGGTCTGCGCGGCGTCCGGCAGCCGGCTGAGCCGGTGGCGGATGACGTCCCGCACCCCGGCGGGGACCGCCCGCAGCGCCGCGCCGCCCTCCGCGGCGAACAGCCGGGCCAGCTCCCGGACGAAGAACGGGTTCCCGCCGCTGCGTTGGTGGATCAGGTGCACGACGGGCGGGTCGAGGTCCGGCCCGGCGACCGCCCGGGCCAGCTCACCGGTCGCCGGCTCGGACAGCCCGCCCAGGTAGACCCGGACCGGCTCGGTCCGGGCGACCCGGGCCAGCGCCGCGGTCAGCTCCGGGCCGATCTCGTCGGCCCGGTACGTGCCGACGACCAGCACCGGCCCGGTGACCGGTTCGGGCTCGCCGACCAGCGCGGTCAGCAGGTCCAGGGTGTCCGCGTCGGCGCGGTGCAGGTCGTCGACGACGAGCAGCACCGGCGCCCGCTCGGCCGTCGAGGCGACCAGCGCGGCGACGGCCCGATGCAGCCGGAACCGGCGTACCGCGGGATCCTCGACCCGGTCCGGGGCGCCCACCGCCGGCCCACCCGGGGTCGCGCCGGCGGTCGGCGGGGCGGCCGGACCGGCCGGCGCGGTCTCCGCCGGCTCGGCGGTTGCCGCGAGCGTGTCGGTGAGCTGCGTCCACGGCCCGGCGACGGGCGCGCCCTCGTACTCGGGGCTGCGGCCCCACGCGGTCGTCCAGCCGGCGGCGGACAGCTGGCGGGCGAGGGCGTCGGCGAGGGCGGTCTTGCCGGCGCCGGCGTCGCCGGAGATCAGGGCGAGGGCGGGACGGCCGCGCTGGACGACGTGCTCGGCGGCCTGCCGCAGTCCGGCCAGTTCCTCGCCGCGCCCGACGAACGGCCGCCGCCGGTCCGGTCCGACCCCGGCCCGTGCCGGCTCGTCGGCCCGTACGGCGGCCGGCGGTTCCGCCGGGGTCAGATGCGGTGCCTGGGTGAGGATGTCGGCCTCGAGCTGCCGCAGCCGCGGGCCCGGGTCCACGCCGAGTTCGGTCACCAGGGTGTCGCGGGCCCGGCGCAGCGCGGCCAGAGCCTCCCCCTGGCGCCCGGACCGGTACAGGGCCGTGGCCAGCAGCGCCCAGGCGTCCTCGCGGAGCGGGTGGCCGGCGGTGTGGGCCCGCAGGTCGGTGGCGGCCTCCGCGGCCCGGCCCACGGCCAGCAGCGCCTCGGCCCGGCGTTCCACCGCCAGCATCCGCAGCTCGTCCAGCCGGTTGATCTCCGCGCGCGCCCAGCCCTCCCCGGCGAACTCGGCGTACGCGGGGCCGCGCCACAGGGCGAGCGCCTCCGTCAGACAGTCCAGCGCCGCGGCGGCCCCACCCGCGCCGAGCAGCCGACCTGACTCGGCGACCGCGTCCTCGAAGCGCCAGGCGTCCACCGCGTCCGGCGCCGCCCGCAGGGCGTAGCCGGGTGGGGCGGTCACCAGCAGTCGGGCGGGCTGTCGGGGTGGCCGGTCGGGTTCCAGGGCCCGGCGCAGGTCGGCGACGAACGTCCGGATCGCCGCCACCGCGCCGTCGGAGGGCTCCGGCCACAGGTCGCCGACGAGGCGTTCGACCGGCACCACCCGGCCGCGGGCGACCAGCAGCCGGGCCAGCACCGCGCGCTGGCGCGGCCCCTTCAGCGCGACGGGGCCGCGGGCGTCGACCGCCCGCACCGGCCCCAGCACGCCGAAGGCCACCCCGCCCGCCGTCGCCGCCCTGGTCATGGCACCCAATCTAGGCCGGAGCGCGGGCCCGGTCGCACGGTGACCGCCCCTGGTCGGTGGCGCGTCCGGGCACTCATCCGTTGCTCATCGGCCGCTGATCCCGGCCGGGCAGGCTCGACTGGTCCGACCGCCGGTGGTGCCCGCCACCGGACGGCACCAGCACCCGGAGAGGGCTCACCGTGAACCAGAGGATCAACGGATTCGACTACCGCCGCGTCACCGTCGCCGACGGCGTCGCGCTCAACGTGGCCGTCGCCGGCTCCGGCAGCCCGATCGTGCTGCTGCACGGCTTCCCGCAGACCCACCTCATGTGGCGGCACGTCGCCGCGGATCTCGCCGCCGACCACACCGTGATCTGCCCGGACCTGCGCGGCTACGGTGACAGCGACAAGCCCGCCGACACCGACGGGACCGCGTACGCGAAGCGGACCATGGCCGCCGACATCGTCGCGCTCGCCCGGGCCCTGGGCCACGAGCGGTTCGCCCTGGCCGGGCACGACCGTGGCGCCCTGGTCGCCATCCGCGCCGGTCTGGACCACCCGGAGGTGGTCACCCACCTCGCCTCGCTGGACGTGCTGCCCACCCTGGACACGTGGGACGTCATGCACGGCACCAGCGCCGCCGTCGGCTTCCACCTCTACCTGATGGCCCAGCCGCCCGGCCTGCCCGAGCAGCTCATCGGCGCCAGCCCGGACGCCTTCTTCGGCCACTTCCTCGACATCTGGACCCGTGACCCGGAGGCCATCCCCGCCGAGGTGCGGGCCGCGTACCTGGCGGCGTCCCGGGCGGCGGTCACCTCGATCGTCGCCGACTACCGGGCGTCGGCCGGCATCGACGTGGCGCACGACCAGGCCGACCGGGCGGCCGGGAACCAGCTGCGGATGCCGGTGACCGTGCTGCAGCAGGACTGGGGCGCGGCGCTCGGCTTCGACGCCGCCGGGCGGTGGCGGGCGTGGGCCCCGGACCTGGAGCACCACACCGTCTCCTGCGGGCACTTCATGGCCGAGGAGGCGCCGGCCGAGGTCGTCAAGGCGCTGCGCGCCCTGCTGGCCCGGTAGCCGGCCGGCCCGGTCACCGCCGACTGCTGAGGGCGCTCTCCGCCGCGGAGGTGGCCGGCGCACCGCCCGACGCTGGTGATCGACAGTGCGGGCAGCGACGAGCAGCTGCGGGAGTGGGGCGCGGCCGCGACGGGCGTGCCCCGTCCCGCGCGTCCCACCGGGCTAGGGTGGCGGCGTGACCGCGTCGCTCCTCCTCGCCTCCGGCCGGGAGGCCGACGTCTACGCGCTCGACGACGGACGGGTGCTGCGCCGCTACCGCGACGGCGGTGACGTCCGCGACGAGGCGGCGGTGATGGCCTACCTGCACCGGCTCGGCTACCCGGTGCCCCAGGTCCACCGGGCCGACGGACCCGACCTGGTCATGCGCCGGCTGACCGGTCCGACCCTGGCCGAGGCGGCCGTCAGCGGCCACACCGACGTCCGGTCCGCCGGCCGGCTCCTCGCCGACCTGCTGCGCCGGTTGCACGCGCTGCCCGCGCGGCGGTCCACCGACCCGGCGGACCGCGTCCTGCACCTCGACCTGCACCCGGAGAACGTCATGCTGACGCCGGACGGGCCGGTCGTCATCGACTGGCACAGCACCGCCGAGGGTCCGCCCGGCCTCGATCTGGCGGTCACCGCCCTGATCGTCGGCGAGGTCGGCACCGATCCCGCGCTCGACCTGGCCTGGCTGGCCCGGGAGCTGCTGGTCGCGTACCTGGCCGAGACCGGGCCGCTGGACCTGCTGGACGAGGCGGTCGCCGTGCGGGGGCGGCTCGGCCCGCACGGCCCCGAACGGCTCGCCGAGGCGGCCGCGCTGGTCCGGGCCGGGGTGACCGGATGACGGGGCGGCTGGTCCAGCTCTGGCGCTACCCGGTGAAGTCGATGCTGGGCGAGCGGCTACCCGCCGCCGAGGTGACCGCGACGGGCGTCACCGGCGACCGAAGGCTCGCCCTGGTGCACCGGGAGACCGGCCGGGTGGCCAGCGCGAAGCATCCCCGGCGCTGGCGGGGCCTGCTCACCCTCCGCGCGTCCGGCGTGGCACCCGCCCCGGTCCGGATCACCCTCCCCGACGGCCGGACGGTGTCGAGTGCGGACGGCGACGTGGACGAGGTGCTGTCCCGGCTGCTCGGCGCGCCGGTGACGCTGACCGGCACGGTGCCCGACGGGGCGGTGCTGGACCGGGCCCATCCGGAGGCGGTGCTCGACGCCGGGGTCGCCGCGCAGGTGCCGGTGGACCAGAACCCGCTCGGCGCCGCCGCGCCGGGGACCTTCTTCGACTTCGCCCCGATCCACCTCGTCACCACGGCCACCCTGCGCCGCCTGGCCGCCGCCGCCGACCCGCCCGGAACCGCCGGCGAGAGCCCGGGCGGTGGCTTCGAGCCGGTGCGCTACCGGCCCAACCTGGTCATCGAGACGGAGGCGGACGGGTTCGTGGAGAACGACTGGGTGGGCCGCGAGGTGCGGGTCGGTGACGCGCTGGTGCTGCGGGTGCTGGCCGCCACGCCACGCTGTGCGGTACCGACCCTGGCGCACGGCGCGCTGCCCCGTCAGGTGTCAGCGCTGCGGGTGCCGGCCCGACTCAACCGGATCGCGCCCCTGCCCGAGCTCGCCCCGCAGCCCTGCGTCGGTGCGTACGCGCAGGTGGTGCGGGCCGGCCGGATCGCCGAAGGGGCGCCGGTCACGCTCGGCTGAGCCGGTCAATCGTCCTCGTCCCCGGCGTCACCGCTCACCGCGCCGCCTACCTGGTCGAGCAGGGCGTTCAGGCGGGCCGCGGCGTCCGGCGAGATCCGCTCCCGCTCGACTTCCTCGGCGATGCGCTCGCGCAGGTCCTCGACCCGCTTCGCCCGGTCCTTCGGCTTGCCCCGGGTCAGGTCGACGAGCTTGTCCCGCAGCTCCTCGGCGGCCCGCCGGTCGATCTCGCCGCGGGCCTGCGCCTCGGCGAGCAGCGCGGCGAACTCGGCGGCCAACTGCCGGAACCCGATCGGCTGCGGGCGGCTGCTGGTCGACGGCGGGGCGCTGCTCGGCTCCGGCTCGGCCGGCGCGGTGGAGCTGGGCGGCGCCGCCGGGGCGGTGCGGGACGGGCCGGCCGTGCTCGGCCCGTTCCCGCCGCCGTCGCCGAGGACGAGCACCGCGACCAGGCCGACCAGCAGCGCCAGACCGGCCGCGACCAGCCCGGTCAGCGCCCGGTTCGAACGGTCGGGCGGGCCGCCCGCCACCGGACCGGTCGGGCCCGCCGCCGCGCCCGGGGCGGTCGCGGACGCTCGCGGGTACGCCAGGGACCGGTCGACCAGCGTGGGCGGGTGCCCGGCCGGCGGGCGGGCGGCGCCGGTGGCGGGCACGGCGGGCAGGATCGCGGTGGGTGGGTCGGCCGGCTGGCCGGCGCCGAACCGGGTGGCCAGTTGCGCCGCGCTGGGCCGGCGGGCCGGATCGGCGGCGAGGCAGGCCAGGGTCAGCTCGGCGATGTCGGCCGGCAGCCCGGGGATCCGCAGCGGCGACACCGGCGTGTGCCGGGCGTGCACCTCCATCGCGTCCTCCCAGGTCTGCACGGGCAGCGGGGCCCGACCGGTGAGGGTGCGGTAGAGCAGCGCGCCGAGGGCGTAGACGTCGCTGGCCGGGTCCGGCGCCCCGGGCCTCATCCGCTCCGGCGCGAAGTACGCGGGCGTACCCATCAGCAGCTCACCGGTCTGTCCGGCGAGCGGGTGGTGCGGGCCGGCGAGCGCGGCGATGCCGAAGTCGAGCACCTTGGCGCCGGTGTCGGTGAGCATGACGTTGCCCGGCTTGATGTCGCGGTGCACCACCCCGATGCGGTGGGCGGCGGCCAGCGCGGCGGCGACCTGGCCGGCCATCCGCACCGCGTCGGGCCAGGCGAGCGGGCCGGCGGTGAGCCGGTCGGCGAGGTTGCGTCCCTCGACCAGTTCCATCACCAGGTACGGCACCACCGTGCCGCCGGCCAGCGTCGCCTCGCCGTAGTCGTACACCTGGGTGACGTGCGGGTGGGTGAGCCGGGCGGCGGCGCGGGCCTCCCGTTGGATGGTGGCCCGCAGCTGCGGGTCGGCCGCCAGCTCGCCGGCGAGCGCCTTCACGGCGACGGGACGACCGAGCACGTCGTCGTCGGCGCGCCACACCTCGGACATCCCGCCGAGGCCGATGCGCTCGCGCAGGACGTACCGGTCGTGCAACCGCAGGCTGGGAGTGAACGGCGACATAGCCGTCCAGTCTGCCTGGCCCGGGCGAGCGGCCACCAACCGCGGTGCCCGGTCCGGCCCCGGCTGTCCCGGATCGTGCCGGTGCGCGTGGTGTCGCGGGTGGCGGGCGCCACCCGCGACGGCGGCTACGAGCAGCGCGGGGGTGCCGGCAGCGGCGCCGGCTGGATCCGGTCGGCGAGCCGGCGCAGCGCCACGGCCGTGGCCCGACGGGTAGGCCCGAGCCGTACGGCCCGGGGCCGCTCGGGGCGGACGGGCGCGTCCGGCCGGGCGGAGTTGACGTGTCGGGTCACCGCGTCGATGGCGAAGATGTAGCCGGTGGGCTGTTCCATGGTCAACTCCTCGGGACGGGTCCGGTGGACGACCGGACGACGAGTGTGGTGGGCAGCAGGACGTGCCCCGCGGTGGGTTCCGTGGGCGGGTCGAGCAGCAGGTCGGCGGCGATGCGCCCCTTCTCCTCGCCCGGCTGGCGGACGGTGGTGAGGCCGGCCGCGGCGGCCTCGGCGATGTCGTCGAAGCCGGTCACCGAGACCGGTGGCCGACCGGCGTCGCCGCGGGCGGCGAGCGCGTCGAGCACCCCCAGCGCCAGCACGTCGGAGCAGGCCAGCACGGCCGTCGGCGGATCGGCCGCGGCGAGCGCGTCGGTCACCGCGGCGGTGGCGGCCGCCCGGCTGTTGTCGGCGGCGGTGAGCACGGTCAGCGCCGACCAATCGACGCCGACCTCGGCGAAGGCGTCGGCGAACCCGGCGAGCCGACCGCGGGTGGTGGGGTGCGGGGCGTCGTCCGGCCCGGCGAGCCGCAGCGGGCCAGGCGACGCGCCCGGCAGGACCGCGTCACCGAGCAGCGCGACCCGCCGGTGCCCGAGCCCGGCCACGTGCGCGGCGACCGACCGGGCCGCGGCACGCTCGTCGATGCCGACGTACCTGTCGGTGGGGCCGGCGTCCGGGCGGGGCACGGTGGAGACGACCGGCAGGCCGCGCTCGCGCAGCACGTCGACCACCCAGCCCTCGTAGCCGACGCAGTAGACGCAGTACCCGTCGACCGAGGCGTTCTCCACCGCCCGGCGGGCGGCCGCCTCGTCGGGCGGCACCGGCACGAGCAGCAGGCTGGTGCCGTGCCGCTCGGCCCCGGCGGCGACGCCGGCCAGGAAGCGGACCGCGAACGGGTCGGTGAAGGCGTACGACAGCTCCGACTCGAAGAGCACCCCGATGGCGCCGACGTAGCCGCGCCGCAGCGACCGCGCGGTGGGGTTGGGGCCGGGGTAGCCGATCTGCTGGGCGGTCTCCAGGATCCGCCAGCGCAACTCGGCGGAGAGCTGGTCGGGACGGCTGTAGGCGTTGGAGACGGTGCTGCGGGAGACGCCGACGGCGTCCGCGACGGCCTGCAGGGTCGGCTTCACCGGGCACCACCTCTCTGGCTCTGGCCTTCTGGATCGATTCAGTCTGGATCGATTCAGAGACTAGCCGGAGAGCCGCCATCGGTCAACGGGAATGAACAACGCACCGCACCCGGCGGCGTGCCGCCGCGCTGGCGCGGCGGCGGTCAGGGCTTGCGGGCGACAGCCCCGTACATGCTGACCTCGGCGGCCGTCGGGCGGGGCTCCGGCTCGCCCTCGGCCCGCCACTGCGCGACCGAGATGAGGCCGGGCTCGACCACCTCCAGCCCGGCGAAGAACCGGGCCACCTCCGCGCGGCTGCGCAGGGTGATCAGGCCGTGCGGGCCGCCACCCCGCCCCGCCGCCTTCGCCTCCCGGGCGACCTCGGGCGGCAGGTAGTCGGCGGTGGCGTGGGACGCGACCAGGTAACTGCCCGCCGGCACCGCGTCGAGCAGCCGGCCGACCACGCCCCACGGGTCGTCGTCGGGCACGTGATCACCGCGGATAGAGCTCGTCCCGGATCCGGGCGAGAATCTCCGCGGTCCGCTCCGGCGGCTCGGCCTCGACACAGAGCCGCTCCATCGCCACCGCGTAGTACTCGAGGTCGTCCCGCTTGTCGAGGTACAGCGCGCTGGTGAGCTGTTCGATGTAGACGATGTCGGGCAGATCCTGGTCACCGAAGCGCAGGATGCTGAAGGCACCGCCGGCCGCGGCGTGCCCGCCAGCCGCGAACGGGACCACCTGCAACCGGATGTTCGGCGACGCGGTCGCCTCGATCAGCGCCGTCAACTGGTCCCGCATCACCTGCGGGCCGCCGATCGGCCGGCGCAGCGCGGCCTCGTCGACCACCGCCCACAGCTGCGGCGGATCCGGGTGGCGCAGCAACTGCTGGCGCTGCATGCGCAGCGCGACCCGGCGGTCGATCTCCGCGGCGTCGGCCCGGCCATGGCCGAGCAGCACCACGGCCCGGGCGTACGCCGGGGTCTGCAGCAGGCCGGGGACGAACTGCACCTCGTAGGTGCGGATCAGCGCGGCGGCGGCCTCCAGCCCGAGGTAGGACTGGAACCAGCTGGGCAGCACGTCGCCGTACCGGTGCCACCAGCCCGGGCTGTTGGCGTCCCGAGCGAGCTTGAGCAGCGGCTCGCGCTCCTCGGGGGCGGTGACACCGTAGAGGGTGAGCAGGTCCGCGACGTCGCGCTCCTTGAACCCGACCCGGCCCAGCTCCATCCGACTGATCTTGGACTCGGAGGCGCGGATCTCCCAGCCGGCGCCCTCCCGGGTCACCCCACTGGCCTCGCGGAGCCGCCGCAACTGGGCGCCGAGCAGCATCCGCAGCACGGTGGGGCCGGTCGCCGGACTCCCCTCGGCGGAAACCATGGTCATGTGCCGCCCTCCGCACCCCGGTCGGGCGCCCCGGCCCGGCCGACGTGTAAGCATGCCATGGACCGTGCGTAAGGTGAACTGCTTCCTACTGGTTGCTCGTTGGTGAGCGGTTCGGATGTTTCGCTCTCCGTCCGGTGGTGGCCGGGCTGGAGTCCTGGACCGGCAGTCTGGTCCGGTGGCGATCGGTCCTGTCCTGCAGGATCTGCTTCACCCTGTGGTGTGGGGTGTGCAGGGCGATGTCGGGGTCGCCGGCTCGTTGCAGGATGTTGATCGCGGCGTTCACGTCGGCCTGCCACACCACCCTGCACGAGGTGCAGTGAAGCCGGTCCCCGCCGCGTCGGCCGAGGCCGCCGCAGCGGTGACAGGCTTGTGAGGTGTAGGCGGCATTGACGTGTACGAGCGCAGAACCTCTACGCTCCGACACGTTGGCCAGCGCCTCGGCGGTGACCCCTTTGGTCCACCCGGCGAGGCGCCGGTTGACGTTCCTACCAAGCGTCTTACGCCCGGCGAAGGTCTTGGTCAGGTCTTCGGCGACCACGGTGGCGGCTTTGTCGACGACCCGGTGCACGGCGGTGAAGATCTCCGTACGGACCTGCGCCCGATGGCGGGCGGCCCGCCGGTCCCGCTTGAGGTGCCCGAGGTTGTTGACCGTGATCCGGTGCGCTTTCGCGTGGTCACCGCGACGGGCGGCGGTGTTGGCTATCGAGCGCAGCTTCGCCCGGCGGCGGTTGCGTTCCTTCACCCGGTCCGACTCGGCGGTCAGCAGCTCGCCGAGGCGGGTGCCGTGGTGCTCGCCCTCGGAGTCGGTCAGGGCTTCGGTGTAGCCCTTGTCGACACCGAAGGTTCGATTGCCGCACGGCCGCTGCGACGATCGCAGCTGCGACGCGTCGATCTGGTAGTGCACCTCGACCCGGCCGCCACGCAGGATCAACCGCAGCGTGCCGGTCGGGGCGACCGTCGTGGACAGCGGGACTTTGATCATCCTGCGGCGTTCGAGACCTGGGACCGCCAGCCACAGCCGGCCGCGCCCGTCAGCGACGGTGTGGTGCTGGTCGGCGCGCACGACGATCTGATCGTGGGTGCGGTTCTTGCCTCGCTTCCAGTGCTTACGCATCTGCCCGGCCAGGAATGGATCGTCCGCCCACCGGTTGCTCTTCAGCGCGGTGAGCATGCGCCTGCGCTCGGCCGGATCACCCGTGCGCCGCAAAATCGCCCGCCGCACCTCTACCTTGGCCGCCGCCAGGTTCGCCGCCAGGTCGGCCATCGCGTCGCGCACGGTCTCCTTCCACGCATTCGCGAGCACACCGAACCGCTGATGCGTGCCATCAGCCAGCCAACGATCCCGCACCTGCCGATCCCTCAGCCCCGACCCGACTCCGCTGATCGAGCCGAAGCGCTGCCACACCTCGCTGCGCACGCGACCCAGGCGGCGGGCCTGCTCCACAAGGGCCGCATACTTGCCGACGTTCAGGCCGACCGAATAGGCGATCCGGGTGACCTTCACTGGCCGCCACCGATGGTCAGGTCCGCTCTCTTGAGTTCCTTCTCGTAGCGGCGCAGCCCGTCCATGCGGCACGAGAAGGCGTGCACAATCGCCAACAGGTCCTCCACGAACTCCTCCCCGGGAACGGCAGGGCCGGTCCGATCGACGGAACGGCTGGTCAGCCGATGAGGTGGTCGAAGTCCCCGTCCCGCGCGCCGAGCACAAAGGCGGCAATTTCGTCCACTGTGTATATCAGCGCCGGCCCCTCCGGGTGGCGCGAGTTGCGCACCGCGATGCCGGTCCCGCCGGGCAGCTTGGCCAGCTCGACGCAGTTGCCGCTGGGGTTGCTCCGGCGGCTCTTCTGCCAGGTGAGCGGGGGCAGCTGGTTGGTGGGGACGCCGTTGGGGGGCTGCTGCATCAGGGGGTGTCTTTCTCTCCGGGAGCCCGCCGGCGTCGGCCGGGGTGGTGGCAGCGATCGACGAAGGGCTTCCTGCACGTGCATCTGCTCTTGCATCTGCATCGGACGGCGAGCATGATAACGCACGTGAACGGTGCTCATCCGTTCACGTTGAGTTACCCGGCCTGGGCCTGCACCGGCAGCCGAACAGCCGCCCGGCCGGCCGGAGGCGTTGCGGTGATGGGAGGGTTCGTGCCGGATCCGTTGTCCGTGGCGTCCGGCATCTGCGCCGCTGGTGCGCTCCTCACCTCCTGGCAGCTGCGCCAGCGGGCGCTGCGGGCCGAGGCCGAGATCGACCACCTCCAGGCCGAACTAGCGGCCGAACGGCACGCGGCCAGCCACGACCCGCTCACCGGCCTGCCCAACCGCCGCGCCTTCTACCGCCTGGCCGCCACCCTGCTCACCCGGGCCGACGGGCAGCCGCTGATCGCGGTGGTCGTCGACCTCGACGACTTCAAGCAGGTCAACGACCGCTTCGGGCACGCCGCCGGCGACCAGGTGCTGATCAGGGTCGCCGAGCGGTTCGCCGCCTTCGCGGGCGACAACCTGGTGGCCCGGCTGGGCGGCGACGAGTTCGCCGGCCTGCTGGCCAGCCCGACCGTCGACCGGCGGTGGATCGACCACGCCACCCGGCGACTCGGCGAGACCCTCGCCGCGCCGATCCCGCTCGCCGGGCGCAGCGTGCGGGTGACCGCGTCGGTGGGGCTCGCTCCGGTTGCCGGCCCGGCCCAGCTCAGCGAGGCGCTTGGTCGCGCCGACGCCGCCATGTACCGGGCCAAGAGCCTCGGCACCGGCCGGCCGCCCCGGCAACTGGTGGACACTTCCCGCCTCGCCGAGTGCTGACGGCGGCGGGCGGCAGGCCCCGGCGCTCGGGGCCGGATCAGTCGGTCCAGTCCAACTGATGCTCCGGCACGCTGACCCTCCGGCCGTACTCGACCGCCTTCGCCCGCCCTACCGGGTCGCCTCGTCGGTACCGAAAGACCCGGTCGGCGAAGACCACGACCCGGTCGTTCCCGACGGTGAAGTCGGCGTACCAACCGCCTTCGGCCCGCATCGACCGAGCCAGCGACCGGCCGAGCTCGTCAGCCACGTCGTCCGGCGCCTCGAAGTGGAGGAAGGTCCACACGTCCGGCTGATCGTCCGACACCGACGTGGACACGTCCTGTCGTCTGATCCGGGTGACCCCGAACCCCACGATGCTGAGATCGGCATCCGCACGCAAGCTTTCGGCTATCAGCGTCCCTCGAAGCATGGATCGAGCGTGTCAGCTTTCCGCGACACGCGCACCCAGCGGCCCCTACGGCTTCCGCCGGGAACTCGGATGTGGCTGCCGAGAGCCTATATTCCATTGATGACCCACTGCGGCGCGGTCCTCTTCGACCTCGACGCCACTCTCCTCGACTACGGCGAGGCCGCGTACCGACGTACGGTCCAGCGGGTCTGCACGTCCCTCGCAACCAGGTACGGCGATATCGACCGGGACCGCCTCGCCGACATCTACCTCAGCGTCAACAGGGCGCGGTTTCAGGCCGCCGAGGGTCGAATTGCGCGGACGTCCCACGGAAGCGCCGACGGCACTTCGATCTGGCGGGAAGGCTGGCACCGAGCGCTGCTGGAGACGGGCTGCACGGATGACGAAGCGCTGACGAGCGCAGTCGACCTGTACGCCGAGGATCGGCGGCGCAGCTATCGGCTGTACGACGACGCGATCGACGTTCTGCGTACGATCCGGCAGCGAGACCTGCCGGTAGGCATCGTCACCAACGGTCCAGCTGCCACCCAGCGGGAGAAGATCGCGGTGACCGGCTTGGCCGAACACGTCCAGGTGGTCATCGTCTCCGGCGAGGTCGGTGTCGCCAAGCCCGACCCCACGATCTTCCGCCTGGCCCTCGACGCCTTGGGCGTGCCAGCCGAGCGTTCCTGGTACGTCGGAGACAGCCTTCGGGTCGACATCACCGGCGCGCGCCGCGCCGGCTGGGGGAAGGCCATCTGGGTCAACCGCGCAGGTGTCGCCTGCCCTCCAGGCAGCGTTGCCCCTGATCGGGAGATTCGGACGCTGCGTGACCTGCTGCCGGTGCTGGACGACACCGCGGCCGGCCCTTCGTGACCTGATGCATCCGCTCCGCCCGGCTCCACCTGCCGCGCCAGGCCGTCACCGGCGACACCTGGTGCTAACCGTGGTCGAAAGTGAACTCACCTGGCGGCCGGCAGCCGACCGATCTCACGCAGGGCCGACCGGGCGAGGGTGACCAGCCCGACCGGCGAGACGATGCCCCGGACGATCTCCAAGGCCGTCCGCCGTTCCCCCTCGGCCAGCCCCACGTCGAGCACCTGCGGCGCCCAGTCGCCGAGGTCGTCCAGCGCGCGGACGGTGAGGAACCAGGCCAGCCGGACCGGATCGGGCTCGACCGCGCCGTAGCCGGCGCGGAACGCGGCCTGCTGCGCGGCGGTGACCGGGGCGAAGGCCAGCACCCCGCCGAAGACGAACATCAGGTCGCACTCGCGCGGGGCGAGCACCGCGTCGTCCCAGTCGACCAGCCAGACCCGGCCGTCCGGACCGAGCAGCAGGTTGCCCAGATGCGGATCACCGTGGCAGACCACGCCCCGCCCCGGCCGGCCACGCAGCTCGGCGCCGAGCGGCCCCACCTCGCCCGCCAGCTCGGCCGCCGGACCCGCCGCGGCCGACCAGACCCGGGCCAGCTCGTCGACGAGCGGGTCGCCCGGCCGGCGCCGGCGCAACCGCTCCTTTACCCCGCGTACGGTGGCGAGCGCCGCCGGGAAAGCGGCGCCTCCGGGCGGCAGCAGGCCGGCCAGTTCGTCGGTCACCTCCGCCGCGTGCACCCGGGCCAGCACCTCGCCGTACGACCGCCAGTGGGCGTCGGTCATCGCACCGTCGAGCGCCCGGTCGTCGGAGACCCAGGGCAGGACCGAGAGGCGGCGGCCGTCCCGGACGCTCCACGGTCGACCGTCCCGGCTGGGCAGCGGCCCGGGGACCCCCGGCACCCCCTGCCCGGCGAGGTACGCCGAGACGATCAGTCCGGCCGGCGTGCCGCCGCCGCTCAGCTTGACCGCGTACGCGGCGCCGTCGGCGGCGCGCGCCCGCCACAGCAGCGCGCGGCGGTCGGCGCCGAGGTCGACCGGCTCGGTGGCGGTGAGGCGCACCCCGAAGTCGTGGCGCACCCAGTCGGTCAGCGGAACCGGGTCGTCGATCATCGGTACAACCTGCCACCGGCCGCGCGTTCGGCGTACCGAATAACGCCGGCCCGCACGGCGGGGCGCCGCGGCCGGTGCCGGCCGCGGCGCCCACCCGTGGGTCAGGCCAGGGTCTTGAGGTACTCCTCGAGCGCGTTGTACGACTCGGCGGCGCCCTGCTCCATGCCGGAGCCGATCATGCCGTCGCGCTCCTCCTTGGTGTCGAAGCGGGTCGTCCCGGTCACCACGGTCCGGCCGTCCTGCTCGGTGAAGACCAGCGTCTCGACCGCCACGTGCCCCGGCATCCCCTCGAACTCGAAGGTCTGCACGATGCGCTCGGGCGCCTGGATCTCGCGGAACTCGCCGTGGAAGGCGTAGGCGTCGCCGTCCTGGGCGTGCTCGACGTAGCGGTAGCGCCCGCCCACCCGGAAGTCGATCTCGACGTCGAGCGGGTTGCCCCGGCCCCACCAGCGCTTCAGGTGCTCGGCCTGGGTGTGCGCGGCGAAGACCAGTTCGCGCGGGGCGTCGAAGGCGCGGGTGAGGGTGATCTCGTGGTCGGACGGGAGGTCCACGACCAGGTCACTGAGCTGACTCATCGCTGTTCTCCTTCAGTTCTCGTAGGTAGCTGTCCAACGTGTCGTAACGGTCGTCCCAGAGCCGGCGGTACTGGTCGACCCATTCGGCGAGCGTGCGCAGCGGCGCCGGATCGAGGCGGCACCGGCGCCACTGCGCCTCCCGGGTGCGAACGATCAACCCGGCGCGCTCCAGCACGTTGAGGTGCTTGGAGATGGCCTGGACGCTCACCGGGAACGGCTCCGCCAACTGGTTGACCGTCGCCTCGCCGGCCGCCAGCCGGGCCAGGATGGCTCGTCGGGTCGGATCCGCGAGGGCGGCGAAGACGGTGCTGACCGGATCTGCTGACATCATCTCTCTCAACCATCTGGTTTATAAACCGATAAGTTGAATATACTCGCCACGGGATGCCTGTCAAGCCCGTTCGGGAAACCCGGGCCCGGCGATTCGAGGTGTTCCAGCGCCGACCGTCGGGTATGTCGTCGTCACCTGTCCCCCGGCGGAAGGAAACCTGACGTGGCGATCCGGGCTCTCGTGCTCAACTGCACGCTCAAACGCTCACCCGCCCCGTCGAGCTCCGACCTGCTCGGCCGCGAGGTGGTCGCCGCCCTCGCCGGGCCAGGACGTCGAGGGCGAGCTGATCCGGGTCGTCGATCACGACGTACGGTTCGGGGTCTCCACCGACGAGGGCGACGGCGACGAGTGGCCGGCCCTGCGGGCCAAGATGATGGCGGCGCAGATCCTCGTCATCGCCACCCCGATCTGGCTCGGTCAACCGTCGAGCGTCTGCAAGATGGTCCTCAAACGGCTCGACGCGGAACTGTCCGAGACCGACGCCGAAGGACGGCTGTGCACGTACGGCAAGGTGGCCGGCGTGGCCGTCGTCGGCAACGAGGACGGCGCACACCACACCATCGGTCAGGTGCAGCAGGCCCTCAACGAGGTCGGGTTCACCTGCCCGGCGTCCGGCGCCACCTACTGGGTCGGCGAGGCGCTGCACAAGCTCGACTACCGAGACGCCGGACCGAAGCCGGACACCACCGGCCGCACCACCCAGGCCCTGGCGCTCAACGCCGCGCACCTGGCCCGGCTACTGGCTGAGCAGCCGTACCCGCCGCCGGACGCGAAGAACGCCGCGGGGGCCGGCCTGACGACGGCTCCCGGTCAGCGCCAGCCGTAGCCGGCGCGCAACGCCCGCCCCACCCGGTCGAAGCGGGCCCGGTCCAGCACCGCACCCTCGCGCCGGATGCTGTCCTCCCGCATGGTCAGCACCCGGTCCAACCGCACCCAGCTGGGCCGGTTGTCGCGGTCCCAGGAGCCGGGGCCGAGGGCGAGCCAGTGCCGCTGCCCGTCCCGCTCGCTCTGGCTGGAGAGCATCAGTCCGTACAGCGTCCGGCTGTGCCGGCCCACCACCAGCACCGGGCGGTCCTTGCCCTGCCGCGGGTCGTCCTCGTACGGCACCCAGGTCCAGACGATCTCCCCCGGGTCGGCGTGCCCGTCCAGCTCCGGGGCGTACGTCAGCTCACGGCGCTGCAGCGCGGCGACCTGGCGCCGCCGGGCGACCTGCGCCGGCGCGGGCCCGGAGCGCCGGGGACGCGGGACGACCGCTCCGCCCACCCGGCTGATGCGCGCCGCCACGTTCCTCAACAGACCTGCCACGGCGGGCAGCCTATCCGTTGGCCTCCGCCGGCCCGGCGGAGGCCGCACGCAATGCGGTGGAGCCCGGCCGGCCCATCGTCGATGATCATCGACATGTCCGTACCCGCCCACCAGATCCGTGCCCGCTATTCGGCGGACACCATCACCGTCTACCAGGCGTACCCGCCGGAGATCGCAGACGCCGCGCTGGCCGCCGGAGGCTTCGTGCCGCCGTTCAAGCGGGAGCGGATGACCTGGATCAAGCCGTCGTTCCGCTGGATGATGTACCGCTGCGGCTGGGCGACCAAGCCCGGACAGGAACGCGTGCTGGCCGTCGAGATCACCCGCGCCGGGTTCGAGTGGGCGCTGGCGCACGCCTGCCTGAGCAGCTACGACCCGCACCGGCACGCCGACCGGGCGGCCTGGTCGCGTCAGCTACGGTCCAGTCCGGTCCGGGTGCAGTGGGACCCGGAGCGCTCGCTGCGGCTGGCCCCGCTGCCGCACCGGTCGCTGCAGGTCGGACTCTCCGGCGAGGCGGTGCGGCGCTACGTCGACGAGTGGCTGATCGGCCTGACCGACGTGACCCCGACCGCCCGCGCCATCCGTGAACTGCTCGACTCCGGCGACGATCCGGCCGCCGAGGCGCTGCTGCCGCCCGAGCGCCCGTACCCGCTGCCGCCCGACGTGGCGGCCGTCGTCGGCGCGACGACGCCATGACGGAAGCTCGCACCCCGTGAGCCAGCCGGTAGCGATGTCGACCCGCCCGTGACACCTGCGTCCGGCCGGCCCGTGCTTGACTGAGGTCATCGATGCCGGGACGGGCGGAGGCGGTGGCGGATGACCTTCGAGGTGCGGACGCGGAGCCTGCCCGGGAAGCCTGCGGCGATCGGCTCGGCCGGGGCGTACACCCTGGTGGTGGACCGACCGGCCGACGGCGGTGGCGACGGCCTGGGGTTCAACGGGGGCCAACTGCTCTACCTGGCGGTCGCCGGCTGCGTCTCCAACGACCTGTTCCGGGAGGCTCGCGCGGCCGGCATCGCGCTCTGGCGGGTGGAGGTGACCGTCCGCGGCGACTTCACCGGCGAGCCCGCGGTCTCGACGGAGATCACCTACGACGTACGGGTCGAGGGGGACGCCCCGGCCGAGCGGCTACGCGAGTTGGTCGACCGGGTGGACGCGATCGCGGAGATCCCCAACTCGCTGCGCGGGGGCACGGCGGTGCTGCTGGGCTGGGCCGACGTGGTGGGCGGCGTTGCCGGCGGTGTCGGTGCCTGATCGGGCGGTCCGCCGCGGCGCACCGCAAGGCCGGCGGGTGGCTGCGGGCCCGTCTCGCCACCCACGGCGGACCGGGTGGGGCGCGGCTGTCCTCACGCTGATCCTGCTGGCCGGTGGCTGCACCGAGGGCGGGGCGCCGGCCGCCGGACCGTCGACCGCCGTCACCACCGCGGCGCCGAGTCCGTCGGCCGCCGCGCCGGTGGTCGAGGCCCGCGACGACCTGGCGAGCCTGTTCCGGCAGGCCGGGCTGCGCGGCACCTTCGTGCTGTACGACGTGACGGCCGCACGCGTCGTCATGGTGGATCGGGAACGGGCCGGACGCCGGTTCATCCCGGCCTCGACCTTCAAGATCCCGCACAGCCTGATCGCGCTGGAGACCGGCGTGGTGCGCGACGAGCACGAGAAGGTCCCGTACGGCGGCCGGCCGCAGCCCGTCGCCGCCTGGGAGCGGGACATGGGGCTGCGCGACGCTGTCCGGGTCTCGAACGTGCCGGTGTTCCAGGAACTGGCCCGGCGGATCGGGCCGGAGCGGGAACGCGAGTGGCTGCGCCGGCTCGGCTACGGCAACGGCGAGGTCGGTTCCGAGGTGGACCGGTTCTGGCTGAGCGGGCCGCTGGCGATCTCGGCCGACGAGCAGGCCCGGTGGCTGGCCCGGGGCGAACTGCCGGCCGACCGGGGGCACCAGAGGACCGTCCGTGACATCCTCCGGGTGGAGCGCACGGCCGAGCACGCCCTGTACGGCAAGACCGGCCAGACGGACGCCACCGACCCCGGCACCGGTTGGTGGGTGGGCTGGGTCGAGCGGGGCGACCGGCTGTACTGCTTCGCGTTGAACGTGGACATCCGGGCCGACGGCGACGCCGTCAAACGGGTGCCGCTCGGTCGTCGGCTGCTGCACCGCCTCGGCGCCCTGCCCACCGCCTGACGGACTCCGGAGGAATCCCGTGGACGACAACCGTTCCGCAAGATCATCCACACGCTTCCGGTCCGCCGACGTGTCGGCGTCGGTCCGTTTCTACGTCGCGTCGCCCCCGCCGAGTGCTTCGTCCTCGTCACGGATCCCGACCCGCTGACACGTGGCCATGGCATCAAGGCCGTCAGTGCAGCCGGGTCTTCCAGTCCTCCGGTACCCGGCCCCGGGGACCGGGGGCGGGCTGGTCGGAAGGATGCGAGTGCGGCTCGGCCAGTGCCGGCCCGTCGGCGTAGAACTGGCCATTGGAGTAGTCCCAGAACCACGACTCGCCGGGTTCGAAGCTCTGGATGACCGCGTGACCCGTCACGGCTGCGTGGGCGGTCGCGTGCTGGCTAGGCGAGGAGTCGCAGCAGCCGACGTGGCCGCAGGCCGCGCAGCGGCGCAGGTGGAACCACCAGCCGCCGGAAGAATCGCACTCCATGCAGCCCGGGCCGCTCGGTGGCACGGCAGGGTCAATCGCCGCGGTCACGGCCAGCGGCTCCGGCTTGGGCTTGGTCTGGTCACCCACGATGTGTTCCTTCCCGGCTCATGGTCGCCGACGGTCGGGATCGATCCGCGCGTGTCCCGCCGGGTCGCCCCGGCTCCGCAGTCTGGCACCCGGAAGCGTCGGCGCGCACCCGCCCCCGTCGGCTGTGGGCCGGCACTCAACCAATGGGCGGTCCCGCCGCACGGGCGGCCCGGAGGCTGATCTCACGCAGGTACGCGATGAGCTCCGGCGGTTCGTGCACCTCGACGTCGCAGCCGAGCGTCAGCAGCCGCCAGGCCAGCCAGTCCAGGGTGTCGGTGTGGCTGGTCAGCCGGCACCTGCCCGCGTCGATCGGCACCAGGTCGCCGGGCGAGTCGCCGACCCGGCCGGCCACCGCCTCGACGGGCGCGTAAAGGGTCGCCACCGCCCGGTAGACCGGGGCCAGCTCCATCGCCCGGGCGGTCACGTACGCGGCGGCGTCGGCGGCGGGCAGTTGCCGCGGCGCGGTGCGCACCCCGATGGCCACCGGCTCGGCGATCCGATCCACCCGGAAGATCCGCCAGTCGTCCCGGTCGTTGTCGTAGCCGACCAGGTACCACCGGCGGCCCGCCGACACCAGCCGATGCGGCTCCACCCGCCGCTCACCGATTTCCCCGTCGTGCCGGCGGTAGGTGAACCGCAGCCGCTCCCGGTTGGCGATGGCGGCGGCGAGCCCGGTCAGCTGTTCGGGATCCACCGTCGGCCGGTGCCAGGTCAGCAGAGGCTCGGTGGCGGCGCCGAGCGCGCCGACCCGGTGCCGCAGCCGCGCCGGCAGCACCTGCTCCAGCTTCGCCAGCGCCCGTACGGACGCCTCCTCGATGCCGGCCACCGCGTGCCCGGCCGCGGTGCGCAGCCCCACCGCGATCGCCACCGCCTCCTCGTCGTCGAGCAGCAGCGGCGGCATGGCCCTGCCCGCGACCAGCCGGTATCCGCCGACCGCGCCCATCGTGGCCTGCACGGGGTAGCCCAGCTCGCGCAGGCGCTCCACGTCGCGGCGGATGGTCCGCAGGCTGACCCCGAGCCGGGCGGCCAGTTCGCTGCCCGGCCACTCGCGCGGGGTCTGCAGGAGCGACAGCAGGGTCAGCAGCCGGGCCGGGGTGTCGGACATGGCGTCAAACTACCCGCGATGTGTGCCAGAACCTGACCTATATAGGTCCTAGCGTGGTCCGCATGACGCCCTTCCGGATCGACATCCCCCAAGCGGACCTCGACGACCTGCGCGACCGGCTCACCCGCACCCGGTGGCCACGGCAGCTGCCCGGTGACGGCTGGAGCCGCGGGGTGCCGCTGGACTACCTGCGGGACCTGGCCGACCACTGGGCCACCGGGTACGACTGGCGGGCGCAGGAGGCCCGGCTGAACGAGTTTCCCCAGTTCGTCACGGAGATCGACAGGCTGGACGTGCACTTCCTGCACGTCCGCTCGCCGGAGCCGGATGCGCTGCCGCTGATCCTCACGCACGGCTGGCCGAACTCGATCGTGGAGTTCACCGAGCTGATCGGGCCGCTGACCGACCCGCGGGCCTACGGGGCCGACCCGGCGCACGCCTTCCACGTGGTGGTGCCGTCGGTGCCGGGCTTCGGGTTCTCCCAGGCACCGCCCGAGACCGGGTTCACGGTCGGTCGAGTGGCCCGGATGTGGGCCGAGCTGATGCGCCGCCTCGGCTACGACCGGTACGGCACCCAGGGCGGCGACCTCGGTGCCTACGTGGCGCCGGAGGTGGCGGTGGTGGACCCCGAGCACGTCGTCGGGGTGCACATCGACGGCGGGTTCGGGTTCCCCACCGACGCCGACGTGCCGGACATGAGCGACGAGGAGCGCGCGCTCTACGCCGAGGTGCGACAGTGGATGAGCGGCGGCGTGGACCACCACGGCCTGCTGCGGGCCGCGCCGCAGACCTTCGCGTACGGCTGGAACGACTCCCCGGTCGGGTTGCTGTCCTGGCTGGTCCAGAAGTTCAAGGAGTTCACCATCACCGCGGCCACACCCGAGCAGGCCATCGCCCGCGACCAGATCCTGACCAACGCGACGCTGTACTGGCTGACCGGCACGGCCGGCACCTCGTCCTGGTTCATGTACGACAGCACCCACTTCGTCTGGCCGAAGGGGCAGGCCCTGGTGCCCAGCGGCGTCTACGGCGGCGGGCCGCCGCTGTTCCGCCGCCTCGCCGAGCGGCACAACAAGATCATCCACTGGCCGGAAGGGAACCCGGGCGGTCACTTCGTGGCGATGGAGGTACCGCAGGCCCACGCGGCCGACATCCGGGCCTTCTTCGGGAAGCTGCGATGACCCGCCTGACCTGGGCACAGGTGTGCGCCCGGCGGCTGGAGCGGCACGCGCTGGCGGCGCCGGCGCCCGCCGGCTCGCCTCCGGTGGACGTCGGCCCGGCCGGTGCAGAGGCGGATCCGCTGGCCGGCGTCGTCTCCGCGATCTGCGGCGCGCACGCGCAGGTCGCCTCGGCCGCCGAGCTGTCGATCGGGCTGCGGGTCGCCGGCGCCACCCGTACCACGGTCCGCCAGGCGCTGTGGACGGACCGCACGCTGGTCAAGACGCGCGGACCGCGCGGCACCGTGCACCTGCTCGCCGCCGCGGACCTACCGATGTGGACCGGCGCGCTGTCCGCGGTGCCGTCCCCGCGCTACGAGCAGGGCCACGGCCTGCTCACCGCCGAGCAGACCGGGCAGGTGGTGGCGGCCATCGCGGACGCGCTGCGCGACGCCGAGCTGACCCCGGCGGAGCTGACCGAGCAGGTCGTGGCCCGCACCGGCCCGTGGGCCGGCGACCGGGTGTTGGACGCCTTCCAGGACAAGTGGCCGCGGTGGATGGTGGCGATGGGAGCGGCGAGCCGGTGCGGGGCGATGTGCTTCGGGCCGAACCGGGGCCGCGCCACCACCTACACCAGCCCGGTGCGCTGGCTGCCCGGGTTCACACCGATGGCCGGCCCGGCCGCGCTCGCCGAACTGGTGCGCCACTACCTGTACGCGTACGGCCCGGCCACCCCGGCCCACTTCGCCCAGTGGCTGTCGGCGCCGCGGCGGTGGGCGGCCGAGCTGTTCGCGTCGCTGGAGCTGGAACAGGTCACCGTCGAGGGCGCCCCGGCGTGGGTGGCCGCCGGCGACACCGACCTCCCGGCAGATCGCCCCACCGGCGTCCGGCTGCTGCCGCACTTCGACGTCTACCAGGTCGGCTGCCACCCTCGCGAGTTGGTGTTCCCGGGAGACGCCGGGCAGCGGGCCCTGGCCGGCGGCCAGGCCGGCAACTACCCGGTGCTGCTGGTGGACGGGATGGTCGCCGGGGTGTGGCACCAGCGCCGCTCCGGCCGCACGATCCACATCACGGTGGAGCCGTTGACCCCGTTGCGCGCCGGTCAGCGGCGGGCGCTGGACGCGCAGGTCGAGCGGGTCGGCCAGATCCTGGAAGGCAGGCCGTCACTGACCATCGGCCCGATCAGCGTCGGCCCCCACGCCTAGCGGCCGCACCGCGGTCAGCAGGACGGGCGCTAGTCCAGATCAGACCGCTTCTCCGCGATCCACTTCTCGACGTCCTCGGCGAGCCAGACATTTCCATGGCCTTTTCCTCCGTCTCGTGTCCAGACGCTGCGACACTGGTCCTGCAGCGATCCACCCCGGCGGCGCCGCACAGAAGGGGAGCCCGCTATGACCGACAGGTCTGGCGTAGAAGCCTGGATCCGGGCTTATGAATCTGCCTGGCGGACGGCGGGAACGGACCAGCTCGACCGGCTCTTCACCACCGACGCCACCTATCAGATGTCGCCGTTCCAAGAGCCGCATCGGGGCCTCGACGCCATCCGGGTGCTGTGGGACGCCGAACGCGCCGGGCCGGACGAGGAATTCGAGATGGACTTCCACATCGTCGCCGTCAACGACCCGCAGGCGGTCGTACGGCTGGAGGTGCGATACGGCGGTCCTCGCCCCCAGTTGTTCCGCGATCTGTGGATCCTCACGTTCGCCCCGGACGGCCGGTGTCTGGCCTTCGAAGAGTGGCCGTTCAGCCCCGAGCCTGCCGCGCCGCACCACACACCCTGACCCTGGGCGCCGAGTGCCGGCGGCGGTTGGCCGCCCCGGCTGTCACCGGCGTGGCAGCACATGAGCGCTGCACGACGTCCTCGGCTGGATCCTGGCCGTGCCGGGTGGAGAGATCCTCATGGTCCGAGGGCTTCCCGTCTCCAGATAGATCATCTGGTCGGAGTCGCTGAGCCAGGTCGAAACCTTCTGGGCGCCCGTGGCCGGCGCCGATGTCGTCGTGGTCACGGAGGCGGCCGGTGTGGCTGATACGGACGGCAGTCGGTCCGGCCCTCGCTCACCTGGTCGATGAGCCCCAGCCGTAGGTTCATCGCGATCGCGGAGGTGTTCGGGGGCGCTCCGCGTCCAGTCGAGGCGCACCCAGTCCACCATGATCAGAATCTACCGCCCCCCTCTCGGCCCCTGTTCCCGAAGCAGGGCAGACTTCGGCTGTACCGCGAAGCCGGACCGCCGCCACGCACAGCAGGGAGAGACGCGATGGTCGAACTGCCCCGGGATCTGCCGGTCTTCGAGCGCAGCGCGGTGCGGCTGGTGGTGCTCGACGGCGACGACCGGGTGCTGCTGTTCCACACCCGCGACCCGGACCACCCCCGGTTGGGCACCTGGTGGGAACTGCCCGGCGGGGGCATGGACCCCGGCGAGACGTACCTGGACACGGCGGTGCGGGAGCTGCGCGAGGAGACCGGCATCGTGGCGACCGCCGCGCAGATCGGCCCGCCGACCTGGCGGCGGCGGGCCAGCTTCGTCCACCGGCAGCGGCGCCACCTCCAGGACGAGGTGGTCGTCCCGGTGCGGCTGACCGGACCCGGACCGGACGTGGACGAGGCACACCGGCTCGACTACGAGCTGGAGGACTACTTCGGGTTCCGGTGGTGGCCCGTCGCCGAGGTGGTGGCCAGCCGCGAGCGGTTCTACCCCGGCCAGCTGCCGGGGCTGCTGACCGCGTTCCTGGCCGGCCAGGAGATCGACGAGCCGTTCGAGCTGTGGTCGTGAGGGCGCCCCGCCCCCACACGGATGGCTGAGGAAGGGCCACCGTGTGTGGCGAAACAAGTGGTCAGATCGATCAGGAATCGAGAAGTGCGGGTCGGGATCCGCGCCTAGCATGATGATCATGGACATCACCATTCACACGAGCTTCCTTCCGCATGTCGACCCGGACGCCTCCCTGGCCTTCTACCGCGACGTCCTCGGCTTCGAGGTCCGCAACGACGTCGGACAGGGCAAGATGCGTTGGATCACGGTCGGCCCCGTCAACCAGCCCGACACGTCCATCCTCCTGGCGCCGCCGGCCGTCGATCCTGGGATCACCGAGGACGAGCGCCGCACCATCTCGGAGATGATGGCCAAGGGCACCTACGGCTGGATCCTGCTGGCCACCCGGGACCTCGACGGCACCTTCGAGAAGGTGCAGGCCAGCGACGCCGAGGTCGTCCAGGAGCCGACCGAGCAGCCGTACGGCATCCGCGACTGCGCCTTCCGCGATCCCGCCGGCAACCTGGTCCGCATCCAGGAGCTTCGCTGAGCCGTCCGGTCATCGGTTCAGCCATGATGGCCGGCGTCGCGACCACCTGAGAAGAATGCGGCGGCCAGTGCTTCCAGTCCGCTGTCCTCATCCTCAACCACCCTCGGTGGCCGCACCAGGCAGACGGGCTCGCGTTGTCGGCCGCCGAGGCGTTCTTCGCCGAGGGCGAGGTGCGCCCCGGCCGCCGACGAATGCGGCGTCCACGTCGCCAGGCCGACTACCAGCCTCCATCTGGCCGGCGTCGAGCAGTTGCTCGGCCTGCTCGACCGGCTCGTCGACTCCGGCGAGTCGGACATCGTCATCGAGCGCCTCGCCGCCCCTCCCAAATAGCCGAGGTGTGCTCACGTACATCGACGAAAGGAGTTCTCTCATGTGTCACCCCTCGTGGGGGCGCGCACTCGCCGCGGCGCAGCACCTGCGCGACCTCGCGCTGCTGCGCCGCGTCCGCGACCGGATCGACCGGGAGTACGCGCAGCCGTTGGACGTCGAGGCGCTCGCCCGCGACGTGAACATGTCGGCCGGGCACCTCAGCCGCCAGTTCCGGCTCGCCTACGGCGAGTCGCCGTACGCCTATCTGATGACCCGGCGCATCGAGCGCGCCATGGCGCTGCTGCGTCGTGGCGACCTCAGCGTGACCGAGGTCTGTTCGGGCCCTGTTCCACAACCTGCGCGGCTTGTACGTCACCGGCTGGGATCTGCACTTCTGGTTCCCGCCGATCTTCTCGGGCAGCTCCGCCCCGAACGTGGCCGTCGACGTCGCCTACTGCTTCGCTGTCCCGTCGAGCCCGCCCGACGATCCCATGGGATCGAAGGCGCCGCAGATCCGCATGAAGCTCGACTTCGGAATCCGCGGCCCGCACGCCAAGTACTTGATCACGGCCCTGCACCAGCCAGGCGACAACCGGGCCGCCCAGCCGAGACCCTGGGAAGGCGGCCGGCTGAGCATCGCCCACGGCGCCCGCGTCACCGTGGCCGCCCCGCTTGGGCAGCAGCACCGAATCGGGCAGTACGTCACCGCCGCCGACCGAGCCGCCGCGACAATCGACCGCTACGCCGCGCGCTGGTCGGCGCGACCCCGCCTGGCCGGTACGTCGTCTACCTCGCCGGTGACCGTGAATGGGGAACGTGGAACGGCGGCGGGCCTGACAAGCAATTCTCCGGCTACGCCTACGAAGCCGGCGTCGTCCAGCGGGAGGTTGTGCTCCGGGCCACCGCCCCAACGATCTGAACGAGCTCTTCCGGCACGAGTTCGCCCATGTCGTCACCCTCACCGGGGCTGAGCAGCGGATGCGGAGCACCTACGACCTGGTGGAGTGGCTGAAAGAGGGAATCGCCGAGTACATCGCCACCGGTGGGAAGCCAGCGTCGGCGAACCCCCGGGTAGATGCCGTACGCGTCATGCTCGCATCCACCCGGCGGATCGGCCGCCTCGCCCAGAGCCCCTGAACCGCGGCGCCAGCCCGACCGAGATCGCCGCCTACTACGGGCTGGCCCACCTCAGGGTCGACTGCCTGGCCAACCGCTACGGCGATGCGACGCTCTTCGCCTTCTTCAAGGCGGCCGTCCGCGATGACGAGGGCATCGGTCAAGCCGCTGTCGAGGTCTTTGGCCGCGGTGGGACGCCGTCGAGGGCACCTGCATCGCGCGGATACATCGCGTGCTCGGCGCTAACCGCCCACGGGGCCCTGGAGGTGCGGCCGGAGGAGTTCACCGCGACGCTGACCCGGGAGCCGCGCCGGCAGGAGGTGCCCGACCTGCGGGACGTCCCGCTCGCCGTCCGGCCCGGCTGGCGTCCCGGTGCCGGCGGAGGGGGCGGCCGCGCCGGCCCGCTCTCCCGGTCACCGCTAGTGCGGTGTCCACGAACGTTCACCGGGTGTCCGGTGGTGTTGTGGATCCTCACCGTGCAGGGCGAGCGACTCCCCACGACGTGGTGGGGCGGGCCTCCGCGGGCCAACTGATCCTCGCGCCGCCTGGTGTGGGCGGCGGGGGTCACGTCGGGACTGGCCGGCGCCGGGGAGGTGCCGGCCGGCTCGACGGTGCGTGACCACCTCCGGCAGCACGACGGCTGCGGTGGGGGTGGTGGGTCCGCCGCCCGGGGTGCGGGTGGCGATGCTGGCGGCCGCGACCAGGTCGCGGTGCCCGGAAAATGCGCAGTGCGGGCAGGTCAAGGTCCGCCCACGAGGTTTCGGCACCCGCCGTCGGCAGGCGGGACAGGTCGATGACGTGCCCCGCTCATCGACGAGCCGGACGGTGATACCCGCTTGGGTGGCCTTGTCGGTGAGGATCTGCAGGTGTCGGCCGATCTGCCACTGCCGTAGTCGCAGGTTGTGCCGCCGCCCCGCCGGCAGGTCGAGCACCCCGCGGGGGTCCCCGACGTGCAGCACACCGACCCGCTGCTGCTGGGCCCAGGTGATGACGGTTCGGGCGGCCTCGTGCTGGGCTTGGCGGACCCGCCGCCGATGCCGGCCCTCCACCAACCGCGCCCGACGGCGGTACTTGCGCCACCGACGTGACCCCCGCTGACCCGGCTTCGGTGCCCGGCCGGATACGGCGCGGCGGCGGGCTTTGGTGTCGGCCAGGTGCATGCGGTGCTCGGCGCGGATCGCCCGCCCCGACACCAACAGCCCCTCACCCTCGGGACCGGCCACCGCGTACGGGTGAATGATCCCCAGATCGACCCCGGCTATCCGCCCCGCATCCGGCTCCTCACCCGGCGGGTAGGTGACCACTGGGACTTCGGCGGTTACGTCGAGAAACAGCCGCCCACCCTCGCACAACAAGGTGATCGACCGGACCTGCTCCACCGGATACGGCACATCCCGCGCCAGCCGCACCCCCAACGGCGCGTTGCCCTTCGCAGTAGGGATGCGCACCCGGCGCCACTCAAGCGCGAAGGTGCCGTGATACCAGCGCACCGCCAGCAAACCCCGCCGCCGCCGCGGAAACCGCGCCGACACCTCACCCGCCTTACGGCGTTTCGCCGCCGCGAACCACGCGTCAGAAAACCGACGCAGCACCGACCGAGCCCCCGTGGTATCCAGTTCGGCGAACGTCCTCGGCCCCGACACCGCCAACGCCCGACACAACTCCTGGTAACCGACCAGCGGCACGTCCCGGCGGCGCCGCCGCCACGCGTTGACCTCCAACACACACGCCCACACATCACCCGCCGAGCGCAACAGGCCGAAACACCGCCGCCGCTGCCCCACCGTCACCCGCAACCCCACCCGCGCCGTGCGATGCACGACCCGTGGCACGGCAGGATCCCGACGGCGAGGCACAAACCACAGCCAACACCACCCCTACGACACTTTCCCAACCCGACCAACCCGGCGGACGTTAGTGGACACCGCTCTAGCGGGCGCAGCTGATCACGGTGACGTCCTCGCCGCCCGAGCCCGGGGCGGCGGCGCCGCGTGCCGCGGCCGCCGGGGGACTTCGGCCGGTCGCGATGTACGCCCGGCGATCGGCCGTCTCGTGACACGCTGCCGTGGGGGACGACCCGGACGGGAGCGGAAGTAATGACCATCGGTACCGCGGTGAACGGCAACTGATGGGCCGAGCGGTGATCGTGCTGGCCGCGGTGGTGGCGGCCGTGCTGGTGGACGTGCTCAGCGGCGTACTCGTCAACCGGCTCGCCCGTGGTCGCTACGGATGGCTGCTGGCGCCGCTGCGCCAGGCCTGCCGCCGCCCGACGACCGCCGTTCTGCTACTCGCGGGCCTCTACGCCGCGCTGCCGGGAGAGCCGGGCCGGTTGCTGCGCGAGGGCCGGCATGCCATCCTGCTGTTGCTGATCGTCAGCGTCGCCTTGCTGGTGGTCAAGGCGCTGCACGTCGCCGAGACCGTGGCGTTCAGCCGGCTGCCGGCCGGGGTGGTGGCCGACCGTCGGATCCGCCGCACCCGCACCCAGATCCGGCCGGTGCGACGGTTGACCTCGACGGCGGTCACGATCGTCGCGATCGGTCTGATCATGACCACCTTCGAGCCGATACGCCTGTTCGGCATCTCGGTGCTCACCTCGGCCGGTGTGATCGGCGCCGTGATCGGCCTGTCCGCCCGGACCGCGCTGGGCAACGCCTTCGCCGGCATCCAGGTCGCCTTCGCGGACGGCCTCTACGTCGGTGACGTGCTCGTCATCGACGGCGAGTGGGGTCGCGTCGAGGAGGTGAAGCTGACCAACGTGGTGATCCGGCTCTGGGACGACCGCCGGCTCATCCTGCCCACGACCTACTTCACCGAGCGCCCGTTCCAGAACTGGACGCGACACGAGACCCGGGTGGTCGGCAAGGTCCAGATCCACGTCGACCACACCGCCAATCTGGACGACCTGCGCGTCGAGGCGCGGCGGCTGATCGAGGCGTCGCCGCTGTGGGACCGGCACCAGTGGGTGCTCCAGATGGTCGATGCCAACCCGCAGACCGTCGTCATCCAGCTCCAGGCTTCCGCCGCCGACGGGCCGAGCGCCTGGGACCTCCGCTGCGACCTGCGCGAGGCGATGGTCCGCTACCTGCGGGAGAACCACCCGCAGTGGCTGCCCCGCACCCGCAGCGAGTACAAGCCCTGATTCCGCGCCCGGGATGCGGCATTCGCGTTGCCGACCAGCAGCCGGGCCGTTAGACCACCGTGGGGCTGACACGCGACGGAGGTGGGGAACCCGATGCTGGTTGACCTGCTCGCCCAGGACGCCGCCCCGGGAGACCTCATGGCGGCGCGGGTGCAGATGGCCCTGTCCCTGGGCTGGCACATCGTGATCGCCTCGTTCGGCGTCGGCATGCCGGCGGTCACCGTCTTCGCCGAGTGGCGTGGGCTGCGCACCGGGGACCCGGCCTTCACCCGGCTGGCGCACCGCTGGGCCAAGGCGATGGGCGTGCTGTTCGCGGTCGGGGCGGTGTCGGGGACCATCCTGTCGTTCGAGATGGGGCTGCTCTGGCCCGGCCTGATGGGCCGCTTCGGCGACGTGATCGGCCTGCCGTTCGCATTGGAGGGCATCGCGTTCTTCGTCGAGGCGATCTTCGTCGGGATCTACCTGTACGCCTGGGACCGGGTGCCACCCCGGGCGCACCTGCTGTCCGGACTGCCGGTCTGTGTCGCGGGTGTGGCGTCGGCGTTCTTCGTGGTGTCGGCGAACGCCTGGATGAACCAGCCCCGCGGGTTCGACCTGGTCTCCGGCGAGGTCACCGACGTCCGGCCGTGGCAGGCGATGTTCAACCCGGCGACGCCGCCGCAGACCGTGCACATGATCGTGGCGGCGTTCATGGTGACCGGCTTCGGCATCGCCAGTGTGTACGCGGTGGCCCTGCTGCGCGGTCGTCGCGACCGCTACCACCGGCTCGGCTTCGCCATCCCGTTCACCGTCGCCGCGGTGCTGTCCCCGGTGCAGGTCGTGGTCGGCGACTGGGCCGCGCACTTCGTCGGGGAGTACCAGCCCACCAAGCTCGCCGCGATGGAGGGGCTGGCCCGTACCCAGGCCGGCGCGCCGCTCTCGCTCGGCGGCGTCTACGTCGACGGGGAACTGCGGTACGCGGTCGAGGTGCCCAACGCCCTGTCGCTGCTGGCCAGGTGGGATCCGGACGCCGTGGTCATGGGCCTGGACCAGGTGCCCGACGATCAGGAGCCACCGGTGACGGTGGTCAAGTGGGCGTTCCAGCTGATGGTGGCCATCGGCTTCGGGCTGGTGGCGCTCTCCGCCTGGTGGGCGCTTGCGTGGTGGCGGCGCCGGGGTCCGCCGCGCTCGCCGTGGTTCCTGCGGGCCGCCGCCCTGTCCGGGGTCGCCGCCGCCGTCGCGGTCGAGGCCGGCTGGGTCGTCACCGAGGTCGGCCGGCAACCCTGGATCGTGTACGGCGTGCTGCGCACCGCCGAGGCGGTAAATCCGGCGCCGGGCCTGGCCACCGGCTTGGCCCTGGTCGCCGCCGTCTACGCGGTGCTCACCGTCGCCACCGTCGCGGTGCTGTGGCGGATGGCCCGGCACCGCGATGAGCCGGTCGCTCCGCAGGAGGGCGTCCCCGAGCCGGTGGACAGCGGCCGATGACCGTCGCCGACGTCCTGCTCGGGGTGCTGCTGGCCGGTCTGACGCTCTACACCCTGCTCGCCGGCGCGGACTTCGGCGCCGGAATCTGGGACCTCCTCGCTGGCGGGGCGCGCCGCGGCGCAGCCCGTCGGGAGCTGATCGCGCACTCGATCGGCCCGGTGTGGGAGGCCAACCACGTCTGGCTGATCCTGGTGATCACCCTGTTCTGGACCACCTTTCCGCCCGCGTTCGCCGCGTTCGCCTCCACCCTCTACATCCCGCTGACCCTGGCCGCGCTGGGTATCATCGGTCGTGGCGCGGCCTTCGCCTTCCGCAAGGCCAGCCACACGCTCACCGAGCAACGCCTCTACGGCGCCACGTTCGCGATCTCCTCGGTGGCCACCCCGTTCTTCCTCGGCACCATCGTCGGAAGCCTCGCCTCCGGTCGCGTCCCACCCGGCATCGCCGAGGGTGGCATTTGGCGCAGCTGGCTCAATCCCACCTCCATCTACGCCGGCCTGCTCGCGATCGGCGTGTGCGCGTACCTCGCCGCGGTCTACCTCATCCACGACGCGCGCCGCGCCGGTGCCGCCGACCTAGTGGCCCAGTTCCGCCGCCGCGCCCTGGTCACCGGCATGGTGGTGGGCGTCGGCGCGGCGGCCGGGCTGGCCGTCGTCGCCGCCGACGCGCCGGACCTCTTCGCCGATCTTCGGGGCCGGGCGCTCGCCCTGGTGCTGCTCTCGTTCGCCGCAGGGATCGTCTCCCTGGTGTTGATCGCCACCGGCCGCTACCGTGCGGTGCGGGTGACCGCGGCCCTCGCGGTCGCGGCCGTCCTCTGGGCCTGGGGCGCCGCCCAGTACCCAGACCTGCTGCCGCCCGACTTGACCGTCACCGAGGCGGCCGGTGATCCCACCGTGCTCGCCACGGTGCTCGCCGTCCTCGCGGTCGGAGCGCTGCTGCTGGCGCCCTCCCTGCTCTGGCTGTTCGGCATCTTCCAGCGCTCTAAGCCGGCCGCCGGCAACCCACCGCCCCGGTGACGCTCACCCGGGTGGGCAGTCTGTGGGCGGCGCTGGCGGCGGCGGTGGCGCTGGGAGCCCTGCACGTGCTCGCACCGGCCATCCGCCGGAGACTGCCGGTGCCCACCCACGCGGCGACCTCCCTTGGTGGCGGCATCGCCGCCGCGTACGTGTTCCTCTACCTGCTGCCGCGCCTCGCGGAGGGCAACCAGGCGGTGGCCCACGTCTTGGAGGAGGAGGTTAGGGCCACCCCGGCCCGCGGGTTCGTGCTGTTCCTCGTCGCGCTGGTCGGCTTCTTCACGTTCTACGCCCTGGAACGTGTCACCCACCGCTCGCAGCAGCGCCGGCAGGAGCCCACCCGGCTGGTCTTCGGGTTCCAGCTCGGTTTCTTCGCCCTGTACAGCGGCCTGATCACGTACACCCTGGCGACCAAGCTGGACGCGGGGCTCGGACCGGCGGTGCTGTTCGCCGTCGCCATGGGGCTGCACGTGCTGGCCACCGACGGCGTCCTGGCCGAGCATTTCCCGGTCAGCCTCACCACCGGGTGGCGCCTCGTCCTGGTCGCTGGCGCCGCCGGCGGCTGGGTGACCGCGGTCGCCGTCCAGCCCACCGGCGTGCTGATGAACGTGCTCACCGCGTTTTTGGGTGGCGGGATCCTGCTCAACGTCTTCGTCGACGAACTGGCCCCCGAACGGCACTCCAGCCTCACCTGGTTCACCGTCGGCCTGGCCGCCTACTCCGGCCTGCTCGCCTTCGCGACCTTCACCACCGACGTCGGCGCTGCCTGAGGGCGATCACCGGCCGATGCCAGACGGCCAGTCAGTGGTGGCGGCCGGTTGTCAGCGGCTGACGGTCACGTCGACCGGTCCGGCGCGCAGGGTGCCGTCGTTCAGCGGGGTGCAGCGGTCGCCGCCCCTGCGGCGCAGCGCCTTCCAGGCATCGGGGCCGATGGCGACGTCCATCCAGGCGCAGGGGTTCGCCGGGCGGTTGACCCGCAGGCTGACCGGCCCCGCGCCGGAATCCAGGATGAGCACGGCGCCGATCAGCTCGTCCACGGCGATCCCGGTGGTGAGCACGTTGCGCCGGACCTGCACCAGGTCGGCGGCCGGCAACGACTCCTGCGCGATCACGGTCACGCTCGCCTCGCGGTGGGCTGGCTTGCCGAAGTACCGGTCACCGACGATGCCGAGGCCCGCCCGGAGGCGGATCTCCCCGACCAGTTCGCCGGGTGGGGCCGGCACCGGACCGTCGGCGGGCCGGCCCAGGTAGCGATGCACGGGCGAGGCCAGCAACTGCACGATCTGCGGCACCTCTGCGATTCTACGGAGCGGCCAGCTGCCGGATCATGCCCCTGCTCGGTGGGGTCCTCGCGTTCGGTGGTGGCGTCGGCGCAGATCGCGAGGATGGCGAGGGCTGCCAGGGGGAGGGGGGTGCTGAAGCGACGCCAGGTGTTCCAGCGGCGGACTTGATGCTGGTCCGGCCCGACCTGGCCCTTGGCGGCCTGGAACGCGTCTTCGACGGCCCAGCGGATCCCGGCGACTCGCTCGAGCTGGGTGACGCTGGTCGGCTGTGGGGGTCAGCAACGGTAGAAGGCCAGCTCACCGATGGTGGTGTTGCGTCTGATCAGTAGGCTGTGCCGGCCGCCGTCATCGGGGTCGGCGTCGGTGGTGACCTCGTCGAGCCAGGCCCAGGCGTAGAGGCGTGGCCCTTCCGACCCGGCACCGGCCGAACGGCGCTGCCACCGCCGTGACGCCGACAACATCGGCGGCTGAGACAGCGTCCCGGGCCAGGTCACCGGTGCCGCGAGCGACCGATCCGGACGGAGCGCGGCATGGCTGGCCGCCCCTTCTCCGACCGCCTGGAATCCTGAGCCCATGGGTCAGGTCAAAATGCGAACGCCGGGCCGGATCCTCTCCGTCCGGCGCCTGTCGATCTCGCTGGCCGCCGGCGCCGTCGTCGCCGTGGCCGTCGCGGTGCTCGGGTTCCCCGAACTGTTCCCGCTGGTCGGTTGGAACGTGGCCGCCAGCGTCGTGCTGGTCTGGGTCTGGCGGATCAGTTGGCATCAGGGGCCGGAGGGCACCGAGCGACTCGCCGAGGAGGAGAGCCGGTCACGCTCCACCGACGGCGCGGTGCTGATCGCCGCGGTGGCCAGCCTCGGCACCGTGGCCTGGGCCCTCGTTCACTCGTCGAGCAACCAGGACGCGCTCGCGGTCACCCTGGTCATCGTGAGTGTGCTCACGGCGATCCTGTCCTGGGGATTGATGAACACCGTATTCGCCTTCAAGTACGCGCGCATGTTCTACCTTGAGGATGGCGGGATCGACTTCAAGCAGAGCGAGCTACCGGCCTACAGCGATTTCGCCTACCTGGCGTTCACCGTCGGCATGTCTTTTGCCGTGTCGGAGAGCGAACCGGCCAGTACGCGGATCCGGAAGACCGCCCTCGGCCATGCGCTGCTGTCCTACCTGTTCGGCACGGTCATCCTCGCCGCGGCCGTGAACCTGGTGACCGGCCTGGGCGAGTCCTGATCAACCAGGCTACACGGGCAAGACCCGGCGGCACGGTCGGTCCACGGAGGCGCGACCGTTGGTGCTATGCGCCCCGTCGCCGCCGCTCGGTGTCAAGCTGATGCGGTACCACGAAGTAAGCGCCCGTACTCAAATCCGCCCGGTACGCCGGCTGACCTCGGCTGTCGTCATGGTGGTGGCGGTCGGTCTGATCCTGGTCACCTTCCGGACCGTACGCTCGTTCGGGCTCACTTTCCTGACCTCGGCCGGCGTGATCGGCCTGTCCGCCCGGACCGCGCTCGGCAACGCCTTCGCCGGCATCCAGGTCGCCTTCGCGGACAGTCTGCACGTCGACGACGTGCTGGTGATGGACGGCGACTGGGGCCGGGTCGAGGAGGTGAAGCTGACCAACGTGGTGATTCGGCTCTGGGACGACCCAATGCTCGTCCTGCCCACTACCTACTTCACCGAACACGCCTTCCAGAACTGGACGCGGCACGAGACTCGGGTGGTCGGCGAGATCCGCATCCAACTGGATCACACCGCCGACCTGGACGACCTCCGGCAGGCGACCAGACGGCTCGTCGAGTCGTCGCCGCGTTCACGGTCGGCTGCTCTTCGCTGGGCACCATCAGCACCTGCTTCACCGAACTGGTCGGCATGCCGCCCAGCGTCTACCGGGAGCAGGCGGCGCGCGACGGCGGGGATGCCCCCGTGCGTGGCGAAACAGGTGATCAGACCGGTCAGGAATCAAGAAGCGCTGGTCGCCGCGCCGCAAATAGCGTGATGGCCATGGCAACCATCGAATCCGTCACCCTCGACGTGGCCGACCCCACGGCCGCCAACCGCTTCTACACCGCCGCCTTCGGGCTGGACACGCAGATACGCCTGCGGGCCTCGGAGGCACCGACGACCGGCTTCCGTGGGTTCACGCTGGCGCTCACGGTGTCCCAGCCGGCAACCGTCAACGCCCTCATCGGCGCCGCGCTGGACGCCGGTGCCACGCAACTGAAGCCTGCCACGAAGTCGCTCTGGGGCTACGGCGGTGTCGTACAGGCCCCGGACGGGACGATCTGGAAGGTCGCGACCTCGGCGAAGAAGGACACCGGCCCGGCCACCCGGCAAATCGACGAGATCGTCCTCCTGCTGGGAGTCACGGACGTGGCCGCGAGCAAGCGGTTCTACATCGAGCGCGGCCTTGCCGTGGCGAGGAGCTTCGGCCGCATGTACGTCGAGTTCGCGGCCGGGTCGAGTCCCGTCAAGCTGGCGCTCTACCGGCGCCGTGCCCTTGCCAAGGACGTCGGCGTCGCTCCCGACGGCACCGGATCGCACCGGCTCGTGATCGGCGGCGATGCCGGCGCTTTCACCGACCCGGACGGGTTCGCCTGGGAGGCCGCATCGCTCGCGCCGACGCCCTGACGCTGCTGCCTGCGCCACCCGGCCGTCGATCACTTGACGGCCGCCGGATGAACCGACCGATGACCGATCAAGCCCCTCCCCTGGAGGAAGGGGCTCGTCACCAAGTGACTGGAGGAAGCATGACGGGCGCGCCACCGCGTGGACGTGAGGAGAGGCTGCGGGACACTCGCGCGAGACTGGAGAGCGACGTCGACCTCTGGGTCGCGACGTCGGGCTCCCCGGGCGGCGTCCACCTCATCCCGCTGTCGTACCTCTGGGACGGAACCGCGTTCCTCGTCTCGACGCCGCGCGCCTCGGTCACCGGCCGCAACCTGCTGGCGGACGG
The DNA here is from genome assembly GCF_052981855.1 of Micromonospora sp. LZ34. Classification (NCBI taxonomy): domain Bacteria; kingdom Bacillati; phylum Actinomycetota; class Actinomycetes; order Micromonosporales; family Micromonosporaceae; genus Micromonospora; species Micromonospora sp. LZ34. The sequence goes on from NZ_JBRIQN010000033.1 coordinate 41,982, forward strand.
CCGAGTGCGACTCAGCCTGGGGCCGACGCGCGACGTCGTCATCGTCGACGGCGCCGCCGAGCCGGTGGACATCGCCGACCTGGGCCCGGAGGCGGGCGACGCGTTCGCCACCAAGACCGGATTCGACCCGCGCGAGCTCGACGAGCCCTACCAGTACTTCCGGATCCGGCCGCAGCGCATCCAGGCCTGGCGGGAGGCGAACGAGCTGCCGGGCCGCGTCCTCATGCGCGACGGCCGCTGGCTCGACTGAGAGCGGTGGTCGTGTCCGGCGCTGATCGAGCGGCCCGCACCGGACAACGACCGGCCGTTGGTGGTGACGCGCGCCGGACCAGCGGGCACAGTGAAGCGGTGACGACGGACATCCGCACTCCCCTCGCCCGGTACGCCGAACACCTGCACGCCCGCGCCGGCGACCGGCACCACGTCGCCTCCCCGCTCGGCGCCTGGCTGCTGCTGGCGCTCGCCGCGCCGGCCGCCACCGGCGCGACCCGCACGGCGCTGGAGGAGGTGCTCGGCACCGACGCGTCCACCGCCGCCGAGGCCGCCCACGCGCTGCTCGCGGCGCCGCACCCGCTGGTGCCCTCGGCCACCGCGGTCTGGTACCGGCGAGGCTTCGAGACCCCGCACCTGGACGGCTGGCGCGCCGCGCTGCCCCGGTCCACCGAACGGGGACCGCTACCGGACCAGGACGGGCTCGACGCGTGGGCCCGGGAGCACACCCTCGGCCTGATCGAGCAGTTCCCGCTCAAGGTCGGACCGGACGTGCTGCTGGCCCTGGCCAGCGCGCTGGCCACCCGGATCTCGTGGGAGCAGCCCTTCGAGGTGGCAGCGGCCGGCGCCCTCAGATCGACGGGTGGTTGGGACCGCCGGTTGACCAGGGTGCTGCGCAGCCCGCGGCACGGCCACCGGTGCGCCATCGCCGCCACCGAACGGGCCGGCGACGTGATCGTGCACGCGGCGCCGGCCCGTGCCGCGGACACCGGTGCCGGGAAGGCCGGTCTGGTGGTCGTCTCGGTCGCCGCCGAGCCGGACGTGCCGCCGGCCGACGTGCTCGCCGCCGCGTACGAGGTGACCGCCGGCGCCGCCGACGGGAGCGCGCCGGCCGGCCGGCGGTCCCTGTTCGACCTGCCGCTCGGCGAGACGGCGCTGTGGACGGTACGGGAGGAGCGGATCCGTACCCGCGCCCCCGGTGGCCGGGAGGAACGGCACACGGCGCTGCTGCCCTGCTGGTCCGCCCGGAGCGAGCACGACCTGAGTGATCCGCAGCTCGGCTTCGCGGCGGTGAACCGGGCGTTGACCGGGACCGGGCAGTTCGAGGCGCGCCAGGCCGCGATGGCGCGCTATGGCCGCTACGGCTTCGAGGCCGCGGCGGTGACCGGGTACTTCGACCTGGTCAGCCTGCCGCCGGAGGGGGTGGCCCGGAGCGCCGAACTGCGGTTCGGCCACCCGTACGCCGTGGTGGCGGTCGCCACCGACACCCGGCCCGGCGCGCACTGGCACGGGGTGCCGGTCTTCTCGGCCTGGGTCGCCGAGCCGGAGGAACTGCCCGAGGCGGACCTCGCCAACCACCACGAAGGCTGACAGGGCCGGGCCTCCGGCCGATGCCGGAGGCCCGGCCCGTCTCACACCCCTGCCGGCACCTTCTCCCCCGCGCGCTCGGCGGCGCGGGCGGCGAGGCGCCGCTCCCGCTCCTGCGCGCCGATCAGGTCGTCCGGCAGCGAGTCGGGCACCTCGATGTCGAACCGGCGCAGCAGCCGGATCGCGAACCCGCCGAGGGTGATCAGCACCAGCGCCGCGCCGAAGCAGACGTACGCGAAACCGATGCCCCGGCCCTCGCCGGTGCCGATCACCGCGCCCACCGATCCGGCCAGCGCCCCGCCCGGGGCGAGCATCGGCTCGAACAGCGCGGTGGCCCCCGGGGCCAGCAGCGCGAAGCCGATCGGCAGGGTCGACCAGGAGATGGTCTGGTTGAGGCTGAACACCCGGCCGTGGAACCGCTGCGGCACCTTGACCTGGACGATGGTGGCGTAGATGGACTGCGCCGTGGTCATCGCCATGGCCAGCCAGAACGCGCCCACGCAGACCATCGCCACCGAGGCGTCCAAACCGATCAGCACGCAGCCGACCGCGGTGCCCAGGTTGCCGATCAGCACGCCGACCATCCGCCGGTGCCGAGGACCGCCCCAGATCGACATGAGCACGCCGCCGGCGACCGCGCCGCACGCCTCGGCGAGCGCCACCTGGGCCACCTGCGTCGCGGTGCCGAAGGAGAGCACCAGCGGCGTGACGAGCACCAGCGCGGGCGCCAGGAAGATGTTGCCCACCGCGAAGTATCCGAGCATCAACCGGAAGCCCCGGTGCTGCCAGGAGTAGCGCAGCCCGTTGGCGATGGCGACCAGCAGCCGCTCCTTCGGCCGCCAGCCGAGCAGGTCCGGGAAGCGGACCACCGCCAGCGTCAGCACCGCCACCAGGTAACTCGCCACGTCGATCAGCAGGATGCCCTTGAGTTCGATGGCGGCCAGCAGCCCGGCGGCGAAGACCGGCATCAGCAGCATCGCGAAGCCGTTGGAGAGCTGGGTGATGCCCATCGCGTGGCCGAGGTAGCGCTTCGGCACCAGCTGCGGCACCGCCGACTGGAACGCGATGCGTTGGAACGACCCGGCGACCTGACTCAGCGCGACCAGGCCGTAGATGTGCCAGAGCGCCAGGCTGTCGGTCCACAGCAGCGCGGCCAGCACGACCTGCACCGCGCCGGCGCTGCTGCTGGCGATCATCATGATCTTCCGGCGGCTGACCCGGTCGGTGATCGCCCCGGCGACCGGCAGCATCAGCACGCCACAGATCAGCGCGAGCGCCCAGAGCAGCCCCAGGTTGGCCACCGACCCGGTCTGGGTGAACAGCCAGATCGGCAGGGCGAACGCGGTCAGCGCCGACCCGGTGGTGGAGACCAGCTGCCCCGCGGTGACCGCGACGAACCGGGCCATGCTCGGCTTGACCGCCGTGACGCCCGCCCGGTCGTCGACGCCGACCCGCTGGTGAGCGGCGAGCACCCAGCCGGCGTCCTCGCCACGGGCGGCCGGGGTGAGCGCGGCGACGTCATCGGCGGCGACGGCCCGGTGGGTGCGGGTAACGATCTCGGCCAGCTCGTCCGCGCGGTACTTCAGGAAGAAGTGGCCGGCCTGGTCGAGCACCACCAGCGCGAGGGTGTCGCTGAGGAACTGCCACTCCGCGTACCGCTCGGCGTGGTAGTCGGTAACCGGGTCCTCGGAGCCCACCACGGAGATGATCGGGGTGCGCAGCTTCGCCGCCCGCCGGTCGAGCAGGCCGGTGAAGTACTCCTCCGACGCCCGGGAGTCGGCCCGCATGTTGCTGATGATCCGGTCGGCCTGCTCCGGGTCCAGCTCGTCGGTGTCCACGCCCATGGACTTCAGCCAGCTGGCGTAGTGCCGGTTGCTGCGCAGCCGCTCCAGCCGGTTACGCAGCGCGGCGAACGCTCCCTTCGGCCGGGCGAACGGGAACATCGCGCCGATGTAGAGCGCCTCCAGGTCCCGCCCGGCCGCCTCGACCTTGCGAGCGACCTCGGCGACGATCGCGCTGCCCACGCCGCAGTGGCCGTAGAGGGCGATCGGCCCCTCGATCCGCTCCAGGATCTCCTCGGCCACCCGGGTGGTCAGCTCGTCGAACGGCAGCGCGTCCTCGCTGAGCCCGAGGTCGTGGCCGGGAATCGCCAGCGACCAGAGCGCGTGCCCGGCGGGCAGCGCGTCGGCGAGCGGCTGGTAGACGATGGCGCTGCCGCCGCCGTAGGGGACGCAGACGTAGGTGAGCACCCGCTGGGCCGCCGGGATCGCCTTGGTCAGCTCGTAGAGCAGCCGGCGTGGCCCCTCCTGCCCGGCGTCGCCGGACATGAAGGCGGCCAGCTCGCGGATGGTCCGCTGCTGGAACAGGTCCATCACGCCGACCGGCCGGCCGCCGTGCTCCGCCTTGCGGATCTTCGCGACCACCTGGGTGGCGAGCATGGAGTGCCCGCCCAGGTCGAAGAAGTCGTCGTCGATGCCGAGCGTGTCGACGCCGAGCACCTCCGACCAGATCCCGGCCAGCAGCCGCTCGGTGTCGTCGCGCGGCTCGACCAGCGCGACCGACGCCTCCCGGGTGACCACCGGCGCCGGCAGCGCCCTGCGGTCCAGCTTGCCGTTCGGGCTCAGCGGCAGCGCGTCCAGGGTGACGAAGGCGTTCGGCACCATGTACTCGGGCAGCGTCTCCTTCAGCGCCGCCTTCAGCGCCGCGTGCTCGGCCGCGCCGACCAGGTACGCGGTCAGCCGCTTGTCGCCGGGGCTGTCCTCCCGGACGATCACCGCCGCCTCGGTCACCCCGGGCTGCTCGCGCAGCGCGCTCTCGATCTCGCCCAGCTCGATCCGCAGGCCGCGCAGCTTGACCTGGTGGTCGATCCGGCCGAGGAACTCGATCACGCCGTGGTCGGCCGCGCCGGGCGCGGTGCGCCAGCGGGCCAGGTCGCCGGTGCGGTAGAGCCGGGCGCCCGGCTCGCCGGAGAACCGGTCCGGCACGAACCGCTCGGCGGTGAGCGCCGGCCGGCGGTGGTAGCCGCGGGCCAGCCCGACCCCGCCGATGTGCAGCTCGCCGGCCACCCCGACCGGGCACTCGTTGCCGGCCGGGTCGAGCACGTGCAGCCGCAGGTTGGCGATCGGCGCGCCGATCGGCACGCTGGTCAGCCCGTCCAGCAGGGCCGGATCGCAGTGCCACGAGCTGACGTCGATGGCCGCCTCGGTGGGGCCGTACAGGTTGTGCAGCCCGCACCAGGGCAGCCGGACGGTGAAGTCCACCGCCGAGGCCAGCGGCAGCTCCTCGCCGGAGCAGATCACCCGGCGCAGCGCCGTCGCCGCCTCGACGCCGTCCTCGGCGAGGAAGACGGTCAGCATCGACGGTACGAAGTGGGCGGTGGTGACCCGCTCGGCGACCAGCAGGTCGCGCAGGTAGCCGGCGTCCTTGTGCCCGCCGGGCTTCGCCACCACCAGCCGGGCGCCCTCGCGCAGCGGCCAGAAGAACTCCCACACCGACACGTCGAAGCTGGCCGGGGTCTTCTGCAGCACCGCGTCGTCGCCGCCGAGCCGGTAGGTCCGCTGCATCCAGTCGAGCCGGTTGACGATACCCCGGTGAGTGTTCGGCACCCCCTTCGGCCGGCCGGTGGAGCCGGAGGTGTAGATGACGTACGCCAGGTGCTCCGGGCCGGCCGTCGGCGCCGGATCGGCGGTCGGCTGGTCGGCCCAGACCGCCGGGTCGTCGAGGGCGAGCACGGTGGCGCCGGTCTCCGGCAGCACGTCGCGCAGGTGCCGCTGCACCAGCACCACCGGCGCGTCCGCGTCGGTGACCATGAACGCCAGCCGGTCGGCCGGGTACTCCGGGTCCAGCGGCAGGTAGGCGCCGCCGGCCTTGAGCACACCGAGCAGCCCGGCGACCAGTTCCACCGAGCGCTCGGCGCAGACCCCGACCAGGGTCTCCGGGCCCACCCCGGCGGCGCGCAGCCGGTGCGCGATCCGGTTCGCGGCGGCGTTCAGCTCGGCGTACGTCACCGAGCGGCCGTCGAAGGTGACCGCCACCGCGTCCGGGGTGGCGGCGGCCCGCTCCTCGATCGGCCCGTGCAGGGTCTGCTCGCGGGGGAAGTCGGCGGCGGTGTCGTTCCAGCGGCCCAGCAGCTCGCGCTCGGCCGGCGCGAGCAGGTCGAGCGCGGAGATCGGGGTCTCCGGGGCGGCGACCACGGCCCGCAGCAGCGCGCCGAGCCGCTCGGCCATCCGCTCGACCGTGTCCCGGGTGAACAGGTCGGTGTTGAAGACCAGCTTGGCGTAGAGCCCGTCGACGGTCTCCACCGCGTGCAGTTCGAAGTCGAACCGGGTGGCCCGCAGCTCCATCGGCGTCCAGTCGAACGTGACGTCGCTGGCGTCGGAGACCGCGTTGAACCGGCCGATCTCGTAGTTCTGCAGCACGAACATCGCCTGGAACACCGGCGAGCGGCTCACGTCCCGGGGCAGCCCCAGCTCGTGCACCACCCTCGCGAACGGCACCTCGGCGTGCTCCAGCCCGTCCAGCACGCCGCGCCGGGTGCGCTCCAGCAGCTCGGCGAAGGTCGGGTCGCCGGCCAGTTCGGCCCGCAGCGGCACCATGTTGATGAACATGCCGACCACGTCTTCCAGCTCCGGCGCGGAGCGGCCGGCCACCGACGCCCCGACGGCGAAGTCGTCCTGACCGGCGTGCCGGGACAGGAACACCTGGTACGCCGCGAGCAGCGTCATGAACAGGGTGCCGCCGTAGGAGCGGGTCAGCGCGAGCAGCCCGTCGGTGGCGGCCCGGTCCAGCCGGAACTCCACGAAGTCGCCGGTGTAGGTCTGGGTGGCCGGACGGGGCAGGTCCAGCGGCAGCTCCAGCGGGGTGATGCCGGCCAGCCGCTGCTTCCACCAGTCGAGGTGCCGGCGGGCCGCCGGCCCCTCCAGCTCCCGCGCCTCCCAGTGGGCGAAGTCGCCGTACTGAACCGGCAGGGCGGGCAGCTCCCCGCCGCGGTAGAGGGTGATCAGGTCGCGCAGCAGCACGTCCACCGACCAGCCGTCGCCGACAATGTGGTGCTTGCCGAGGAACAGCACGTGGTCGTCGACGTTCATCCGGTCCGGAGTGCCGTCTTGCGGCGCGGAGGCCGGATTATCGTCGTCGGCGACCAGCCGGATCAGCAGCGCCCGCAGCAGCGGCCCCTCGGCCAGGTCGAACGGCTCGGCCGCGGCCGCCTCCACCAGCGCCTGCGCGGCGGCCTCGTCCGGGGCGTCCACGATGGTCAGCGGCACCTCGACCGCGTCCCGCACCACCACCGTCGGCCGGCCATCGGCGTCGGCCGGGAACCGGGTGCGCAGCGACTCGTGCCGCCGGGTCAGCCCGGCCAGCGCGGCGCGCAGCGCCGCGACGTCGAGCGGCCCGCGCACCCGCAACGGCACGGCGATGTGGTACGCCGCCTCGCCCGGAGCGATCTGGTCCATGAACCAGACCCGCTCCTGGGCGTACGACAGCGGCACCTCGGCGTCCGCCGCGCGCGGGCCGATCCGGGACGCGGGCGCGGCGCTCTGCCGCTTGCGCAGCCGCTGGGCGATCAACGCCTGGCGGGCCGCGTCCCGGGCCGGATCCTTCAGGTCGGTCATGAGGGGTTGTCCTTCTCCGCCGCGAGCAGCGCGGCGACCTCGGTTTCGGAGAGCTCGTCGAGTTCGGCGCCGATCCGCTGCTCGATCTGGGCGGCCAGGTCGGCCACCACCGGGCTGCTGAACAGCGCCCGCATCGGCAGGTCCACGTCCACCTCGGCCCGGATCCGGGCCATCGCCCGCATGCCGCGCAGCGAGTTGCCGCCGAGGGCGAAGAAGTCGTCCAGCGCGCCGACCTTGTCCACCTGGAGGATCTCGGCGTACACCTCGGCGACCAGCGCCTCGGCGTCGGTGCGCGGGGCGAGGAACCCGTCGGCGGCCGGGACGGCGGCCGGGGCGGGCAGCGCCGCGGTGTCCAGCTTGCCGTTGGGCGTCAGCGGCAGCGCGTCGAGCCGGACGAACGCCGACGGGACCAGGTGCGCCGGCAGCTCCCGGGCCAGGTCGGCGGCGAGCGCCGCCTCGTCGGCCGGGCCGACCAGGTAGCCGACCAGGGTCGGCTCCCCGGAGTCGGTGCGGACCACAACCGCCGCCGCGGTCACGTCCGGCCGGGCCAGCAGCGCCGACTCGATCTCGCCCAGCTCGATCCGCATGCCGCGGACCTTGACCTGGTTGTCGCGGCGGCCCAGGTATTCCAGCGTGCCGTCGGACCGCCAGCGGGCCAGGTCGCCGGTGCGGTACATCCGCTGCCCGGCCGGCCCGTACGGGCAGGGCAGGAAGCGCTCGGCGGTGAGCGCGGGCCGGCGCAGGTAGCCCCGGGCCAGCTGGTCGCCGGCGACGTACAGCTCGCCGACCACGCCCGGGGGCACCGGGTTCAGCGCCCCGTCGAGCAGGTACGCCCGGGTGTTCCAGGTCGGCCGGCCGATCGGCACCGGCCCGGCGGGCAGGTTCTCCCCCGGCGCGATCCGGGCGGCCACGCAGCCGACGGTCGCCTCGGTCGGGCCGTACTCGTTGATCACCGCGACGTCGCCGTGGGCGGCCCGCCAGCCGGCGAGCTGCTCGCCGGTGAGCGCCTCGCCGCCGATCACCAGATCGGTGGTGGGCGACAGCTCGGCGTCGAGCAGCGGCAGGTGGCTCGGGGTGACCTTGAGGAAGGCCGGCCGGCCACCGGCCCGCGCGGCCGGCTCGTCGACGGCGGCGAGCCGGACCGTGCCGCCCGCGGTGAGCGGGCCGAGCAGCCCGGTGACGGTCAGGTCGAACGACACCGGCGAGTGCAGCAGCGCCGTCCCGGCCAGCCCCGGATAGCTGGCCCGGGCCCAGGCGAGGTAGGCGGTCACCGCCCGGTGCGCCACCACCACGCCCTTCGGCCGGCCGGTGGACCCGGAGGTGTAGAGCACGTACGCCGGGTGCTCCGGGCGCAGCGGGGCGGCCCGGTCGGCGTCGGTCAGGTCGCCGCCGTCGCCCTCGACCGGGCCGTCGAGCACCAGCGCGCCGGCCGGCACCAGGGCCGCGGTGTCCGGGGTGGCCAGCACCAGCGCCGGCTCGGCGTCGGACAGCAGGAAGGCGATCCGGCCGGCCGGGTAGCCGGTGTCCACCGGCACGTACGCCGCCCCGGACTTCAGCACCGCGAGGATGGCGACCACCAGCTCCACCGAGCGGGGCAGCGCCAGCGCGACCCGGGACTCCGGGCCGGCGCCCCGGGCCACCAGCACCCGGGCCAGCCGGTTGGCGGCGGCGTTCAACCGCGCGTACGTCAGCTCGACGCCGTCGCGGACCAGCGCGGGCGCGTCCGGGGTGGCCGCCGCCTGCCGCTCGAACTCCGCCACCAGGGTGCTCGGCGGGACGTCGCGGGCGGTGTCGTTCCAGGTGGACAGCACCAGTTCCCGCTCGGCGTCGGCGAGCAGGGGCAGCGCCGACAGCCGCTGCGCCGGGTCGGCGACGGCGGCGGTGAGCAGCCGGACGTACCGGGCGACGACCGTCTCGGCGGTGGCCCGGTCGAACAGCGCGGTCCGGTACAGCAGCCGGCTGGTGCCGGTGGTGATGTCGAAGGCCAGGTCGTCCTTGGTGGTGCCGAGCGGCGCCGGGTCGAGGCCGGAATCCGGGATGAAGTTCAGCGCGGTCTGGAAGACCGGCTGCACCGACGGGTCCCGCTGCGGGGCGATCGTCTCGACGATCCGCTGGAACGGCGTGGCGCCGTGCTCCATCGCGTCGACCAGCCGGTCGCGGACCCGGACCAGCAACTCGATGAAGGTCGGGTCACCGGCGAGGTCGCAGCGCAGCGCCACCGGGTTGACGAACATGCCGATCAGCCGGGTCAGCTCCGGGGTGTCCCGGCCGGCGGTGGAGACGCCCACCACCACGTCCTCGTCGCCGGAGATCCGGGAGAGCAGCGCGGTGAACGCGGCCAGCAGCACCATGTACGGGGTGGCCGCCGAGCCGGCGGCGAGCTGCCCGACCCTGTCGAGCAGCCCGGCGGGCAGGTCGAAGCGCACCTCGTCGCCGGCGAAGCCGAGCTGCGCCGGCCGGGGCCGGTCCAGCGGCAGGCCGGTCACCGCCGGCGCGCCGGCCAGCTGCTCCCGCCAGAACCCCAGCTGCCGGTCCAGCTCCGGGCCGGCGAGCTGGTCGCGCTGCCAGACCGCGAAGTCGGCGTACTGGACGGGCAGCTCGGGCACCTCGGCGGGCGCACCGGTCAGCGCGGCCCGGCTGAACGCGGCCAGCTCCTCGGTGAACAGCACCGCCGAGTGGCTGTCGAACACCGCGTGGTGCACCACGAACAACAGGCCGAACTGGTCGTCGGCGAGCCGGACCAGCCGCCCCCGCCACAGCGGCGGGGCGTCCAGCGGGATCGGCGTGCGGGCCAGCTCGGTCAGCAGCTCATGGGCGTGCTCCTCCCGCTGCCTCGCCGGCAGGTGCCGCAGGTCGGTCTCGGGCAGCTCGACCGGCGCGGCGGCGCGCACCACCTGGACCAGTTCGCCGTCGGTCATCCGCAGGTGGGTGCGGAGCGACTCGTGCCGGGCGACGACCTGCCCGAGCACCCCCGTGGCCTGCTCGCGGGTGAGGCCGACCGGGAACCGCCACGGGCTGGAGACGTTGTAGACCGGCGAGCCGGCGTCGAGCTGGTTGGCCATCCACACCCGTTCCTGGGCGAAGGAGGCCGGGAAGGTCCACTCGCGGGGCTTGCTCATGCCGGCACTCCGCTTCGCTCCGTGCCGCCATGAGGCACCTTCGCACTGAGCCTGATGATTCGCTCGCTCCGCTCGCTCATGACGCGGCCTCGCGGACCGACCGCGGACGCATGTCCGTCCAGACCGTGTCGATGTGCGCCAGGCACTCCTCGCGGGTGCCGGCGAAACCGGCCTCGTGCCACCCCGCGGGGAGGTCGCGCTCGGCCGACCAGATCGAGTACTGCTCCTCGTCGTTGCGGACGACCAGGAAACGGGATTCGGCCATCAGTTGTCTCCAGCGCTCTCGGGGGTGTGCGGCTCGGCCATCGCGACGGCGATCTTGCGGGGGCCGGTGAACGGCTCCCGCCCGTGCGCGGCGGTCATGTTGTCCACCACCAGCACGTCGTCGCGCTGGTAGTCGAAGCGGACGCTGGCCGCCCGGTACGCGGCCCGCAGGTGGTCCATCACGTCGGCGGGGATCTCCCCGCCGTCGCCGTAGTAGGTGTTCGACGGCAGCTCGTCGGCGCCGAACATGGCCAGCAGCCCCTCCTGGTAGTCCTTGGGCAGGGTGCTGATGTGGAAGAAGGTGGCGTGGTTGAACCAGCGCGGCGTGTCCGAGCCGGGCCGCTGGTGCACCACGTCCCGCACCGCCCGGGTCCGCAGCCCGTCCTTGCCGCGCCACTCCAGCTCGATCCGATTCGCCGCCGCGTACGCCTCGACCTCGGCCCGGTCGTCGGTGTTGAACACGTCCTGCCAGCGGGTGCCGAAGTCGGCGTGGAAGTTGCGGACCAGCATCCAGCGCCGGCGCACGAACTCCTCCCGCACCGCCGGGTCGATCTCGGCGTACACCCGGCGCACGTCGGCCAGCGGGGTCGCGCCCTGCGTCTGCGGCGGGGTGATGCAGTAGAAGAACAGCGTCAGCGGCCAGCGCGCCTGGTACGAGTTCTCGTTGTGCAGGAAGATCTCCTCGTCCGGCGGGTAGTCGGTCGAGGTGTAGACCCGGCCCTTGATGGCGTGCCGGGGCGAGGACCGTTCGGTGTAGACCAGCGGTTCGCCGGACAGCGCCCGCACCACCCGGTCGAAGCCGTCCACCCCGCCCACGTCGAAGCCGCGGAACAGCAGCCCGCCGTGCTCGGCCAGTGCCGCGCGCAGTTCCGCGCGGCGGGCGTCGATCAGTTCGGTCAGCTCCCGGCCGTCGTTTTCGACGACCACCGGCAGTGTGGCGATCGTGTCGCTCATTGCTCTGTCACTCCTGGTTTCTCGTGCTCAAACGCGGGGCAGTCGCGGGATGGCGGGAATGGTGGCCGGGGTGGCCGGCTCGTCGGTGGGCGCGGCGGTGGCCCGCAGCTCCTCGATCCGGGCGGCGAGGCCGGCGACGGTGGGCGTCTCGAAGAGGCTGCGCATCGGCAGCCGGACCCCGGTCGCCTTGCGCATCGCCGCGATCAACTGCACCGCGACCAGCGAGTTGCCGCCGAGGGAGAAGAAGTCGTCGTCGACGCCGATCTCCTGCGCCCCCAGCGCGTCCCGCCAGACCCCGGCGATGGTGATCTCCAGTTCGGTACGCGGCGCGGCCGAGCCGCCCCCGGACGCGGCCGGCGTGGCGGCGGTCGCCTCCGGCTCGCTCTCCAGGCTCTCGGTGGTCACCCGGCCGGCCCGGTGGCGGATGTCCGCCACCGTCCGGGTGGCGATGACCACCTGGGCGCCCAGCCCGGCGGTGAGGCTGCGCCGGAACGCCTCCGCGCCGTCGACCGGCCGGATGTCCTCGGTCGGCCCGGCCGGGGCCGCTGCGGCGGTGTCGGCCGGCGCGGCGGCCAGCCCGCCGGTCACCGCGCCCTGGTCGACCCGGCGCAGCACGAAGTCGCTGATCGCGACGAGTTCCCGGCCGGCCGGGTCGCGCAGCGATAGGTCGGCGGCGACCACCTCGTCGGTGGCGCTGGCCCGGTGCCGCAGGTGGCTGTGGAACTCCGCCGGCAGCGGCCCGCGCACCACGATCCGCCCGTAGGACAGCGGCAGGTAGGTGCCCGAGCCCTGGCCCCGGCCGAACGCGGTCGCCACGTCGAGCAGCGCCGGGTGCAGCCCCCAGGCCGGCAGGTCGCCGACCGCCTCCGCGGGGGCCGCGATCCGGGCCAGTTCCTCGCCGTCGCCGAGGTGGTGCTCGCGCAGCGCGGCCCAGCGCGGCCCGAAGGTCAGCATGCTGGTGCGCCCCCGACCGAACGACGAGTCGTCGTCGACCCGGCGACCGGCGATGGCCGGCTCCCGCGCCGGTGGGGCCGGCTCCACCGTCCAGCCCGCCGAGCCGCGCACGTGGGTGCGCGCCTGACCTGCGGCGAGGCTGCGCACCGTGAAGTCGGCGCCGTCCTCGCCCGGGGTCAGCTCCACCCGGTACTGGGCGACGCTGCCGGCCGGCACCGAGAACGGCTCCAGGAACACCACGTCGCGCAGTTCCACGCAGGCGCCCTCGGCGGGGGCGGGCAGCGCGGCGGCCACCGCCGCGCGGACCGACTCCAGGTGGGCGGTGCCCGGCACCACCGCAACCCCGCCGATGCGGTGCTCGTCGAGCACCCAGTGGGTGGCCGCGGAGACCAGGCCGTGCAGCACGGTGCCCTCCGGGCCGGTCACCTTCGTGGTGAGCAGCGGGTGGTCGACCGGGGTGGTGACGGTGTCCCGGCCGGCGGCCCGGAAACCGGCCGGGGCGTCGGTCTCCACCGCCATGCCCACCTCGGCCCAGCCGCCCCAGTTCTGCGACACCACCGGCGCCCGCCAGCCCAGCCCGGAGCGGGCGTAGGCGTCCAGCGCGTTGTTGGCCGCGCAGTAGTCCACCTGGCCGAACCCGCCGATCACCGCGGTGATCGACGAGCAGAGCACCACGAAGTCCAGCGGCAGGTCGCCGAAGACCTGGGCCAGCGCGAGGGTGCCGGCGAGCTTGGGCGCCAGCACCCGCTCCGCCTCGGCCCGCTCCTTGACCTCGGCCATGCCGCCGCCGGGCAGGCCGGCCGCGTGCACGATGCCGTCGATCCCGCCGTAAGCGGCCTCGGCCGCCGCGCGTACCCGGCGCAGGTCGGCCGGGTCGGTGACGTCGGCGGCGAGCACCAGCACCTCGGCGCCGGCGGCCTCCATCCGGCGGATCGCCGCGATCGCCCGGCCGGTGCGGTCCGCGCCGCCGTGCACGCTCAGGTACGCGTCCCACTCCTCGCGGGCGGGCAGCCCGGAGCGGGCGAGCAGCACCAGCTTCGCCCGGGCCCGCTGGGCGAAGTCCTCGGCCAGGGTGATGCCGATGCCGCCAAGGCCGCCGGTGATGACGTACCGGCCGCCCTCGCGCAGCGCCCCCGGCTCGCTCTCGGCGTCCACGGTGACCTGCTCGTAGCCGGTCACCCAGCGGCGGCTCCCGCGCAGCGCCACCTCGGGCCGCTCCGGGTCGACCGGGCGGCGCAGCTCGGCGAGGAGCGCCCGCCCGCCGTCGTCGGCCGGGTCGGCGTCAACCAGTCGGACGGTCAGCCCGGGCAGCTCGACCGGCAGCACCCGGGCCAGCCCGGCCAGCGTGGCGTGCTCCGGCCGGCGCAGGTCGGGGCCGTTGACGTCGCCGATGCCGCTGGTCACCAGATCCAGCGTGAGGCCGCCCTCGGCGGCGGTCAGGCCGGCGCCGGCCAGCGCCTGCACCAGGTGCAGGGCGCTGAAGAAGCCCCGGTCCTGGGCCGCCCAGGTGGCCACGATGTCGGTGCCGGCCGGCTCGCCGTCGAGGGTGAACGCGTGCACCAGCCGGGCCGGCACGCCGTCGGCCGCCAGCGCGGCGACCAGCGCGTCGTAGTCGTCCCGGACGCCGGGGCGCAGCCGGTAGCCGGTGCCGGTGGCCGCGAAGGCGTCGCCGGGGCGTACCTCCACCGGGTCGGCGCCGGCGGCGCGCAGACCGGCGACCAGCGCGTCGCCGCGCGGGCCGGCGACCAGGACCAGGCAGCGGCCCGGCGGCACGGTCCGCGGCTCGGGCGCGGCCTGCCGCCAGACCGGCACCGCGAACCACTCCGGCAGCGGCCGGGGACCGGTCTCCGCCGGCACCGCAGCGCCCTGCTCCACCGGGTCCGGGTCGACCCAGTAGCGGCGCCGCTCGAAGGGGTACGTCGGCAGCGGCACCCGCCGGGCGTCCGGGTCGGAGCCCAACCGCACGGAGGTGCCCTGGCACCAGAGCGCGGCGGCGGCGCCGAGCAGGGTGGCCAGGTCGCCGGTGGTCTCGCCCGGGCCGGGGAGGCTGCCCAGCGGGGTGAGCTTGCGCTGCGCCTCGGCCGCCTTGGCCACCTGCATCCGGGCCAGGTTGGCCAGTTGCTTGCCGGGGCCGCACTCGACCAGCTGCCAGGTGCCCTCGGCGAGCAGGGTGGCCACGCAGGCGCCGAAGCGCACCGGCTGGCGCAGGTGCGCCGCCCAGTACGCCGGGTCGGTGGCCTGCTGCTCGGTGATCCAGGTACCGGTGACGTTGGACAGGAACGGGATCGCCGGCGCCCGCAGCGGCACCCCGGCCATCAGCGCGGTGAACTCGGCGAGGATCGGCTCCATCATCGGCGAGTGGAAGGCGTGCGAGGTGCGCAGCGCCTTGCTCTTGCCCTTGAGCGTCTCGGCGAACGCGGCGACCGCCTCGCTCGGGCCGGCCACCACGCAGGTGCCGGGGCCGTTGACGGTGGCCACGGCCAGCCCCTCCGGCAGCCGCTCGGCGACCACCGACTCGTCCAGCGCGACGGCCAGCATCGCGCCCGGCGGCATGGACTGCATCAGCCGGCCCCGGGCGGCGACCACCCGCAGCGCGTCCTCCAGGCTCAGCACGCCGGCCACGGTGGCGGCGACGTACTCGCCGATCGAGTGGCCGATCATCGCCGCCGGCCGCACCCCGGCGGACTGCCAGAGCATCGCCAGGGCGTACTCGACCACGAACAGGGCGGGCTGGGTGTAGCGGGTCTCGGTGAGCTTCTCCTGCGCCTGCGGGTCGCGGCCGAGGATCAGATCGCGGATGTCCAGTCCCAGCTCGGCGCGGAGCAGCTCGGCGCAGGAGTCCACGGTGGCCGCGAAGGCCGGCTCCTCGGCGTAGAGCTGCGCGCCCATGCCGGCGTACTGGGCGCCCTGGCCGGAGAAGAGGAAAGCCAGCCGCGGTGCCGGGCCCTCGGCCGCGCCGGACTGCCGACGGCGCGGGGTGTTCAGCGCGGTCACCGCGTCGGCCAGGTCGGTGGCGACCACGGCCACCCGGTGCGGGTACTCCTGACGGCCGACCCGCAGCGTGTGCGCCACGTCGGCGAGGTGTTCCGGCCCCCGGTCGGCGGCGGCCTCCAGGTGCTCGGCCAGCCGCCGCACGGCGGAGTCCAGCGCGGTGGCGGTCTTCGCCGAGACGTGCAGCAGCTGCGCCGGGCGGACCCGGCGGGAGGTGCGGTGCGCCGCCGGCGCCTCCTCGAGCACCACGTGGGCGTTGGTGCCGCCGATGCCGAACGAGCTGACTCCGGCCCGCCGGGGCGCCCCGTCGGTGTCCCACTTGGTCAGCGTGTTGGCCACGTAGAACGGGGTGTCGGCGAACTCGATGGCCGGGTTCGGCGTCTCGTAGTTGATGGTCGGCGGGATCAGCCCGTGCTCCATGGCCAGCACGGTCTTGATCACGCTGACGATGCCGGAGGGCTGGCTGAGGTGGCCGATGTTGGACTTCACCGAGCCGATGCCGCACCAGCCCCGGTCGTCGGTGTCCTTGGTGTAGACGGCGGAGAGCGCGGCCACCTCGATCGGGTCGCCCATCGCGGTGCCGGTGCCGTGCGCCTCGACGTAGCTGATGGTGCGGGGGTCGACGTCGGCCATCGCGACGGCCTGGGCGACCGCCTCCATCTGCCCGTCGACGCTCGGGGCGGTGAAACCGACCTTGCCGGCGCCGTCGTTGTTGATCGCGTTGCCGAGCACCACCGCGCGGATCGGGTCGCCGTCGGCGATCGCGTCGGAGAGTCGCTTGAGCAGTGTCACCCCGACGCCGCTGCCCCAGACGGTGCCGTTGGCGCCGGCGTCGAACGGGCGGCACCGGCCGTCGGGCGAGGTGAAGCCGTCCATGCCGAGGTAGCCGACGTGCGGCAGTTCGATGTTCACCCCGCCCGCGAGGGCCATGTCGCACTCGCCGTTGCGCAGCGCCTCGCAGGCGAGGTGGAACGCGACCAGGGAGGTGGAGCAGGCGGTGTGCACGGTCAGGCTCGGCCCGCGCAGGTCCAGCCGGTACGACACGTTGGTGGCGACGTAGTTGGGCGAGTTGCTGGTGGCGATGGAGACCGCGCCGTGCGGGCTGCCGCCGACCCGCTTGTTGCGGTACACGTTGCGGTGCAGGTAGAGGTTGCCGCCGGTGCCGGCGTACACGCCGATCGACCCGTCGTAGCGGCCGGGGTCGTAGCCGGCGTCCTGCAACGCGGTGTAGCAGGACTCCAGGTACAGCCGGTGCTGCGGGTCGGAGATCTCCGCCTCGCGGGCGGTCATGCCGAACAGCCCGGCGTCGAACTCGTCGTACCCGTCGACCAGCGGCGCGCGGTTGACCCAGCCGGGGTCGTCCACCTCCTCCACGGTGGCGCCCCGGGCCAGCTGCTCCTCCCGGGTCAGCTCGGTGACCGACTCGACCCCGTCGACCAGGTTGCGCCAGAACTCGTTCACGTCGGCCGCGCCGGGCAGGCGGGCGGCCAGCCCGACGATCGCGATCGGCTCGATGCCGTCGCCGGGCAGGTCGGTTGCGGTCGGGTTGCTCATCAGGCTGTCCTTCGTCACGCGGTGCCGCCGGGGCGGCGGGGTGGGTTACGGCGGGTACGGCTGCGTCGGGCGGCGGCGCGCAGCGCGGCGCGGGCCAGCTCCGGCCGGTCGGCGGCGCCGTCCAGGCTGGCGGCGAGCGCCCGGACGGTGGGGTGGCGGAACAGGTCGAGCATCCGGATGGAGCGGCCGGTCGCGGCGGTCAGCCGGGCGTGCACCGCGGCCAGGGCGAGCGAGTGCCCGCCGATGTCGAAGAAGTTGTCGGTGACCCCGACCCGGTCGCGGTCCAGCACCTCCCGCCAGATCCCGGCGATCAGCTCCTCGGTGTCGGTGAGGCCGTCCGGGCCGGCCGGCAGCATGCCGCGCGGCGCCTCGGCGGCCGCCACGGTCATCGCGCCGAGCTGCGGAGTGGCCACGGTCGGCCGGGGCAGCTCGGCGGCCACCCGGTCGGCGGGGGCGTCCGGGGCGGCGGCCAGCGCGCCGACCAGCGTGGCCAGGTCGGCCAGCAGGCCGTCGACGCGCTCGGCGTCGAACAGGTCGGGGTTGTAGACCACCTCGACGCCGCAGCGGGCGTCCCGCTCGACCATGTAGACGGTGAGGTCGAACGGCGACCCGGGCTTGGGCACGGCGACCGGCTCGGCGGCCAGGCCGGTCAGCGCCAGCCGGGGCGGGGCGAAGTTGAGCACGTTGAACAGCACCTGCACCAGCGGGGCCCGGGAGGTGTCCCGGCCCACCCCGAGGGCCTCGACGACCTTCTCCAGCGGCGCTCCCGGGTGGGCGGTCACCTCGTGCAGCTCGGCCGCGCACCGGTCGACGAGCTCGGCGAAGCTCCCCGCGCCGCCGCGTACCCGCACCGGCACGGTGTCGATGAAGAAGCCGACCACGTCGTCGAAGGCGGCCAGCCGCCGGTCCGCGACGATCGCGCCGAGCACGTGGTCGTCGCCGCCGGTGAGCCGGCGCAGCAGCTCGCCGAAGCCGGCCAGCAGCACCGCGGCGACCGTGGTGCCGCGCCGCTCCGCCAGCTCGCGCACGGCCCGGTCGGTGGCCTCGGTCAACCGCACGGCCGCCTCGGCGCCGGTGTAGGTGGCCACCGCCGGCCGGGGCCGGTCGCGGGGCAGCTCCAGCACGGTCGGCGCGTCCCGCAGGTGCTCCCGCCACCAGGCGAGGTCCGCCGCGCCGCGGCGACGGTCCCGCTCGGCGCGCCACACCGCGTAGTCGGCGTACGTGGCGGCCAGCGCCGGCAGCCGCGGGGTGTCCCCGCTGACCGCCTGGGCGTACGCCGCCGCGAGGTCGTCGTAGAGCAGCTTCTCCGACCAGCCGTCGAAGACCGCGTGGTGCAGGGTGATCGCCAGCACGTGCTCGTCCGGGCCGAGCCGGTAGACGGTCACCTGCCAGGGTGGCCCGGTGGCCAGGTCGAAGGCGTGCGCCGCGCCGGCCGTCAGCATCCCGGCCAACTCCGCCCCGGCGTCGGCGCTGCCGGTCAGGTCGACCACCGGGACGGCCACGTCGGTCGGCTCCTCGCAGACCGCGTACGGCACGCCGGCGGTCTGCGGGATCCGCCAGCGCAGCACGTCGTGCCGCTCGGCGACCGCGCGCAGCGCGGCGCCCAGGGCGGTGGTGTCCAGCGGGCCGCGCAGCCGGTGCGCCACCGCGATGTTGTACGGCGCGCTGGACGGGGCGAGCTGGTCGACGAACCAGAGCCGCCGCTGCGGCGGGGAGAGGGTGGGCGGGTTGCCGATGGTCAGCCCGTCGCCGTCGGCGGGGGCGGCGGCGTGGACCCGGTCGACCAGGCCGGCCAGGGTGCGACCGATGAAGACGTCCCGGGCGTCGACCTGCCGGCCCAGTTCGGCGCGGAGCGCGGCGACCAGCCGCATCGCCGCGATCGAGTTGCCGCCGGCGGCGAGGAAGTCGGTCGCCGGGTCGGGGGCGGCGCCGAGCAGCCGGCCCCAGATCCGGGCCACCGCCGCGGCCACCGGTTCGTCGGCTTCGGCCCGGGCGGCGGGCTCGGCCGCCGGGCGGGCGGTGGCGGCCAGCGCGCGCAGCGCCGCCCGGTCCAGCTTGCCGCTGGTCGGGCTGACCGGCAGCTCGGCCAGGCGGAGCACCCGGGCCGGCAGCATCGCGGCGGTCAGCCGGGGCCCGGCGTACGCCCGCAGCCGGTCGTCGTCCGGCGCGTCGGCGGGGGCGAGGAAGGCGACCAGGTCGGTGCCGGCCGGCCCGGGCACGGCCTCCACCGCGACCCGGTCCACCCCGGGCAGGTCGGCCAGCACGGCCTCCACCTCGCCCAGCTCGATCCGCTGGCCGCGGATCTTCACCTGCCGGTCGGCCCGGCCGAGGTAGACGATCCGCCCGTCCGGCTCCTGCCGGACCAGGTCGCCGGTGCGGTAGAGCCGCTCGCCGGGCAGGCCCGAGAACGGGTCGGGCACGAACCGCTCGGCGGTCAGCGCCGGCCGGTTGAGGTAGCCGTCGGCCAGGCCGGGGCCGCCGATCAGCAGCTCGCCGGTCTCCCCCGGCGGCACCGGGCGCAGCTGCGCGTCCACCACGTACGCCCGGTGGTTGGGCAGCGGCCGGCCGATCGGCACCGGGTCGGTCTCGGCGGCGGTCAACTCGCCGCTGACCGCGAGCACCGTGGTCTCGGTCGGCCCGTAGCCGTTGAGGAAGAGCCGCCCGGGCGCCCAGCGGGCGGCCAGCTCGGCCGGCACCGCCTCCCCGCCGCAGAGCACCACCCGCCAGGCCGGCAGCTGCGCCGGGTCCAGCATGGACAGCACGGTCGGGGTGATGAACCCCCAGTTCACCTCGTGCGCGGCGATGAACCGGGCGAGCCGCACCGGGTCGGCCCGGTCCTCGCTGCCGAGCAGTTGCACCGCACCGCCGAGCAGCAGCGGAAGGAAGAGGTCCATGGTGGCGGCGTCGAAGCCGAGCGAGGCGATGCCGAGGCTGCGTACCTCGGCGCCGGCGCCGGTCAACGCGGCGCACCCGGTGACGAACTCGACCACGTTGCGGTGGGTGGTGAGCACCCCCTTGGGCCGGCCGGTGGAGCCGGAGGTGAACAGCACGTACGCCGGGTCGCCGGGGCGCGCCGGGCAGGGCGCGAGGGGGGCCGGGCCGGGCAGCCCGACCGCCGCCACGCCGGCCACGTCGCCGAACTCCGCCTCGGCCGCGTCGCCGACCACCACGGTCACCCCGGCGTCGGCGGCGATCTCCCGCAGCCGCCGGCGCGGCCCGCCCGGCTCCAGCGGCACGTAGCAGCCGCCGGCGAGCAGCACACCGACCACGGTGACCACCAGGGCGGGGGTACGGGTGCCGCAGACGCCGACCCGGGTCTGCCGGCCGACGCCGCGCTCACGCAGCGCCGCGGCCACCCCGGCGGCCCGGGACAGCAGCTCGGCGTAGCTGAGCCGGGTGTCCCACTGGCGCACCGCGACGGCGTCCGGGGTCCGGGTGGCCTGCGCGACGATCAGCTCGGCCAGCGTCGCGTCCGGCCAGGGCAGGCTGTCGGCGTGGACGCCGCTGATGGACAGGATGTCGGTCACCCGTTCACTCCCCGGTGGCTCACTGGATCGGTGATCTGCAGGCGCAGCTCGCTGACGTAGCCGCGCCCCTGCGCGTCGGTCACCCAGGCGTCGGCCGGGTCGGGCAGCAGCTCGCTGACGGTGACCGTGACGTCCGGGCCGGTCCTGGCAGCGGCGTCGACCATGGCGCAGAGCGACTGGGCGTGCAGCGGGCCGGTGAGGTCGGTGTAGCAGGGCTTGACCTCGGTGCCGACCTTGACGAAGACCCGCTCGGGCAGCCCGAGCCGCGCCCGCCACCGGCGGACCGCGAGGAAACGCTCGGCCTCGCCGGTGACGCCGGCCAGGCCGGTCTCCGCCACCGTGGTCCGCCAGGTCCGCCGGGCGACGACCAGCCGGTCGATGGTGATCCGGGGCGTGTGCGGGGCGGGGGCGAGCAGTTTGAACGAGTCCAGCAGCAGCGCGCCGAGCAGGTTGGCGAAGATCTCCATCAGCGGCCAGCGGGTCCCGTCGGGCAGCACCGCGACCCACCCGTCGCCCTCCGCCTCGACCAGCGCCTCGGTGCCGCGGACCAGCCGGTCCACGTCGGCCCCGCGCGCCGTGTCGAAGCCGAACTGCCGGTCGGCGGGGCCGTCCAGCGCGTGCGTCATCCGGGTGCTGTGCCGCGGGTAGCTCTCGGGATAGAGCACCCGGGCCCGGGCCGGACCGAGGTCGGCGTCGAGCGCGGCCCGCAGCGCCCGCCGGTCGGGGTGGAACGGGGTCAGCACCGCGCTGTCGAACGGGACGTAGGCCGGGTGCAGCTCGCCGAGGACGAGCAGGAAGTCACCCCGGTTGACCGCGTCCAGGCCGGCGGCGCTGATCTGCACGTCCGGGCTGTGGATCCGGGCCGACGGCCAGCCGGGCCGGTCGGCGGCGAACAGGGCGCGTGCCCGCTCGGCCAGGTCGGCGCTGCGCAGCCGCAGCTCGGCCTGGCCCGGGGCCGCCGCGGCCAGGCCGACCAGCTCCGCCCAGCGGGCGGTCAGCTCGGCGCCGGCCCGGGCGATCGGGCCGTCCGGGGCGAGCAGCAGCCCCTGCGCGAGGGCCCAGACGTCGGCCAGCCGCACCGGCCCGTCGGCGCGCAGCTCGGCGTGCAGCTCGGTGAGGATCCGCTCGCCGGCGGCGCCGACCTCTGCGGTCAGCCACCGGGCCGCGGCCAGCACGATCGCCAGCGGCTCGGCCAGCGCGTCCAGCACCCGGGAGCCGACCGTGACGGACAGGTCGCAGGCGGCCTCCTCGTAGCTGACCGTGCGGCCGGCGTACATCTGGCCGGCCTGTCGGGTGGCGGGCCGGCCGGTGACGGCGGTGAACTCGGCGTTCAGCGCGGCGAGCGCGGCGCCGAGCCGGTTCGGGTCGCCGGCCGCCGCGGCCACCGCGTCGCGCGCGGCGCGGAGCCGGTCGAACGCGGCGGCCACCTCGGCGCGCACCGCCGGGTCGCCGATCGCGGCGATCCGCTCGGCCAGCACGCGTTCGGCCGCGGGGCTGACCGGCAGGCCGGCGTCCCAGGTCAGCAGGTCCCGCTCGACCAGCCGGTCGAGCAGCAGGTAGCCGTCGTCGGCGCCGCGCAGCGCCCCGTCCGCGCAGAGCCGCCGCGCCAGGGTGACCGCCGGGGTACGCCCGTCGCAGGCGGCCAGCAGCCGCGCCTCCACGGCGGTCAGCTCGGTCGGCGGCAGCAGCGGCCGGGTGACCTGCCGGCCGGACAGGCTCAGGTGCGGCGGCAGCGCCGGTGCCCACCAACGCCGCACCGCCAGGTCGTCGGCGAGCCGGTCGCCGTACGCGATCAGCGCCCACGCCTCGAAGTGGACCTCGCGCCGGGACACCAGCGCCGGACCGGGCCGCAGCCGGGTGGTCGGCTCGTCGGGGTCGAGCCGCCCCCAGCAGACCGGGCCGAAGAAGCCGATCGTCTCGGCCTTGCCGCAGTAGCGCTGCCAGTAGCGCAGCAGGCTCAGCTCGCGCTTGCGGCGCCGCACGTTGCGGACCGTCGGGTCGGTGCGCAGCAGGCCGTCCAGCGCGATCAGCATCTCCGGGTTCTGCCAGGTGACCGCCTCGCGCAGCAGCGGGTCGGCGGCGATCTCGCCGCACACCGCCGAACTGTCGGCGAGCGCGGTCGCGAGCGCCTTCTCGAACACCTCGGCGACGCCCTCCCCGGCCAGCAGGGCGTCGGCGGCGGCCGCGGCGTCGGGCGCGGCGAAGGCGTCGAGCCCGGCCGCCGGGAAGCCGGCGGTCCGCAGCACGACGTCGCGCCACACCCACCAGCCGGTGTCGCCGAGCGGGATCCGGTGGCTCATGCCGGCACTCCGCTTCGCTCCGTGCCGCCATGAGGCACCAACGCGCTGCATCGATGATTCACTCGCTGCCGCTCGCTCATCGGCCGCCCTCCCGCTCGTCGGCGTCCACGATGTGCAGCCGCAGTTCGCTGAAGTACCGCCGGCCGACCGCGTCGGGCACCCAGGCGTCCGCCACCGTGGGCAGCATCTCGCTGACCACCAGGGAGGTGTCGTCGCCGCCGTCGGTGCGGGCGGCCCGCACCATGGCGCAGAACATGTTGCTGAACGCCGGGCTGCCCAGGTCCACGAAGCACGGCTTGGTCTCGGTGCCGAGCTTGACGTAGACCTGCTCGGGCAGGCCGAGGCGGCGGCGCCAGTCCCGGACCGCGAGGAACCGGTCCCGCTCGCCGGTGATCGTGGCGAGACCGCTTGCGCCGACCGTGGTGCGCCAGGTCTGCCGCGCCACCACCAGTTCGCCGAGGGTGATCCGGGGGGTGTACGGCGCGGCGGCGACCAGCTTGAACCCGTCGACGGCGTGCGTGCTGAGCAGCGGGGAGAAGACCTCGGTCAGCGTCCAGCGCTGCCCGTCCGGGGCGGTGGTGTGCAGCCGGCCGTTCTGCTCGGTGACGGTCAGGTCCACCGTGGGCAGCACCCGCTCCGGTTCGGCGCCGGGCGCCGGCGCGAAGGCCAGCTGTCGGTCGGTCGGCCCGGCCAGCGCCTCGGCGACCCGGCTGGTGCGCCGGGGCCAGTCGGTCGGGAAGAGCAGCCGGATCCGCCGCTCGCCGAGGTCCGCGGTGAGCGCGTCGCGCAGCCGGCCCACGTCCGGGTGCGCCGGGGTGAAGACCTGGCAGTCGAAGGACGCCCAGGCGGCGTGCAGTTCGCCGAGCACGACGGTGTAGTCGCCGCGGCCCAGCGCGTCCGCGTCGGCGGCGCAGATCTGCAGGTCGGGGCTGTGCAGCCGGGCGTTGGGCCAGGCCGGCCGGCCGGCCGGGAAGACCTCGGCGACCCGGGCGGCGAGGTCGGCCACCGGCAGCCGGACCTCGGTCGCACCGGGCGGCAGCCGGTCCAGGCCGAACAGCCCGGCCCAGCGGGCGGCGAACTCGGCGGCGACCGTGTCGACCGGCCGGGTCCCGTCGCCCCAGAACAGGCCCTGGGCCAGGAACCACAGGTCGGACAGGGCCACCGGGGCGCCGCCCGCCTCGGCGCGCAGCTCGTCGTGCAGTTCCCGGAACGCCGCGTCGTACGCCCGCTCGAGCGCGTCGGCCAGCCAGCGGGCCGCCTGCAGCAGCACCGCGAGCGGGGCGGCGATCCGGTCCAGCAGCGGCTTGCCGAACACCACGTCGAGGTCGCGGCTGGTGTCCTCGTAGCAGAGGGTGCGGCCGGCGTACATCTGGCCGGCGCGGCGGCGCGGCGGCTGCCCGGTCAGCTCGGTGAACGTGGTGTCGAGCGCGTCCAGGGCGGCGCGCAGCCGGTCCGGGTCGCCGGCTGCGGCGGCCACCGCGTCCCGAGCGGCGCGGAGCCGGTCGAAGCCGGCGCCGGCGTCCCGCCGGGCGGCCTCGTCCCCGATCGCGTCGATCCGCTGCCGCAGCACGTCCTCGGCCTCCGGGCTCACCGGCAGGCCCGCGTCCCAGGTGATCAGCTCCCGGTCGACCAGCCGGTCCAGCAGCGCGTAGCCGTCCTCCGGGCGGCGCAGCCCGATCGCCGGGTCGGCGACCAGCTCCCGGGCCGGGCGCCGGCCGTCGGCGGCGGCCAGCAGCGCCGCCTCCACCGGGATGAGCGGCACCGGCGGCCGGCCGGGCCGGCGCACCGCGCGGTCGGCGAGGCTCAGCTGCGGGCAGAGCATCGGTGCCCACCAGCTGCGCACGGCCAGGTCCTGGCCGATCCGGTCGGCGTAGGCGCTCAGCGCCCAGGACTCGAACCACACCCAGCGGCGGCGGGTCAGGCCCGGGCCGGGGCGCACGTCGGCCGTCTCCGGGCGGGCCGGGTCGAGGGTGACCCAGCAGCTCGGGCCGAAGAAACCGACCGTCTCGTTCTTGCCGCAGTACCGCTGCCAGTACTTGAGCAGGGCGCGTTCCCGGTCCCGCCGCCGCACGTTGCGGGCCGGGTCGGGTCCGCCGCGCGCCAGCCCGTCCAGGGCGACCAGGGCGCCCCGGTTCTGCCAGGTGACGGCCTCCCGCAGCAGCGGGTCGCCGGCCAGCTCGGTGAGCCGCCGACCGGCCGCCGTCATCGCCTCGGCGAACTCCTTGTCGAACTGCTCCGCGCCGGCGCCGGTGGCCAGCAGCTCGTCGGCGGCCGCTGCGGCCTGCGGGGCGGCGAGCTGGGCCAGACCGTCGGCGGGGAATCCGGTGGTCCGCAGGAGGGCGTCCCGCCACACCGACCAGCCGGTGTCGCCGAGCGGCACCCGGTGCCCGCCGGGCACCGGCGCCGCCGCCTCCGCTCCGGCCGGCGCTGGTGCGGCGTCCGCTGCGGTGAGCGCGACCGGCGCCGCCGCGGGTACGGCGTCCCCGGCGGCCGGTGCCGCGTCCAGGTCGGCGCGGATCACCGCGAGCAGCTCGGCCAGCCGGTCGTGCAGGAAGAAGTGCCCGCCGTCGATGTCGTGCAGGGTGAAGCCGGCGGCGGTGTGCTCCCGCCACGCCTCGCTCTGCGCCCGGCTGACCGCCCGGTCGTGCCGGCCGCTGAACGCCACGATCGGCACCGGCAGCGGCTCCTCCGGGACGTAGCGGTAGCTGTCCACCCGGCCGAAGTCGGCGCGCAGCAGTGGCAGCAGCAGCTCGACCAGCTCCGGGTGGTCGAGCAGTTCGGCCGGCAGCCCGCCGCCCTCGCCGAGGCGGCGCAGCAGCTCGTCGTCGTCCACCCGGGACAGGCCGTCGAACACGCTGGGCGCGGTGACCTGCGGGGCGCGGGCGCCGCCGACGTACAGCCGCAGCGGCAGCGACCGCCCGGCCCGGCGCAGCTCGCGGACCACCTCGAAGCCGACCCGGCCGCCCATCGAGTGGCCGTAGATGGCGTACCGGCCCTCGGCGCGGTCGGCGATGGCGTGCGCGACGTCGGCCACCCGGAACCGGGGGTCCTCGCTGATCCGGTTCTCCCGGCCGGGCAGCTGCACCGGGAGCACCTCGACGCCCGCGCCGACGCCGTCCTGCCAGCGGCGGAAGGCGCTGGCGCCGGCACCGGCGTAGGGCAGGCAGAACAGCTGGACCGGTGCCGGTTCACGGCGGCCGGCGGAGACGAACCAGTTCACCGCGCGCCTTTCTGAGGGGGGTCGATCCAGTACCGCTGACGCTGGAACGGGTAGGTGGGCAGCCCGGTGCGCCGGACCGTGCCCTCGGGGTGCAGCGCCGTCCAGTCCACGTCCCGGCCGGCGACCCAGGCCGCGGCCAGCTCGCGCAGCTCCCCCGCCGGGCCGGCGACCCGGGCGTCGGTGCCGAGCAGTTCGTCCAGCGCGGTGACCGCGTCGGCCGGGCCGGCCGCCACCACGGCCGCCCGGCAGCCGAAGGCCCGCCGGCCCAGGGCCAGGGTGGCGGCCACCTCGGCCAGCGCCGGGCTCGCGCCGGCGAGGTGCTGACGCAGCCGGGTCAGCGCCGCGCGCAGCGCGACCGGGTCCCGCGCCGACACCGGCAGCAGGTACGCCGCGGCGTCCGGCGCGTCGACGGGCTCGGCCGGGGGCGGCTGCTCCACCACCACGTGGGCGTTGGTGCCGCCGACCCCGAAGGAGCTGACCCCGGCGACCCGCCGCGGCGCGTCCGGCCAGTCCCGCGCCTTGGTCGGCACGTAGAACGGGCCGGCGGCCAGGTCGACCTCGGGGTGCGGGCGGGTGAAGTGCAGGTTCGGCGGGATCACCCCGTGCTGCACGGCGAGCACCGCCTTGATCAGCCCGGCGATGCCGGCGGCGGCGTCGAGATGGCCGATGTTGGTCTTCACCGAGCCGAGCGCGCAGCTCTCCGCCGGCCCGGCACCGGAGTAGACCTCGTGCAGCGCGGCGACCTCGATGGCGTCGCCGAGCGGCGTGCCGCTGCCGTGCGCCTCGATGAAGCGGACCTCGCCCGGCGCGACCTCGGCGGCGGCGAGGGCGTTGGCCACGGCGGCAGCCTGCCCGGCCGGCCCGGGCACGGCGAAGCCGGCCCGGTCGGCGCCGTCGTTGGTGACGCCCCAGCCGGGCAGCACCGCGTAGATCCGGTCGCCGTCGGCCTGTGCGTCGGCGAGCCGGCGCAGCGCCACCACGCCGACGCCGGAGCCGAAGCCGGCGCCGTTGGCGGCCTCGTCGAACGCGCGGCACCGGCCGTCCGGCGAGGCCAGGCCACCCGGGGTGTGCCGGTAGCGGGGCCAGGTCACGTTCACCCCGCCGGCCAGCGCGATGTCGCACTGGTAGTCGGCCAGGCTCTGCGCCGCGAGGCAGACCGCGACCAGCGAGCTGGAGCAGGCGCTCTGCACGGCGACCGCCGGCCCGGTCAGCCCCAGCCGGTACGCGACCTGCCCGGGCAGGTGGTCGGTGAACTGCCGGCCGATGAGCCGGGCCTCCCAGTCGTCCGGGTCGACGTCGCCGACCACGGCCGGGTTGTCCATGAGGTGGAACAGGAAGTAGCGGTTGGCCGAGGTGGCCGCGTAGACGCCGACCAGCCCGGGGAAGCGGGCCGGGTCGTGGCCGGCGTCCTCCAGCGCCTCCCAGGCGGTCTCCAGGAACAGCCGGTGCTGCGGGTCGGTACGCGCCGCCTCCTGCTCGCCGAAGGAGAAGAACCCGGCGTCGAAGTCGGCCACCCCGTCGAGCCGGCCCGCGGCCTTGACGTGCCGGGGATCGGCGCGCAGCCGGGGCCCGACGCCGAGGGCGGCCAACTCCTCGTCGCTGTGGTCGTGGATGGCGTCGACGCCGGCGCAGAGGTTCCACCAGAAGGTGGCCACGTCGGGCGCGCCCGGGAAGCGGCCGGCCAGGCCGACCACGGCGATCTCGTCGCCGGCGTACTCGCGGGCGGCGGTCGTCGGGGCGGCCGGCGGCAGCGCCGGCGCGCGCACCGGTTCCAGCGGCGCGTCGAGCAGCCGGGCCTGGGCGGCCACCGTGGGGTGGTCGAAGAGGCGCAGCATCGGCAGTCGCACCCCGAACCGCTCGGCCAGCCGCTGCTGCACCTGCCCGAGCAGCAGGGACTGCCCGCCGACGTCGAAGAAACTGGCGGTGCGGCCGACCGCGTCCCGACCGAGCACCGCACACCAGATGTCGTGCACGATCCGCTCGGTCGGCGTAGTCGGGGCCTCGCCGGGCGGCACCGTCCGGGCCGGGTCGGGCAGCGCCCGCTCGTCGATCTTGCCGGTCACGGTGAGCGGGAACTCCTCGACCACCACCACCGCGCGGGGCAGCGCGTGGTCCGGCAGCCGCCGGGCCAGCGCCGCGCGCAGGGCCGCCGGGTCGAGCGACCCGCCGGCGGGTCGGGCGTACGCGAGCAGTTCGCCGTCGCGGGCGATGGCGCGGACCCCGGCGACGCCGGGCTGTTCGGCGAGCACCGCCTCGATCTCGGTCAGCTCGACCCGGAAGCCGCGCACCTTGACCTGCCGGTCGAGCCGGCCGAGGCAGACCAGTTCGCCGCCGGGCAGCCGCTCGGCCAGGTCGCCGGTGCGGTAGGTCGGCACCCCGTCGGGGTCGACGCCGAACCGGTCGCTGTGCTGGTCGAGGTAGCCGGGGGCGAGGTGCCGGCTGCGCACCACGAGCTCGCCGTCCGGGGCGAGACGCAGCTGGTAGCCGGGCAGCGCGGTGCCGATCGGCAGCGGCCCGGTGGCGGCCGGGTCCGCCTCGGCCAGCGGCAGCGCGTACCGGGCCGCGAAGGTCAGCTCGGTCGCGCCGTAGCCGTTGACCAGCAGGCAGTCCGCCGCGAACCGGCCGCGGCCGCGGGCGGCGTCGGCGTGGGTGGCCTGCTCCCCGCCGAGCAGCACGACCCGGACGTGGTCGAGCCGGCGCTCGCCGAGGGTGTCCAGCAGGAACCGGTAGACCGTGGGCGTGGAGTGGTAGACCGTGACCCGGTGCCGGGCGAGCTGCTCGACGGCGTGCGCCAGGCCGTGCCGCCGCAGCTCCACCGGGACGACCGCGGCGCCGGTGAGCAGGGCCGGGTAGAGGTCGGGGATGGCCGCGTCGAAGCCGAACGAGGCGAGCAGGCTGAGCCGGTCGGCCGGGCCGAGGTCGAGGGCGGCGATCTGGTTGTCGACGACGTGCAGCAGGTTGCGGTGGGTCTGCCCGACCGCCTTGGGCACGCCGGTGGAGCCCGAGGTGAACAGCACGTACGCCAGCGCGTCCGGGTCGACCGGCACCGGGCGCAGCGGGGCGGCCGGCACGGCGTCCACGGTGAGCACCCGGACGTCGGGCCGGTCGGCGGTGAGCCGGTGCGCCGCCTCCGCGTATTCCGCTCCAGTCAGGACGGTGCTGACCCCGGCGGCGGCGAGCATGTGCCGCAGCCGCTGCTCGGGGAAGCCCGGATCCAGCGGCACGTACGCGCACCCGGCGGCGAGGGTGCCGAGGATGGCCGCGATGGTGGGCGTGCCGTGCGCGGTGAGCAGCGCGACCCGGTCGCCCGGCCGGGCGTCGGCGGCGGTCAGCGCCGCGGCGTACCCGCCGGCCGCACCGGCGAGGTCGGCGTAGCTGAGCTGATCGGATTCGCCGAGCACGGCCGGGTGTTCGGGACGACGGGCGGCGACAGTGCCGAAGCGATTGATTACCGTCGATTGATTCATGTCAGACTACGGACGTCGCTCCACAGCAGGACGGCGCGCAGCATTCGACAAGGCTGATCATGATCCCCCCCAGGACTTCACAATGGAATGAGCATATGGCTCAATGCCTGGGAAGAAAGATCGTCGATTAGAGTCGGGCCGAAGAGCCGAACAGACCCTCGGACGACGGACGGAGAAAATCGTCCGATCATCCCTCTAGCGCGTAGAGGAACTACCGCCTAAGCGCTTACCGTCAAGTAATCTTACGGTAAAACTGGGCTCAGGCCGCGAAAGTTCCCGAAATATGGGCGATGTCCACAGTCCGACTCGACCCCTGCGGATCCCCGACTGCCTATCCGTCCGACGGCGGCATCGGCGCGATCGCGCCGTCGAAACCGCGCGGAAGTCGCGCCACCATCTCCCGGAACTCGTCGACCGTCACCGCCTGTCGCAGCGTCGCGAATACCGCGCCGGCGCCGGCCCTTGCGGTCGCCTCGTCGACCCCCGCCCGCTCCCCCACCCGGCGCAGGAACTCGGCCGGCCCGAACGCCGCCGTACGGCCGTCGACCGCGCCGGTGCCGGGCGCCAGGTAGTCACCCAGCTCGTCCGGGAGCTGCCCGGCCAGGTCGTCCGCCTCGCCGCCGGTCACCCGCTCGGCCATCGTCTGCAGCACGGCCCGGGCGATCGCGGCGGCCTGCCCGGGCGGCAGCCCGGAGCGGCGGGACACCGCATCGACGAAGCGGGGAAACCGCACGGCGCCTCCTGTCGTCACCGGCCCCGCGCTTACCCCCGCCCGGTGCCGGCAAACGGCGTGCGCGGCCGACCGCCGCGCCCGCTGGCCGCCGGTGCGAGCCGCGCGCCCGGATCGACGTCAGCGCAGCCCGGCGGCGGCCCGCAGGTGGTCGAAGATGAGCTGGTCGACCGGGGAGACCCGGTCGCGGTCGGCGTAGCCGAGCCAGGCCGCCTCGGCGATCTCGTTGGCCGGCCGGAGTGCGCCCCGGTAGTCGGCGGAGTAGCAGCTCATCCGCACCAGCGTGCCCGCCGGGTGGCCGTGCGCCTGCGCGGTGAAGGTGCCGAGGTGCACGGCGCTCCCGGTCAGCACGACGACGCTCAGCTCTTCGGCGATCTCCCGACCGAGCGTGTCCAGGTCGGTCTCGCCCGGCTCCCGTTTGCCGCCCGGCAGGTACCAGACGTCCTTGCCCCTGGAGCGGGTGCTGAGCACCCGGCCACCCTCGATCCGGATCCAGGCAACCTTGTCGATCTCCGGCACGGCACTCCCCTCCGGCCTCCGCTGGGCCCGCCACTGTATCCGGCTCGCGGTGATCGCGTCGCCGACCTGCTTCCGGGGGTGTTTCGCCAATACCCGCCAACGGGCATGCTGCGGGCGGGCGCCCGGGTCGTCGGGCGGCGCGCCGGGAGAGGTGGTGTCGAGATGGGATGGTTGCGGGATCTGCTCGGCCGGGGCCGGCCGGCGCAGGACGTGGCCGAGCGGCTGACCAGCCGCGGGCCGTTCCGGGTGAGCACCGAGACGGTGCCGCTCACCGATCGCGAGACGGTGCGGCGGTGGCTGCGTGACCTGGACCCCGACCTCGGCCAGCAGGTGCACATCCGCCGGCCGTGGGGCGTGGTCGCCGCCGTCACCGACCGCCGGCACCCGGTGGGCGTCGTCATGTCCGACGCCGAGGACCGGTCCTGGGCGGCGTACGCCCCGGGTACCGACGAGCGGGCCCTCACCCCCGACCAGGTCGAGCACGTGGTGCTGGACGCGCTGACCGCCACCGAGCGGCCCGCCTGGCCGCAGTGGCGCCGGCTGGACTGACTGCGGGACCCGCGAGGATGCCCGTGGCGGCGACGGCACAGCAGCCGGCGACGGCGACGAGCAGTGGGCCGTACCCTCCGGTCCGGCTCAGCAGCGCCGCCGCGGCCAGCGGTGCGGTGGCCTTGGCCAGCGTGACGGGCGCGGCCAGCACGCCGGCGACGCTGGCGTAGCCGACGGTGCCGTAGCGACCGACGAGCAGGGCCGGAGTTGCCAGGCTGGCGACGCCGAATCCGAGCCCGAACCCGATGACACCGACGACGGCCCCCGGGCGGGTGCCGCCGAGAGCGGTGAGGGTGAGTGCGGCGGCGGCCTGGATCGCGAAGATCACGGCGAGGATCGCCGGCACGGGCAGCCGTCGCCGCGCCCCGGTGAGGACGAGCCGGCCGGTGACCGAGAGGACGCCGAGCAGGCCGGCGACGGCGGCGGCGAAGGTGGCGGTGTGGCCCCGGTCGGCGAGGAAGCCGACGAGGTGGACGGTCATGGTGCTGGTGGCCGCGCCGTGCGCGAGCAGCGCGGCCACCAGGACCCAGAACCGGGCGTCGCGGGTCGCGGTCCGCACCACGGCCCGCCGCCGGTCCGGTTGCCGGCTCCGCGCGGGCTCGGCGTCGTCCGGGCGCGCACCGGGCGGCCGCCGCACGGTCCCGGCGTGCAGCGGCACGGTGGTCAGGCCATGCACGGCGGCGAGCACGAGCAGGGCGCCCCGCCAGTCCAGGTGCGCGACGAGCAGGCCGGTCAGCGGTAGGAAGATCGTGCTGGCGAACCCGGCGACGATGGTGACGGCGAGCAGGGCCCGGTCGCGGCGGGGTGGCGGACACCAGGAGACGAGGACGGCGAAGGCCGGTTCGTAGAGGACCATCGCGCCGGTGACGCCGATGCCGATCATCACCACGTAGAGCTGCCAGATCGTCTCCACCTGCGACCAGGCGAGCAGCAGCGCGGTGGCGGCCAGCGAACCGCCGGTCATCAGGCCGCGCCCGCCGTGGCGGTCGAGCCACCGTCCGACCGGGACGGCGGTGAGCGCCCCGGCGATCACGGACGCGGTCAGCGCGCCGGTCACCGCGGCGGTGGACGCGCCGAGGGCGGTGGCCATCGGCTTCAGCAGGACCGCGTACGAGTAGTAGAGGGTGCCGTAGCCGACGGTCTGGGTCACCGCCAGCGCGGCGACCAACCGGCGCGGCCGCCCGGCGGGGCGCCCGCCGATCGTGGCATCGGCGGGCGCCCCGGTGGCCGCGGGCATCAGCTGGCGCAGCAGCCGGCATCGCCGGGAACGGTGGCCAGCGGAATCAGGCTGACCGGGGCGGCGAGCAGGCCACCGCTGACGCCGGTGGCCAGACCCCGGCCGGCCGGTGCGGCGGGAGCGGGACCGCAGCAGCTCTCCCCGCCCACCGACTCGGCGGGGGTGCTGTTGCACACGCCGGTCTCGGGGAGTTCGAGCTGCACGTCCCGGGCCGCCGCCCAGTCGCCGGCCAGCGCGGCGACCACCGAGCGGACCTGCTCGTAGCCGGTGGCCATGAGGAAGGTCGGCGCCCGGCCGTAGCTCTTCATGCCGACGGCGAAGTAGCCGGGCTCCGGGTGGGCGAGTTCGTCGACGCCGTGCGGCGGGACGGTGCCGCAGGAGTGCTCGTTGGGGTCGATCAGCGGGGCGAGCGCCCGGGTGGCGCCGAGCACCGGGTCGAGGTCCAGGCGCAGCTCGGCGGCGATGGAGTGGTCGGGCCGGAAGCCGGTGGCGGCGACGATCCGGTCCACCACGACGGACTCCTCGCCGCCGTCGGCGGCGCGTACGACCACGGCGACCCGGCCGTCGGCCGGGGTGAGGGCGTGCACGGAGAAGCCGGTGAGCAGCCGGATACGGCCGGCGTCGACGTGCTCGCGCAGCCGGGAGCCGAGGGCGCCGCGGGCGGGCAGCGCGTCCGCGTCGCCACCGCCGTAGGTACGGGCCGGGCTGGTCGAACGGATCGCCCAGGTCACCTCCGTGCCCGGCGCGGCGGCCGCCAGCTCGGCCAGGGACAGCAGCGTGTTGGCCGCGGAGTGGCCCGCCCCGACGACCAGGGTGTGCCGGCCGGCGAACCGGTCCCGGTCGGCGCCCAGCACGTCCGGCAGCGCGTGCTCCAGGTGGGACGCGGCCTCGGGCTCGCCCCGGGCGGGCAGGCCGGAAGCACCGAGCACGTTCGGGGTGGCCCAGGTGCCGGAGGCGTCGATCACCGCGCGGGCGAGCAGTTCGTCGCCGTCGGCGAGCCGGACCAGGAACGGGGTGTGCTCGCGGCCGGCGGTGCGCAGCCGGTCCAGGCCGAGCCGGCTGATCGCCACCACCCGGGCCCGGTAGCGCAGGTGCGGCTTGAGCTGCGGCAGCTCGGCCAGCGGCTGGAGGTAGTCGGCGGCGAGGCCGGCGCCGGTGGGCAGGTCGTCGAGGTCGGGGGTGACCCAGCCGGCCGCGTCGAGCAGCCGGCGGGCGGCCGCGTCCAGGTTGTACCGCCACGGGGAGAACACCCGCACGTGGCTCCACTGGCGCACCGCCGCGCCGGCGCTGTCGCCGGCCTCCAGCACGGTGAAGGGCAAACCGCGCTCGTGCAGATGCGCGGCCGCGGCGAGCCCGACCGGTCCGGCGCCGATCACCACGACGGGCAGTTCGTCCAGGACGTTCATCAGGAAACTCCTTTGTCTTGACAATTTTCGAAACAACAGGGCGGACGCGGCCCGTCCGGCGGGCCGCACGGCGGTCAGGTGATGACCGGACTGCGGCGTTCCAGCAGCACCACGTCGCGCCACCGGCCGTGGTGCCGGCCGACCCGCTCCCGGACGCCGATCACCCGGAAGCCGGCCCGCTCGTGCAGCGCGAGACTGGCCGTGTTCTCCGGAAAGATGCCGGACTGGATCGTCCAGATGCCGGCCGCCTCGGTCGAGGCGACGAGCGCGTCGAGCAGCAGCCGGGCCACCCCGCGCCCCTGTGCGGCGGGGTCGACGTAGATCGAGTGCTCCACCACGCCGGCGTAGACCGCCCGGGTGGAGGTCGGGGTGACCGCGACCCAGCCGAGGACCCGGTCGTCCCCGTCGACGGCCACGAAGCGGTGCGCGGGCAGCCGGCCGGCGTCGAACGCGGCCCAGGTCGGCGCGACGGTTTCGAAACTGGCGTTGCCCCCGTCGAGGCCCGCCTGGTAGATCGCCAGGACCGGGCCGGCGTCGTCGGGACGCATCGGCCGGACGGCGAGGTCGCCCATTTCAGCAGGCTCCCTTCGGGCTGGGGGCCGGTCGGCCCATGACCACGTCGGCGGCGGACGGGAAGCAGCCGACGCAGGCCTCGTTGACGCGGTAGTGCCGGGCGGTGCCGACCGGCTCGGCGAGCACGAACCGGACCTCGGTGAGGATCTTCAGGTGCTGGGAGACGGTGGACTGGGCCAGGCCGACCGCCGCGACGATCTCCCCCACGCTCATCGGCCGGGCCTTGCGGGCCAGGTACTCCACGATCTGCACCCGGGTCGGGTCCGCCAGGGCCCTAAACCACGACGCGTACGTCTGCGCCGTCGCCCGATCGAGCAGCTCGCTCACCATCCGCCCCCTTTATCGTTAATCGCCGATTGACGATGAAAGTCTAGCGGACGACGACGCGGCCAGCCGCACGGTGGCGACCACCAGGCGCGCCAGGGCGGTGAGAGTGGCCGGATCGACCCGGTCGGCGGTGTCGGCGGGGCTGTGGTAGCCGGCCATGCCGGCGCCGATGCCCACGGCGGCGAACCCGGCGGCCCCGTAGCGACGGTTGTCCGAGGCCACCGGCCCGGCGACCAGGGGTACGCCGACGTGCCGGCCGGCCTGGTCCAGCACCGCGAGCAGCCGGTGGGCCGGCCCGCCCGCCTCGACGGCGGCGGCCCGGTCCAGGCGTCCGGCGCCGTCGACGTTGAGCACGAGCGGGTTGGCGCCGCCGGCGCGCAGTCGACGGGCGTGGTGGGCCGAGCCGAGGGCCCCGATCTCCTCGGCGTCGAGCAGGGCGACGGAGAGCCCGACGCCGTCGCCGTCGCCGGCTCCGGCTCGGGCTCCGGCGGCCAGGATCCGGGTCGCCTCGAGCACCACCGCGACCCCGCTGGCGTTGTCCGACGCGCCCGGCTGCCGCAGGCCGGGATGGTCACCCACGCCGTCGTAGTGCGCGGTGAGCAGCACGTCGACCCCACCCGGTGCCGGCCGGCGGACGGTGGCGTGGATGTTGGTGCCGGTGACGTCGAGCCGGCGCAGCGGGGCGTCACCGGCCAGCCAACCACCCTCGGCGGCCGCGACGAGGACCGCGCGGTGCGTGGCGGGGTCGAGGGTGAGCACCGGCAACGGCCCCGGGTCCGGGCCGGCGAGGGTGGTGTACTGCCAGCCGTCGGCGTCCACGGGGCGACTCAGGACCAGCCCCGCAGCGCCGTGGGCGTGCCCGTAGGCGTCGAACAGATTCATTTCCGCCGGCACGACGAGCCACCGACCGGCCGGGTCGTCCGCGCCGGCCACGCCCAGCGCGCCCCGCCGGACCTCGGTCGTGTGGGCGGAGGCGAGATGGACGCCGACCTCCCGACCGAAGGCCAGCCGGTGGGCGGTGGCGTCGCCGCCCCAGGTCACCGTGGGCGCCGCGGACAGGTCGGGCACCGCCCGGACGGGAAACCCGTCGGTGTGCACCGTCACGCCGAGCGCGGCGAGGTGATCGGCGAGCCAAGCCCAAGCGGCGACCCCACCGGCGGAGCCGACCCGCCGACCGGCGAAGCCGTCCGCGGCCAGGGCGGCGACGGTCGCCGCCATCCGGTGGCCCGAGACCTCTTCGCGCCGGACCGTGGCGTGGGCGGGCGGGTCCGGGATCATCCGCAGCACCCCTGTCCCGCGTCGACGGCGGTGGCCTTCGCCTCGGCGCCGCAGCACCCACCGGCGGCTGCGGCGGCCTCCTGGGTGCCACAGCACGGGCCAGCCGTCCCGGACGCCCCGGCGGGCGGCAGGATCGAGCCGACCGCCTGCGCGGGGCTGCCGCAGCAGGCGCCGGAACCGGTGACCGCCAGGGCGGCAGCCGGGTCGCCGGCGAATCCGCCGGTCGTCTGGATGTTCTCGCTCATCGTGGTGGCCGTCCCGTCGCTCATCGAGGGCTGATCAAGGTGTGCACGGCGGCGCGAACGCTGTCGTAGCGACGCTCCGCCCGCTGGGCGGCGGTGGACACCTGGGCGCAGGAGTCGCAGAAGCGCACTCCCGTCCCGGCCGACGTCGACCGCCGAGCCTTGCCGAACATGACGATCCCCTTCCCACGGAGCCTGTCTTGACGTCCGTCTAAGCAGAGACTTGCACGCTGATTAGAGAGATGTCAACCTAGAGACATGTCGAAGCAACCGAGGCCGCTGACCGTGCTGAACGCCGACGCGCCCTGCTGCGAGCCGCTGGCGCAGCGCCGGGTGCCGGCGGAGACGGCCGCCGCCCTCGCGCCCGCGTTCAAGGCCCTCGGCGACCCGGTCCGGCTGCAGCTGATGTCGATGATCGCCTCCGCGGAGGGCGGCGAGGCCTGCGTCTGCGACCTCACCCCCGCCTTCGACCTCACCGGGCCGACCATCTCCCACCACCTGAAGACCCTGCGTGAGGCGGGCCTGGTGGACGCGGAGCGGCGCGGCACCTGGGTCTACTACCGGGCCCGCCCGCACGTCCTGCGCCAGCTGGCGGCACTGCTCACCGTCGAGACCACCCCCGTGGCCTAGTGCGGTGTCCACTAACGTTCACCGGGTGTCCGGTGGTGTTGTGGATCCTCACCGTTCAGGGTGAGCGACTCCCCGCCGGGTGGTGGGGCGGGCCTCCGCGGGCCAACTGATCCTCGCGCCGCCTGGTGTGGGCGGCGGGGGTCACGTCGGGACTGGCCGGCGCCGGGGAGGTGCCGGCCGGCTCGACGGTGCGTGACCACCTCGGGCAGCACGACGGCTGTGGGGGTGGTGGGTCCGCCGCCCGGGGTGCGGGTGGCGATGCTGGCGGCCGCGACCAGGTCGCGGTGCCCGGAGAACGCGCAGTGCAGGCAGGTCAAGGTCCGCCCACGAGGCTTGGATATCCGTTTGCGGCAGGCGGGGCAGGTCGATGAGGTGCCGCGTTCGTCGACGAGGCGGACGGTGATGCCCGCTTGGGTGGCCTTGTCGGTGAGGATCTGGATGAGCCGGCCGATCTGCCACTGCCGCAGCCGCAGATTGTGCCGCCGCCCCGCCGGCAGGTCGAGCACACCACGCGGATCACCGACGTGCAGCACACCCACGCGCTGCTGCTGGGCCCAGGTGACGACGGTGCGGGCGGCTTCGTGCTGGGCTTGGCGGACCCGCCGCCGATGCCGACCCTCCACCAGCCGGGCCCGGCGGCGGTAGCGCCGCCACCGCCGTGAGCCCCGCTGACCCGGTTTCGGGGCCCGGTGTGAGACGGCGCGGCGGCGGGCTTTGGTGTCGGCCAGGTGCATGCGGTGCTCGGCGCGGATCGCCCGCCCCGACACCAACAGAGCTTCTCCGTCGGGGCCGGCCACCGCGTACGGGTGGATGATTCCCAGGTCCACCCCGGCGACCCGGCCCGGATCCGGCTCCTCACCGGGCGGGTAGGTGAGGACGGGGACTTCGGCGGTGACGTCGAGGAACAGCCGCCCACCCTCGCACAGCAGGGTGATCGCCGAACCTGCTCCACCGCATACGGCATATCCCGGGCCAGCCGCACCCACAACGGCGCGTTGCCCGTGGCGGTCGGAA
>NZ_JBRIQN010000034.1:0-77465 GCF_052981855.1 Micromonospora sp. LZ34
CTGGACTCGCTCTCACTGCTGATGAAGGGCGAACACCTCACCCCCGGGACCCGATGGCGCGGGATCCCCGCCCAAGGCGTGCTCACCCGCGACCCCGTCGACCAACAGGCGGCCTGATACCGCACGCACGGCCGGGGCTCGCACTGAACTCTTCACGGCTGACCGGAGCGGGCCGCCCGCTGCGCTCCAGCAAGATCCCGTCCATTCTCCACTCACCGAGAGGAAAAACCGCTCAATGAACAAGGCACTGCTGGTTTCCGACGCCGCTCACTTCCGGGTCGACTACGAAATCAACCCCTACATGCACACCGACGTGCAGCCCGACCAGGCAGCAGCGGTGGCCGAGCACGAGACAATCATCGTCGCGCACCTCACGGCGGGCCGCCGCATCGAGTACCTGCCGTCCGCACCCGAGTGCCCGGACATGGTCTTCACCGCGAACGCCGCAGTGGTACGGGGCGACCGGGCCGTCCTCGGCGCACCCCCGCCGGAGCGCAAGGCCGAAATGCCGTACTTCCAGGAGTGGCTGATCAACCACGACTACGAGGTCCTGGAAGCGCCCTACCCCTTCAGCGGCCAAGGCGACGCCCTGGCCTGCGGCGACCTGCTCCTCGCCGGCTACGGACAGCGGACCGACCGGCGGATCCACGCCGTACTCGCCCGGGAGTTGGACTACCAGGTGGTGCCGCTGCGGACGGTCAGCCCGCGGTGGTACGACCTCGACCTGGCAGTCGGGGTCGTCCAGCCCGGGCGGACCCTCGCCTACTGCCCCGAAGCCCTCGACGACCCCAGCCGCCACCGGCTGCGCGGACTCGGCATGGACCTCATCGAGGTCGACGTCGAGGAGGCCGCCCGCTTCGCGCTCAACCTCATCAGCGACGGCACCACCGTGACCATGACCAAAGGCGCCCCCCGGCTGGCCGCCGTGCTGCGCGCCCGCGGCCTGCAGGTCGTCGAACTCGACACCACCGAACTCGCCAAGGGCGGGGGCGGGGTGCGCTGCACCGCGCTGACCCTCGACAACCCACTGCCGGCCGCGGCCTGACGGTCCGCTCGCCACTAACCCAGTCGGTGACGCTGGTCTACCGGGGGCCGCGGCTCTACCGGGGGCCGCGGCGCTGCCCGCCCGCCCCGCCCGCCGCCGAACGGCTAGGCACCGATCTCCGCTCCAACCTTTCTTGATTGACACTGCGATGAGGCCATGACATCGACCATTTACCGCAGCCGTAAAGCCCTCGAAGGGGCCGGCGACCCTCCCGCCGCGACGACGACGAGCCTGCCGGCACAGCGATCCCGGCTGCTCGGCGTGGACGCAGCCCGGGGAGTCGCGCTGTTCGGCATGATCGCCGTGCACTCGCTGTACGTAGCTGACGAGGCGGGACGACCGACCTGGTCGTTCACGATCTTCCAGGGCCGGGCGGCTGCCCTGTTCGCGGTGCTGGCCGGGGTCGGTATCGCGTTCATCACCGGTCGACGCCGGGTCCGCCGGACCGATGGGTTGGGCCCCATTGCTGGGCTCGTCGTCCGGGCCCTGGTCATCGGCGCGATCGGCTTGGCACTGGGTTACACCGACGCGTCCATGGCGTCGGTGATCCTGCCCTACTACGCGGTGATGTTCCTGATGGCGGTCCCGCTGGTGTTCCTGCCAACCTGGCTGGTGGCGTTCACCGGCCTGGCCGTGGCCGCCGGCGCTCCCGCGCTCCGCCAGATCCTGCTGCCGCATTTGCCGGAACCGACCTACCAGAACCCGGCATTCCCACATCTCATCCAAGACCCCGGCTCGCTCATCATCGAGCTCTCGATGACGGGGATATACCCGGCGGTGGCGTGGCTGGCGTACCTGTGTGCCGGCTTGGTGATCGGACGACTGGCCCTCACCAGGATCAAAGTGGTCCTCTCGCTGCTGGTGACCGGAGTGGCATTCGCCGTCGCGGCGCCGGTGGCGTCGTGGGTCCTGCTCAACCGGTACGAGGGCCTGCGGCAGATTTGGTTCACCCAGCCGAAGAGCGGGCTCAACGCGGCCGAGACAACGGCACTCCTCACGTTCGGTGGGGACGGCAGCACGCCCACCTCGACGTGGTGGTGGCTCGCGGTCGACGCGCCGCACACCAGCACGCCACTCGACCTACTCGGCACCACCGGAAGCGCCATGGCCCTGCTCGCCGTCCTGCTGCTCACCGGCCACGTCGCACGGCCCTTCCCGCGACGGGCCATCTCCGTGCTGCTGGTGCCCCTGGCCGCGGCCGGCAGCATGACGCTGACGCTCTACACCGCGCACATCATGTTCATCAACTCCGAACTCGACACCTTCGAGGCCATGACCGGATACCTCTGGCAGATCCTGGCCATCCTGCTGGTCGCGATCCCATGGTGGGCCTACGCGGGTCGTGGCCCGCTGGAAGCGCTCGTGGCGATGCTGTCCCGCGGCGCCCGCCGACTGGCCACCGGACAGGCCCGGACAACGCATGTCGGTCTATCGATGTATCCCCGAGCGGCACCGCGCTCACGCGGCTACTCGGCTCACCCGCATACCACCAACTGGCGTGGCTGGCGGGCGGAGGAGTGACGCTGTGACGGTCATGTCTAGCAGCCGCCCCACCTGTGTCGCCACCGCTGCCCGCCTTCAGGGCGCGGACCTGCTGATCCGCGCCAAGGCCAACCGCCGGCTGCCGATACTGCGCCGCCTGAGCGACGGCTCATGGCTGACCCGAATCGGCGCCCTGACGATCAGGGTCGTCGAAGCCCGGATCAGCATCACCACCACCGCCGGCACCCGCACCGGCGACTACCGGCTGCTGACCACATTGCTCGACCCACACGCTCACCCGACCGCCGACCTGATCCGGCTCTACCACGAACGCTGGGAAATCGAGACCGCCCTACCTCGAACTCAAATCCTCAATCCTGGCCGGACGGGTGCTGCGCGCCCGAACCCCCGACGGCGTCGACCAGGAAATCCACGCCCTGCTCATCGTCTACCAACTGCTGCTCACCGCCATGGTCGACGCCACCGACAGCCAGCCCGACATCGATCCCGACCAGGCCAGCTTCACCACCGCCCTGACCACCGCCCGTGACCAGGTCGTCCACGCCGCCGGCGTCATCGCCGACACCGACATCGACCTGGTCGGCGTCATCGGCAGCCACGTCCTGAACAACCTCCTACCCGAACGCAGGGTCCGAGTAAAAGCCCGCATGATCAAACGCTCGAAAGCAAGTACCAGGCCCGCGGCCCAAACATCGACCGGCGCAGCTACAAAGCCACCACCAGCATCGACATATCAGCGCTCACCCTTGACAACCACCACCCGCGCCTAACGCGACACGCCAGCCGCACCGTCGCGCTGCCAAAGGATCTGACAAACCCCATCCACGGGAGGCGTGGTGGTCGTAGCCGGCGCTCGCCGGGTACGAGTGTGGTTACACGTCACGTGGTTGGACTCGACGCCACCGCCGGTCACCCAATGGTCTGGGCCATCGTCGGAGTAGCACAGGGTGCTGTCGGAGGCACGGCCGTCACCGCCGTCCCAAAACTGCCCAGCCCGGCCGCCTGAATCTCAGGTCACCTGGCGGCGTGTGCGGGCGTGGGTCGGTGCTGGTGTGTCTGGTGGTCGCCTCGGTCGGGCTGATCTGCGTGGTCGGCGTGGAACAGCGCCTCGGCGAGCAGTGCCCGTACGTGGGGGTCGGCCGCCGAGTAGTGAACGAAGGTGCCTTCCCGTCGCCCCTTGACGAGACCGGCGAGGCGCAGCTTGGCCAAGTGCTGACTCACGGCGGTCGGGGCGGCTCCGACCAGTTCCGCCAGGCAGGCAACCGATGACTCACCCTGGAGCAGGGCCCAGAGGATCTTGATCCGCGTCGGGTCGGCGAGCAGCCGGAACCCTTCGGCGGCCAAATGGACCTGCTCCTCGTTGGGCATCTGGAAGTCGGACAGTGAGGTGTGCACGGAGCCCACCATAACGCTGAACCACAGCAGTCGTCTGCCTAGCTGATTGCTTACCTTCGCGACTACGCAGGTATGGTGGTTCCTCGTGACCACCTCGACGCTGTCCTCGGCCCCTGCCATCGCCGGACGCGCTCCCCCGCCGGGTCTCGTGGCCCGGTTCCGGGCGCTTGCCGAGGTGCGGTGGGCCCTCATCGCCACCGTGTTGTTCGCAGTCGGCGGTGTCGCCCAGCTGCTGGGTGCGCCCGCCCTGGTGTGGTGGGCGCTGTACCTGGCCTGCTACGCCGCCGGCGGCTGGGAACCGGCGCTCACCGCCCTGCGGGCGCTGCGCGAACGCACCCTGGACGTCGATCTGCTGATGATCGTGGCAGCGATCGGCGCGGCGAGCATCGGGCAGGTGTTCGACGGGGCGCTGCTGATCGTCATCTTCGCCACCTCCGGCGCGTTGGAAGCGGTCGCAACCGCCCGTACCGCCGACTCGGTCCGGGCCCTGCTCGACCTGGCTCCCGAACGCGCGACCAGGCTGCTGCCCGAGGGCGGTGAGGAGATCGTCGACACGGCGGACTTGGCCGTGGACGACCTGATCCGCGTCCGGCCCGGGGAACGGATCGGCGCTGACGCGCTCGTGCTGGACGGAGCCAGCGACGTCGACCAGGCCACCATCACCGGCGAGCCGCTGCCGGTGGCGAAGACGGCCGGAGATGAAGTGTTCGCCGGCACCCTCAACGGGACCGGATCACTCGTCGCCCGCGTGCACCGGCCCGCCGGCGAGTCGGTGATCGCCCGCATCGTCGCGCTGGTCGAGGAAGCCTCGGCCACCAAGGCGAAGACGCAACTGTTCATCGAGAAGGTCGAGCAGCGCTACTCCGTGGCGGTGGTGGTGGCGACGCTGGCCCTGTTCGGTATCCCGCTCGCCTTCGGCGCCGAATTGCAGCCAACCCTGCTGCGCGCCATGACCTTCATGATCGTCGCCTCGCCCAGCGCGGTGGTACTAGCGACGATGCCGCCGCTGTTGTCCGCCATCGCGCTCGCCGGTCGTCGCGGGGTGTTGGTCAAGTCCGCCGTGGTCATGGAACAACTGGCCGACACGAACCTGGTGGCCTTCGACAAGACCGGCACCCTCACCAAGGGAACCCCACGTGTCATCGAGATCCACACCGCCGCCGGCGTCGACGCCACGCAGCTGCTTCGGCTCGCTGCCGGGGCGGAGAACCCCAGCGAACATCCCCTCGCGGCCGCCGTCGTGACCGCCGCACGAGATCGGGGACTGTTGATCCCGGAAGCCCACGACTTCAGCTCCGCCCCGGGCCACGGCGTGTCCGCCCTCGTCGATGGCAAGCGGGTCACCGTCGGCAGCCCCACCCTGCTCGACCAGCTCCGCGAGTATGAGCACGCTGCCGAGGTTCGACGGGCTGTGGCCCAGGCCCAGGCCGACGGCTGCACCGCCGTGGTCGTAGCCGTCGACAACCGCCCGTGCGGCGTCCTTGCCCTCGCTGACGACATCCGCCCCCGGGCCGCCGCCACCGTCGAATCCCTCACGGCCCTCACCAGCAGACGACCCGTCCTACTCACCGGCGACAACGCTGGAGCAGCACAACGACTCGCGGCCGAAGCAGGCATCACCGACACCCACGCGGGCCTGCTGCCGGCCGGCAAGGTCGACCTGGTCCGCGACCTCCAAGCCCAAGGACATCGGGTACTGCTCGTCGGCGACGGGGTCAACGACGCCCCTGCCCTGGCCACCGCCGACCTGGGCGTTGCAATGGGCCGGCACGGCTCCGACCTCGCCCTGCAAACCGCTGACGCTGTCCTCGTCCGCGACGACCTCGCCACCCTGCCCGCCGTTATCGCCCTATCCCGGCGAGCCCGCCGCGTGGTCAAGGCCAACCTCGCGATCGCAGCCACCTTCATCGTCGTACTGGTGACCTGGGACCTCGTGGGCCACCTGCCCCTACCCCTGGGCGTCGCCGGCCACGAGGGCTCCACCATCATCGTGGCCCTCAACGGCCTGCGACTCCTGCGGCAATCCACGTGGCAGCAAGGAACAACTGCGACGACCGCGCACCCCTTGCCAGTCCTCGACAACGGCACCGCCCCGAGGGACTGACGATGGCCTGGCTTGCGCTGCTGCTCTAGCTGCTGGGACTGCTGCTCGCTTTCGGCTGGCGTACCGTCACCCAATGGATCGCGCAGGCGAACCGGCCTACGCCTCGACGCAGGCCGGCCCGGCACCTTGCCCGGTGGGCCAGCTGCTGTTCATCGCGGCCGTTGTGCTCGGCTTCGCGAGGCCGG
This sequence comes from Micromonospora sp. LZ34, assembly GCF_052981855.1. Lineage (NCBI taxonomy): Bacteria > Bacillati > Actinomycetota > Actinomycetes > Micromonosporales > Micromonosporaceae > Micromonospora > Micromonospora sp. LZ34. The sequence continues at coordinate 6,233 of NZ_JBRIQN010000034.1, forward strand.
CCGCTGCCCCCGCCGGCCTGCCACCACTGCACCGGCCTCAACCACGACACCCTGCACATGGTCGGCCTGATCCTCACCGCCGTCGGCATCCCCGCCACGCTCGCCGCCCAGCTGGCCATGGGCACCTCCTGGCGCGTCGGCGTAGACCCGGGCGAACACACCGCCCTGATAACCAACGGCCCATTCGCACTCGCCCGCAACCCCATCTTCACCGCCATGGCGGCAACCACCCTCGGCCTGACCCTCATGGTGCCCAGCACTGTGGCACTGGCGGGGTGGCTCATCCTGGCCCTGGCGCTGCAACTGCAAGTCCGAGCCGTAGAGGAGCCATACCTGATCGCTGCCCAGGTGACGCCTACCGGCGCTCTGCGGCCAACATCAGACGCTTCCTCCCCGAGCTGAGCCGGCCACCCCGCCAGACTCAGACGGTCAGACGTTACGACACCGGCTCTCTCCTACCGGCAACCCGCAGATCAACCGGGTGCTACAAATCATGGCCACAGTCCAGCTACGCAACCCCACGGAGGGACGCGCCTCCTGCGACCCGGCTGGTGTCCCTGGGGGTGTTCCACCCGAGTTCGGTCGGCTGGGCGTCGGTGGCGCGCCCATCGCCCGAGGCAGAGGAACCGTTCCACCAGGCCGCGGTCGTCAAGTCGTCGCACCACTTGCGAAAGCCGTGGGAGAGTGGCGTTGGCGCACGGGGGGCAGCGCGGTCATCCCCAGCGTCCGCTCGGGCGCTTTGGACAGCATCGCGAGTACGCAGTATTACTCGACATGGGTCAGGTCCGCGTCGCGGGGCAGCTGGGAGTCCAGCACGCCCTGTCAACCACTGCGTGCTCAGCTTCTTACTTGAAGCGTCAAACAATCGTGAAAGGAAGAGCCTCATGGCACGCATCTCGATCATCGGCACCGGGAACATGGGCCAGGCCATCTCCGCCGTTGTCACCAAGGGCGACAACACCGTCGAGTTGTTCGGCAAGAACGACACCGACAAGCCGGTCACCGGCGACATCGTCGTGCTCGCCGTGCCTTACCCCGCCGTGGACCAGGTGCTGGCCCAGCGCGCCGGCCAGCTCGACAACAAGATTGTCATCGACATCACCAACCCACTGAACTTCGAGACCTTCGACTCCCTGACCGTTCCCGCCGACTCCTCGGCCGCCGCGGAGATCGCCGCGAAGCTCCCAACCTCGCGGGTACTCAAGGCGTTCAACACCACCTTCGCCGGCACCCTCGCCGCAGGAACCGTCGGCCCGCTCACCACCACCGTGCTGATCGCCGGCGACGACGCCGACGCCAAGGCCAGCCTCGCCGGCGTGGTCACAGCCGGCGGGCTGAAGGCGATCGACGTTGGCTCCCTCAAGCGCGCCCGGGAGATGGAGGCCCTCGGCTTTCTGCAAATCAGCCTCGCCGCGAACGAGAAGGTCACCTGGACCGGGGGCTTCGGCATCGTCAACTGACCCTCCCCCTACACACCGTAGTGCCGAGCCTGCTGGTTGGCGCTCGTGTTGGAATGACCATTATGGCTACGACCAGCCCGCCCATAGTGACAATTATTGGTACACCCGTGACGACCGTTGGCTCCGCCAACGGCGAAGGCCCCCCGGCAGGTCTGGGCCATCGCGTCCTTCGTACTGGGGGTACTGCGTCTTCTTGTGGCACCACAACCACTCGGGCATGTCACATGCATCAACCGGCGACACCGGCTACGGAGCATCAGACGCCCTTGCGCTGAATAGCTACTCAGTCACCAGCACGTTTCTGAAGGCAGCGGCCGCGGGCAGCTTGCGCTGGTCAATGCGTCCGGCGAGTTCCTCGGAGCGGGGTGCCCACAGGTTGGCATGAACGCGCATGTTCAGGTGGGGGATCGGGGTTGGGTCCCAGCCGACGCGCTCATGGACCACCCTGCCGTCTACCAGCCACGTCACCCGGTCTGCGCGCCAGTCGATAGCGTATCGATGGAAGTCCTCGGTGGCGTCGAAGCCGAGATCGATTCGGCAGGGCGAGCCGCGGTAGCCGAAGTCCATGGCGGTACCGTCGTCGCCCGGATTGAAGTACACGTTGACCAGCATTCGCCGGGGATCGGCGCCCACGAACTCGATGTCGATCTCCTGCCGTGGTGTGTCGCGATGCAGGAAGAATCCGGTGATGAGGCCCGCGCCTGGTGCCGCCCTTATTTCTGCCTCAAAGCGCCCATGCAGGAACGAGCGTACGGATGCGAACGCCCCAGAGCGGTACCGTCGCGGTCCACTTTCGATAGCGTCAATCACTAGATGCGCGCCCTCGTCGCTGTGCTGGAGACCTTCCCGCGCGAACGACGCTAGGTTGCCCGGGAAAGTCTCAGTGAGACCAGGGAACGATGTCGACGCCTCTGTCATGGAGGCCTCCGCAATGGAGGGGCCTGCCGTGGGAACGGAACGGCGCGGGACCTGCGTCGGCCGCCATCCGCTCGACGCTGGAAGGACCCAGGGCGAATCGTCCATCGCGAGGTTGTCCTGCCGTAGCCGCGCCCTGGGCACGAGTCGCGCGGTCGGGCGTTGGTCTCGGAACAGGCGGAAGGCTCTTGGAGTTCCGGTGGGGAAGGGTTCGACGGGCTCGACAAGGCCCAGCACGCCACAGAGGGCCGCCCACGATCCGCCTGAGGAATCACGAGGTGCCAGAACCGCCGAGCGGGACGGGGGCAGCCGGTCTAGCTCCAAACCCGCTGGTATCGGCGCGTTCGCCTCAAGGAGAATGACTGAACGCTCGTTCGCTACGGTAGCGGCAAGCGCGCTAGGAACGAGCGGAACGTTGACAAGAGCGTCGAAGATTTTCCATGCGTCGGCCAGTTCTCGCTCGTGCATCGGTTGCTCGTCGCCGTCGAACGCGCGAACGCGCAACCCGAGTATCGACAGCGCCATGGCGAGGCTTTCCCGCTCCCCGCCCCCGGTCCACGCCAGCACTGGGCCGAGGCTCGATGGGGCGGGAGGCTTGGCTGCGTGACCCGAATCGACGATCCCAGCGCGGGCCAGGTACGGCAGGACCGAGTAGGCATTGTCCGACGCTCCGTCATGCCTCTGCGCTATCGCGGGCGAAGAGAGTGCCAGCGCACCGATTTCTGCAAACCGATAGTTCATCCATAGGTCGACGGGTCCGACCACGGGCATTGCGCGAAGGAGGGCTGTCGCTCCCTCGCGCGAAAGCACGTAACCCGAGAGGAACCAGAGTCCGCGCGCAGGTCGAAAGAGGATGTCGCAAGCATCGTCGCGTGCCGCGGTTCCGCCGGCGTCTGAGTAGGATAGGTAGAGCAGCTTCGGTCCGCCTTCGGCTGTGCACCGCTCGAGGGCGGCGCGCCAGCCGCGATCAATAGCGGCTGGGGCACCAGGTTTGAACCAAACGTCGTCCTCTAGGACGAGCACGTAGTCCTCGTTCCCCGTCGCGACGGCTTTCCAGACCTCCACGTGCGACCGCGCCACCGCAACTTCCTGCCGCGACATCCGCACCGGCTCGTCCTCGCCGAAGCACTCTGCAAGTCGGGCGTCGGGTTGCACGTACAACTGATCGCCGATTCGGTACATCGCGTCCACGTCAACGGTCGCCGCTACGGCGCGTCCGTCCCGCGCATCGACTGCTGCGAGCCGCCGTGTGATCGATGTCAAGGGAACGCCTTCGGATGTCCGGAACCGGCCTAGCTCTTTGGTCACGCGCCGCCATCGTCCCGGCTGCCTGTCCAGGTTGACGACGATGATGGCCTTAATTTGGTCTGTGTTCCCACCAAAAGCCCGAACTCTGCCACCCGGTACAAGCGCGGCCACAGAGCGCCACGTGCGGAACGCTAGCTTTCGCATTGGACTGGTGAATTTGTTGATGTTCATTGAGGGGCCTTCAGCACTCCATGTTGCGCCAGTTGCGGGTGTCGCCGCGGTATGCGAGGTCCCAGCGCGGCTCCGCGACTTCCTCCCAGTGCAGGAGCAACTCGAAGTCCGGCGTGGCGCCCCTGATCTGTGATTCGCGGGCGTGCGCGGCTAGGACAGCGGTGAGGTTCCCGGGGCCAGTCGTCGCCTGGATCTCCGGCGTTGGCTCGTCTCCAAGCAGCGAATCGGTCGCACGCGCGAGCGCACGCCGGAGGACCGGATGACCGGCGGGTGCGGCGATCGGGTTGTTGTTGACATAAAAGATGCGGCCGGCGGTCGGCATGTCGGTTCGTCGCAGTTCAGACCCCGACACCATTCCGCCGGCAGTTATGTCATAGCACAGTGGGTGGACCTTTAGCGTGCCATCGCGGAAGAGGTCGTTCCAGCCATCGCCAAGCAGTACGTCGTCGGCATCGACGTAAAGGCCGCCCTCCGCGAGCACGAAACACATGCGTAGGTAGTCGCTGCGCATTGCGGGATGCCTGCATCGTGCAAACGCGGCAAGCTCCCGGGGGCCATACCACTCCTCGATGTAGGCCGCTGCCGAGGCGTCGTCGAACATTCGAAACGAGAAACCTTCGTCGCGCAGCGCGTCCCAACTCTTCAAGCACTCACGGACGTCCGGTGGCACGTCACACGGATCGTGCCAAAACCGCACCAGAGTTCTGGGTATCCACCCCGCGCGATTGGGACGTCCGCATCTCGATGGGTCTCGAACGCTTCGTAGTTGACGCAACGTCAATTGTCGAATGAAGTCAGAACGCAGACCGTCGTCCTCTTCGAAGCCTGGCGGGTAGGAATCCGTTGCCGAGGCTTCTAGCCGAGGGCGGTCTGCCGCGGGAGCGTCATCGGGTGCTGGCGAGTTCAAAGGCTTCGCTGGATCGCGCCTCGTCGGTTTCACCTACCGCCATCTTTCCGATATGCCATGTAACGCTCGGAACTCCGGAGGAGATACGCACGCCCCTCGACTACAAACCCGTCCAGTCCGTGATCCGCGGTGTAGGTATCGAGGTCCGACAGATTGTTGATGAATCCCTTCCCGTTGAAGTTGAGAGACGTGTTGCACAGGACTCCGTATCCGGTACGCGCCTTGAAGGCATGGAGCAGCTCGTAGAGTTCTGGGTTCGTGCTCGGGCTTACAGTTTGGAGTCGGGCCGTGCCGTTCACGTGCGTTACTGCGGCAAGCGCATCCGTGTTGGCTCGGAAGGTGTATAGCATGAACGGGCTTTCGCGATCACAGCCGAACCATCTCGCCGCATCATCTTCTAGACAGACAGGGGCAATTGGCCGGAACTGCTCGCGTTGCTTGATCTCGTTCAGGCGCACCCTCGTGCTGTCTTCGAAAGGCGCGGCGAGAATGGACCTGTTGCCGAGGGCACGAGGTCCGATCTCGTACCTGCCGTTGACCCAACCGAGGATCAGGCCGCTACTGAGCATGTGGGCGACCTCCTCGTGACTCGCGTCTCGGACGTCGTAGCGACCGGGGATGACGGACGAATCCATCCTGAAAGGCAGCCCGGAATATACGTCCCATTTGATCTTTGCGTTCCCGGTGAAGTGGAGTTGAGCGTCGATCGCGGTCCCGATTGCCGAGCCGGAGTCGTTGGCAACGGGTGGCACGAAGACCTCAGGGAAAATGTCCGCCTCCCTCCACTTCGAGTTCCAGTCACAGTTCAGGCCGCAACCTCCAGCGATGACCAAAGGCAGATTCCTGCGCAAGTTCACCTTCGCGAAGCGGTAGAAGGTGTCGAAGATTCTGTCGCTAAAAATGCCCGCAAAGTTGCGGAACTCTATGTCATCCGTGCCTACGTTGTAGTACGCGGAAGACTCCAGCCGGTCATAGAGATCAAGCTGAACGTGCTCCGAAGATAGGAGGAAGGCCATCAGGTCTTCCTCCTCAGCGGTGGGCGTGTCCCTTCTTGAAAAAGAGGCGAGCGCCATCAGCTTTCCCGCATCGGAGAAGCGGGAGAAAGACGCGTTCTTTGGAAAGGTTGGATCTGCCAATCCGTAGATCGAGGCGTATCGGTCCCCCGGTTCGCTCATCACGTCGGCGATCAACGTTATGTTCATCTCTGAATCGATCTCATAGAATGCGCCGATCGTCCCCTCCCACACCAGGGCATAGCAAGGTGAGCCCTGGGGGAAGGGTGACATGCCAAATCCGCAGAGCAGGTGCGACCTTTCATGAGAAGAGGAGAAGAACGGAACCGTTTTCCCGAGTAAGCGGCGATGTTCCACGGTGATTCCGTCTTTAACGATGCCGCGATATCCAACATGCGACATTGACCCGGTCGGGCGCGCCTCGCGCGGCCACCAACCTCCAGTGCACACCACGTCGGGCGCTTGCTCCAGTCGTCCGAAAGCGTCGAGCATGTCGCGACTCGAGACTGGCGTGTACCGGTAGTTGGAGTCCTTCTCTGCTTCGACAGAAGAGACGAGGTAGCCGTCGCGAAGGTGGACGACGGCTCCGTCATGACCCGGGTTGTACGACATGATCTCCACGCTTACGTGGCCCTTCTCGTTCGGCATGCCTGACGACGCCCGGGACGAGGTCCGCCGCTGGCGCATCCCAACTTCTCGCGCGGCGGTGGCTACGCAATCTGTCAGTGACTCTCTCCCGAAGCAGCCTCGTGCTCGTGATCAAATGCAACTTACCCGGTTCTCCGCCCCGCAGCAGACCCGCGTTCCAGCGAGGCGAAGCCGACGACCCGACGGAGTCGCTACCGCCTTCGAAACCCTGCTCACCGATCGGTTGCGGATGCTTGATTCCAACGACCCTCACATCTAAGGCGGCCCGCAGAGATCAACTTGCTAGCGCGTCCTGCGTCGACGACGACTGTCACATGCACGGCCGAGTTGCTGGCCCGCGGCCACGGGTCATTGGGCGGGCACTGCACCATGCCGAGATCAGCGGACTGGAGGTCGCCGTCACGATCGCTCACCTGTCCGCCGCGCGAATCCCACCCGATGCGGTGGTAATCGATATCGGCTGCTCAATCCTGAGGCCGAGGAGAGGGCGTACCAGCAGGCAGGGCAGTTATTCAAGACGCTGCATGCCGCCGGACCGCCCCGCATCGAACCGGATGCGCCGACCTGCGCTGCACACACGAGGCGTACCCATGCCCGCCAGCACGCGACGCCCACCGCGCCCGCGAGACCGCCACCCGACCGGCCCTGCCCGCTCACCGCCGAGCTCAGGTCACCGCACCGGCCACCGCCGCACCGTCCTCCGGCTGGTTTCGGACCTCCCGGTCAGCGATATCGCCGCAGCAGCCCCTGCCATCACCGCAAGCCGCCTGCGTCCGACCAGCCACCCAGCCAACCGGCGGCCAGTCTTTCACTGCCACCTACCTGCGGCGAGAACGGCTGGGCAAGCGCCGAGCTCACCACCCACAACCCGACGTGTCACAGGGGGCGGCGGCGCCCGATGGCGACGCTCCCTGCCGCTTTCCGAAGGCAGACATCATGAGCCCTGTCATCGACCCCTGTGACGAACCCGTCGAAGCAGGTCCTGGCCACGCTCTCAGCGTCGGGGACCCGGTCCTACATGAACAACCCACCCACGACCACCACCAGCAGGACGAGGCCCACCCTTGCACTTCGAGATGGGGTCCCTGAGGGCACGGCTGGTACCAGTGAGGGCTCTACGGCCGACAATCCATCGGGTCCAGGCGACTGTTGCGCTGAGGGCTCAGGCGGACCGGGCATCTGCGGCACGGCATCTCCAGTGAGAGGGCGTACCGCGATTGTCGCCGCCGCTGCGGCCCCGCGCGCTCCGTCGAACAGCGGAACCATCAGCCCCACAACGGCACGCGCGTCCGTCGAACGCCTACTGCGGCGGGCCAGCCGAGTCCATGAACTCGATATGGCTATTGATCCACCTCAGCGGTAAGGGTTGGATCGCCGTCCTGCCATGCCACTGGCGCCGGTGACCGGTCGTGCTGTGCCGGCATTCGCCCGGGCTGGCTCAACCCAGGGCGAAACAGCTCAGGCGACCAGGAATCGGGTCGGCTCGCCCAGCACCATGGCGGCCCGGTCCAGGTCCGCCAGTCGGGCCGCCAGGGTCGCCGTGGCAAGCCGTGTCGGCACGGCGGCGTTGAATTTGAGGCCGACCAGCGCCTTCTCGTCGACCTCCGGCAGGCACAGCCGATCAGCGGCGTCCGCCGTCAGCGACCGCCAGGCTCGTCGGGTCACGTCTTCCCGGAGTCGGATGCTGCAGTCGTCGAACCTCTCCACCGGGTCGACGACCTCGCCGAGGGTCGCGGTCAGGGTGGCGTTCGCCCGGAAGCCGGCCCAGGTCCACCAGCGCAGGTCGCCGTCCTTCTCCCGCACGATGATCGTTCCGCCCGGATGCACGAGGTGCGCTTTGTCGGCACGTACCTCGGCGAGTCGGGCCGCCGCCCGGCGGGTGATGGCGACGGGCGGGTCCGTACCGAGCAGGACATCCCGCATGGCACGGTTCAGCTCGAAGCCCAGGTAGGCCCAGCCGCTGCCCCGCCAGCGGGCTCGTCCGCCCCCGTCCGCGGGCTCCACGAAGCACCGCCGCCGACGCCAGTCGATGTAGGTGACGCGCCAGCTACGGCCGCCCAGGAGCAGCCGGCGGTCACCTCGGACCTCCTCGGTGAGCAGGCTCGGGTCGATCCGGCCGAGCTCGTTCCGGCCGGTCATCACGGTGAATTCCGGGGGCCCGGTGAAGACCGCGGTCAGGTCCATGAAGTGCCGGCGACCGAAGCGCTGCTCTGCGGCGGGGCCGATGAACAGCATCCCGCCGTCCTGGTCGAGGTAGCCGTGCTCCACGAGGTGACGGACGATCGGACGGGCACTCTCCCCAAAGGGCGGCAGCCCGTTCCACGCCTGCGTCCACAGTTGGTCGCCGACCCGATGCTCTTGCAAACAGAGCGCGAGCACCTGCTGAGCCACGATGTGCCGCGGCTCGGGCGGCGCGCTCACCGGCTCCACCCAGCCCCGGCTCCAGAGCAGCAGAAGCGCCGCCGCCTCCGTCAGCGCTTCGCCGTCGAGGGTCAGGAAGAGGCAGTTGCGGCTGCCCCCCGGGCGCCGGCCGGTGCGGCCGAGGCGTTGGAGGAACGACGCCACCGTGGCCGGCGCGTCAATCTGGATCACCCGGTCCAGGTCGCCCACGTCGATGCCCAGCTCGAGGGTGCTGGTGGAGACGATGACGCAGTCCCGGGCTTCGCTGAATGCCTGCTCGGCGCGGCGGCGCTCGTCGGCGGAGAGCGACGCGTGGGAGAGGAAGGTGGTGACTCCTTTCTCCCGCAGCAGTTGACCGAGTTCTTCGACGGTCTGCCGGGACTCGCAAAAGACAAGGCGCTTCTCGCCGCCGTGTAACCCGGCGATCACCGTCGCGGCATTCGCCAACGAGCCGACGTAGTCCAGCTCGATGTCGCCGGGCGGCGGGCGATCGACCACCGCGACCGCATCGGGGGCCACCACCTGCGCCAGCCGGCTGCCCGCGCCCGATCCCTGCAGCCACGTGAGCAGTTGCCCGGGGTTGCCGACGGTGGCGGACAGTCCGATCCGCTGTAGGGGTCGGCCCGCCACCCGGGTCAGCCTTTCCAGCACGGCCAGCAGATGCCAGCCTCGATCGTCACCGGCGAAGGCGTGCACCTCGTCAACGACGACGGCCTGCAGGTCCGCGAAGAACAGCCGGTGGTCGACCTTCGTGCTGACCAGCATGGATTCCAACGACTCGGGGGTGGTGAGCAGGATGTCGGGCCGTTCGAAGAGCACCGCCCGGCGGCGGGAGGCGCTGACGTCGCCGTGCCAGACGGCGGCGCGTCGTCCGAGCCAGCCGGCGTACCGCTCGATCCGGGGCTGGAGGTTGTTGAGCAACGCCTTCAGCGGGGCGAGGTAGAGCACCGAGGCACCCGTCCACCGCTGTTCCGCCATCCGGCTCAGCAGCGGAAAGAGCGCCGCCTCCGTCTTGCCCCCGGCGGTCGGGGCGAGGAGCAGGGCATCCAGACCGCCGCGTACCGGCGCGACAGCGGCTCGCTGCATCGGGCGCAGATCGCGCCAGCCCAGGGTGTTGACCACGTGATACAGCACGACCGGGTCGAGGTCGGGCGGCATGTCAGATCGGCAGTTCGATGTCGTCGGCCGAGGCGGCGGCATTGCGTTCGAGCTCGGTCAACTCGTCGGCCCGCAGGGTCAGCTCGTAATGCTGCCGTGGGTCCCAGTCCGCGAACTGATCGACCCGGTCGAACACGTCCGCGACCAGCTTCTTCAGGTAGATGCGGGGGGCGACGCCGACCTGACCGCCGAGCGCGCCGGTGACGGCTCGGGCCAGCGTTGCGAGGTAGTCGTCGTCCACCCGGGACTCGACCGCGGGGCTCGCGTAGATCGCGCGCACCCGCTGACCGAGTTCGACGAGCGCGTCCGTCGTGAAGCCCGGCAGCCGCAGCTGCGTGGCGCGTGGGTTGTCCCAGCGGGTCTCCGGTCCGAAGTCGGTGGCGAGCCGCTGGGCGAGCGGCGCGAGCCGTTGCACTCCCTGCGGCCCGTCGAAGAAGGCCGGTGTGCCAGTGATCAGAACCATGAGCCCCGGGAAGCGGTCCGCGTGCACCTCGTCGATGAGTTGACGCAGCGAGTTGAGCGCCTTGTCCCGCGCGTCGGAGCGCACCCGTTGCAGCGTCTCGACCTCGTCGAGCACGAGCAGCAGCCCCTGGTGCCCGCTGTCGCGCAGGACGGTCAGCAGTCCGCGCACGAAGCTCAGCGCCGCGTAGTGGTCGAGGTCCCCCTTCACCCCGGCGACCCGACGCGCGGAGGCGGCGACGTGTGGCTGACCGCCCAGCCAGGCGGCGAGGCCGTCGGCGGTGCGGTGGTCCCCGCCGGCGGTGGCGGCCCGGTAGCCGCGGAGCGCCGCCGCGAAGCCGGGAGTGCTGCGGGAAATCTCGCCGAGCCGGCGCTCCAGCAGGTCGCCGACCGCCCGGTCGAGCGCCTCCGCGTCGTCCTCGGCGATCGCACCGTCGGCGAGGGCGTCCTCTTCCAAGGCGAAGATCCAGCCGTCGAGTACGGGCCGGAACGCGCTGGGCGCGAACTGCTCGGTGCTGAGGTGCTCGACCAGCCGTCGGTAGACGCTCTCCATCCGGTGCAGGGGGGTCTCCAGCTCGGAGATTTGCACCTCGGCGGCGGCGAACCCGCGTCGCTTGGCCCGCTCGGCCAGCCAGCGGGTGAAGAAGGTCTTGCCGGCGCCGTACTCGCCGCGGACGGCCTTGAACACGCTGCCTCCGCCAGCGACCCGGTCGAGGTCGTCGTCGAGAGCGACGGCGAACCGGTCCAGCCCGACCGCGAGCGCGTCGAGCCCGTTGCTCGGGACGACGCCACGGCGCAGCGCGTCGACGATGTCTCGTCGGCGGCGGGCGGAAATCTCGACGGTCACCGCGGCTCCAGCTCGAACTGCTCGATCAGCAACGCCCGGTTGAGGTGGACGGTACGCCCGTCGGGGTCGAGGGTGATGACGGGATAGCCCTCGACCTGGAGCAGTCGACGCAGCGCGGCGACCGTGCCGGTGATGCGGTGCGCCGGTACCCCGGCCCGGGCGGCGAGGGTGTCGAGGGTCGCCCGGTTGCCGCCGGCGAGCAGGGTGCCCAACAGTGCGGCGACCCGCTCGTCGGCCAGCGGCACCCGGGGGTCACGCCTTTGGGCGTAGCGTTCGCTGGCGAGCAGGGCCGTCACCAGGTCCGGGACAGCCGGGGCGGGCGGCGGTGCCGCCGACGGCACAGCGGTCACCGGCGCAAGGTCGAACAGGCTCTCGGCCTGCGGCTCGGCCGGGCGCCGGGGTCGGTGGCGCGTCGGCGGAGCCGAGTCGGACGGCGCTGCTGGAGTCTCCGTCAGCGGCTCCCGCCACCAGTCCGGGCTGGCCACCGGCGCGCCCGTCCATCCTGGTACGGCCTGGTCGTCACCGGCGGTCAAAACGAGTAGCGGGATGACGGCCTCCGCCGGTGCGGCGCCGCCGTGGTAGCCGGCCTTGCGCGGCCCGTACCGCACCTCTTCCCGCCAGGGCAGGATGACGGAGCCGCCGCCGAGCGCCACCCGGCTGCCGCTCACCGCGATCTCGGCGTCACCGGCCGGGCCGCTGGCCGGCCGCCAGCGGTTCTCACTGCTGTCGCTGGGCAGGACAAGGGAATCCGGCCCCCGATCGACGACGTGGCCATGGTCGGAGACCAGGATGACGATCCGGTCGGCTGCCGAGCCCAACAGGTCACCGACGGCGGTGATGGTGTCCTCGCCCCAGACCGTGGTGCCCGGGTCGCTCCGGTCGAGGGCGTCGTCGATCGTGTTGACCACGGCGGCGACCACGGGGATCGAAGGGTCGCCGAGCGCGGCCAGCACCTCGGGGTCCAGCGAAGCGCCGGCGCCGGCTCGCAGCGCCTTCTTGTGCAGCAGCCGCGCGGTGGGCCACCGCTTCGTGAACGCCTTCAGTTCGGGCTGCTGGCCCCCGGTGGTGATCCGTCCGCTGAGCAGGCTGCACCGGCTGGCCTCGGTGACCGTGGGCAGGGCGGCCAGTACGCCGGTGCGAGGTCCGCCGTTGGGAGTGACTTCCAGCCAGGTGCCGTTTCGGGTGACCGATTCGGCCAGTTCGGTGGCCGCGGCAACACCCATCCCGTCGAGCACGAGCAGCAGCACCCGGCGACCGTGGTCGAGGATCGGCTGGACCACCCGGTCGAGCACGTCCTCGACCCGCAGCAGCGCACCCGGCTCGGCCTCGGCGCTGGTCGCGGCGGCGAGCAGGCTGGCGAACTGCTGGTCGTGCCGGGACCGGCGGACGTCCACGGCCCGGTGCAGCAGCTGGTACGCCTCGGCGACCTGCGGATCGGGATCGCCGGTGAAGACGTCGAGCCGGGCGCGGTCGACCCACCCGTCCTGTCGGACCTGCCAGTGCAGCGCGTCGAGCAGGGTCGCCGGTGCGGGGCCGTCAGTGGTGTGCAGCCAGCGCAGCAGCCGGACGGCCATCCGCGCGGTCTCCACCCGGCGCGGTTCGGCGGCCCGGTGCGCTTCCACGGTGGCGAGCGCCGACTGCGCCCGGGTCACCGCGGCCGGCGGCACCGACCCGCCGGCCGGCACGGCGAGCCGCACGGCGTCGGCGAAGGTTCGCAGCCGCTGGACGAATCCGCTGGGCAGGACGGTGGAGGCAACGAGCAGGCCGGTGATGCCGATTTCGGCGGCGATCGCCTCGGCCCGCCGCAGCATCCGCATCGCCTCGGCCCGGCCGTCGTGGCCGGAGTCAACGGTCCGGTAGACCCACGCTTCGGCGGCCTGGTGCAGCGCCTCCGCCTGTTGGGGGGAGATCCGCAGCCCACCGAACCTGGGCTCCAGCCGCGTACGGCCCACGACGGCCTCCACCTCGGCCGCGCCGCCGGTGGGCCAAAGTAGCCCGGCCAGCAGCCCGAGCGGGATGACGTCCACCCCGTGCCCGGCCCGGACGGCTGCCATGATCGGGACAGCGGCCGGGCCTGCGGTGCTCGTCAGGTATGCCGTGATCCCCTCGGCCTCAGCGTCGGGCAGGGTGGTGAACCGGAGTTGGCGGCGGGCTTCGGTGCTCCACTGCACCAGGCCGCTGTCGTCCAGCTCGGCCGGTGGCAGGCCGAGCAGCTCCGCGGCGAGGCTGCGCAGCGCATGGTCCCGGGTGAGGATTGCGCCCGGCGGTGCCGGCCAGCCATCCGACGGAGCGTGATCGGTCAGCGCGTTCGCGACCCAACGCCCGACCCGGACCAGCGTGGGATCGAGGTCCCTCACCCCGCCGAACACCTGCCGGACCAGGTCCCACGGGTCGATCTTGCGGACTCTCTGCATGCTGAGGTGGGCGAGGAGCCCGTCACCCAGCTCGCTGTCGGTCAGCTCGGTCAGCAGCACCAGCCGTTCGCCGTCGGCCCGGTCGTGCAGGGCGGCGCGGGCGGCGAGCGGCGTGGGGCACGGCACCACTCGGACTTGGGTGCCGTCGACGGTGAGCACCGGCTCGGCCGGCCACTCGGGGCGGGCCGTCAACGCGATCGCGTCGGCCCGGTCGCCCTCGGCCAGCCACGCCTCGACCTTGCGGCGGACCGCGTCGGGCTGCGCGGCGCTGACCGGCGCGCTCACGATTCCACCCGAGAAGGCACGGTCTTGTCACGGAAGAGGGTCGGGTCAGTCACCGGATCTCCCAGGTGACGGTGACATGCCGACCGGCGGCCACCGCCGACCCGATCTCGGCGGCGATCTTCTGCCAGCTCGCGGCATCGACAACCTCGTGGTTCCGCGTGACGACCGTCCCGTCGCCCGCGGGCACCCTGGCCGGCACTTCGCCCGGTCGAGGTTCGGTGTGGTCGCCCGAGGGCAGCTCGGCCGGATCGTCGTCGGCCGGTGTCCTGACCGGCGGTACGACCGGGGGATCCGTCGCGACAGGTTTGTCCGAGGGCAGCGCAACGACCGGGGGCGTCACGGGCGGATCGACCGGCTCGGGCTTGGGCTGTTCGGCGGCGAGCAGCGCCGCCGAGGCCGCGACCGCCGTCCGGAGTGCGTCGATGAGGTCCTGCCCGTGCTGTTCACGCCGGGCGACGTCCCGGAGCTGCCCGATGACTGCTCGGGCTTGCTCGTCGTGGCCGGCTCGCGCCGAGACGGCCTGGAGCAGCGGCCACTGGTGGTCTCGGGCCAACTCATCGCTGATCTTGCCTGCCTGGCTGAGCACCTCACCGACGGCTTGGTCGTCGACGTCGCCCAGGTCGGCACGGGCCACCGTCTCGACCAGCACCACGTCGTCCCGCTCGGCGGCCAGTTCGGTCACGAACTGGTACGCCCGCCGGGCGGTGGCGAGCCGGCCGGTCGACGCCCTGATGTCCAGGCCCAGCACGTCGGCGTGCGCAGTCAGCGCGTCAACCAGGCTGCCGGCGCCCTTCTTCCGGTCACGCGCTCCGTCGCGAAGGTTGCCTGCGAGTTCGCCGAGGTTGGCCGGCGTACGCCAGGCGGGCAGCACCCCGCCGAAGATCGCCAGCCCCCGGCTGACCGCGTCCGACCAGGACTGCTCATCGGGCATCGGTGGGTGCCGCAGCTCCAACTCGTCCCGCACGGCGACGAGGCTGGTCATGTCGACCTTGACGCCGTGCTGGTACCAGGCGAGCTGCTGGTCCAGCCCGAAGACCATGATGATCAGGTTCTGCAGTTCGCGGTCGAAGCCGAAGGCGGCGGGCTCGTCGATGAGCCGGCGCAGCACATGGACCGGGAAGTGGTCGGTGTAGCCCTCGTTGGCGGCGGCTTGGAGCAGGTGCTGGCTCCACCGGGAAGTGGAAGTGGTAAGCACGTACCGGCCGTCGACAAGCTCGCCGAGGCGCAGGTTGTTGCAGACCCGCCGGAGGGTGCGCTGGTCGGCCGGGTTGGGGACGGTCACGCCGCGGGTGGGTTCAGCGGCGGCCTGCTTGGCGTACTCCAGGATCTTGTTGAGTTCGCTGCGGGTGACGGGCTTCTCGTCGTCGGGCATGGCCGGCCGGCCCGGGTAGGACCAGGCGAGGAGTTCCCCGGTGAGGTTGTTGAATGCCTCGGCAAGGGTGCCGCCGCGTGGGTCGCCGATGTGCAGGCCGTCGGCGAGGGTGTGGAACACCGCGATGCTGTCGTCCTGCACGTCCGACCCGTGGGAGGTGGTCGACCCGTACGCCTGCATGAGCGCACCGAGCAGGGTGCTCCGGAGCTGCGACTGGCGCTGCTGGAGGTATACCTTGCCCTGCTGCCGGTCGGCGAGCGGCCAGTCGGCCGCCAACGAGTTCAGCCGCTCGCCCGTTCCGCTGAGGAGATAGTTGATCTTCGCGAGCTGGCCGACCTTGCCCATCATCTCGTCGGTCAGGAAGTAGGGCAGCCAGAAGACGGTGCGCGAGCCGCGTTCCAGCCGCTCGATCCGGGCGCGGTCGGCGCTGCGCTCGTAGCCGGGCAGGTCGAACGGGTAGTCGATGACCACCCGCCACGCCTCCCCGCTGGCGAGCAACGCGGAGGCGGGCATGGTGTCGGGGTCACGGACGTTGCCGAACTTGACCTGGATGGTGTGCGAGCGGCCCCGCCACGGCCGGGCGACCAGCAGCTCGCCAAGCTGGCCGCTAGCCCCGGTGATGTTCAGCTCTGCGGTGACCAGGTCGCGGATGAGCTGCTGCCGGACACCGGTGGTGGTGGCCTCGTCCTCGGGGACCAGGTCGAGCAGCTTGTCGTAGTCGACGGTGTGCAGCTTGAGGCTGACCACGGGGTCGGGTGTCTTGGTCAGGTGCAGTTCGCCGGCGCCGTCGGCGACCCGGTTGAGCCGGTTGAGCACGATCTGACGCTCGTAGCCGGGGATCGGCGAGGTGATCGAGCCGAAGTTGAGCGCGTGCAGCTTGGCGGCGGTGAGGTTGTGCAGGGCCGGCACCTCGGGCACCAGCGCACCGAGCAGCACCGTCTTGATCAGCTTGTCGTCGAGCTGGAACTGCTGGTGCCCGGCCGCCTGCTCCTCGGTGATGCCGTTGAGGTTGAGCAGGATCGGCCGCAGCTTCTGGGTGTACAAACTCCGGGCGGACTGGAAGAGCTGCTTGAGCTTAGGCCGGTCGGGCAGCTCGCCGTGCAGTACGAGCGGGTCGAAGAGCGCGGCCACCCCGATCAGGTCGTTGACCCGGAGGGTGTCCCGGCGGTCGACGAGCAGCTCGGTCATCACCTTCAGCGCGGTGCGCTCGCGCTGCAACGCCTGGGACAGCGCCACCAGGGTGGCGACCAGCGCCGGGGAGAACGGGTAGAGCTTGCGGAAGGCGGCGGCGTCGGAGCCGATGCCGGCGTCGCCGTACTGGGCGCCGAGCAGCAGCGCGTCCCACACCTCGCGGTTACCCCGCACCGCGGCGAAGGCGTTGTCGATGATCGCGCGGCCCTCGTCGGTTAGCGGCTTGAGCAGCCGCTTCTCGGTGATCTCCGGCAGGTTGGTGTCGGCGAGGGCGATCTCCCCGAACCTGCCCTGGACGCTGCGCATGACGTGCGCCAGGGCCTCCCGCTCGGTGCCACCGACCTGGGGGCCGAGGAAGTCCTCCAAGTTGCGCTGCCGGGCGACGAACGAGATCAGCGGCAGCGGCCGGGTGGCGTCGGCCGACTCGACGAGCTTGTTGAGCTTGGCGCCCTCCGTGTTGACGAAGGTGTGGTCGCTGATCTTCGTGGAGAGCCAGAGGATCAGCTCGTCGAGGAAAAGCACCAGCGCGTCGTACCCGAGCGACTTGGCGTGCCGGGTGATCACGGCGAGGCCGGTGTCCAGGTCGAGGTATTCCCCGCTGCGGACCGCGCCGGTAAAGAACGTGCTGGTCAACGCGCTGACCAGCCCATCCCGCTGTTCGCTGCCGGGCGGTGCTGCCGCCGCGGCGGCGTAACTGTTCGGGGTGAAGCCGGCGGCTCGGGTGACCAGCGAGGCAAGCCCGGCGCCGGTTGCAGCGGGGGCGCGGCCGCCGTCGTGCAGCGCGGCGAAGAAGGCCTCGTCGCCCATCCGCTCTCGCAGCCGCGCGGCGTCGTCGAGCAGCGCGTCCGACCGGTGCACGGCGGGGACGGGCGCCTCCGGGTGAAGCCGGGTGATCTGATTGAGGTAGCCCTCCAGGACCGCCTGCTCGACCGACCGCGCGTCGAGCATGTGGAAGGTCAGGGTGAGCAGATTCCGGCCGCGCAGCCAGGAGTCGGCGGCGAGGACGGGCTCGGCCAGGCCGCGCACCTCCCGGGCCTCCGGGTTGTGCTGGAGGACCTCCCGCAGCACGGCCATGAAGTGCGACTTACCGGAGCCGAACGAGCCGTGCAGGAACACCGCCTGGGAGCGGCCAGTGGTCACGGCGTGACCGATCCGGCGCAGCGCGTCCGCGAAGTTGTCCCGGAGCTGGTCGGTGACGACGTACCGGCGCAGGTCCGCGCCCTCGGCGGCACGGACGACGAAGTCGCCGTCCCCGACCGAGGTCGGAATCTCGATCACGTCCCGCAACAGCGTCATCGCCGCTCCTCGCCCCCACTGCGCCCCGTGACGCCGGCAGCACCGGCGACCCGAC
This sequence comes from Micromonospora sp. LZ34, assembly GCF_052981855.1. Lineage (NCBI taxonomy): Bacteria > Bacillati > Actinomycetota > Actinomycetes > Micromonosporales > Micromonosporaceae > Micromonospora > Micromonospora sp. LZ34. The sequence continues at coordinate 24,132 of NZ_JBRIQN010000034.1, forward strand.
GATCCTAAGGGCTGGTCGCCGCACGTCCCAGCCCGCCGGTCCGGCGTCGCGTCACCGCGGCCGGAACCGCCGGGAGCATTCTCCGTCGTGGTCGGGCCGGAGCAGGCACCGCTGCCCGCCGGGTAGCAGCCGGTCGCAGAAGACCCAGTGGCGTACGTTCTGCTCGTCCTCGGGCGAGACGGTGGTGCCGCCCGGTTCGGTCTGCGGCAGGACATGCGTCCAGTGCGCCACCACCCGGGCTAGCCGCTGCGCGGAGAGCAGGTCGGTGACGACCACGGGCAGGTGGATGACCCAGCGCTCGCTCACCGGTGGTGTCCCCCTTCGTTGCGGGCCCGGACCTGCTCGGGCTGCCAGCGGCGCAGCGCGTTCTTGATTCGGTCGGTCTCCCGCCGGCTCTCGGCGAGCGCGTCGTAGACGGTGGCCAGGTCACCGGCGACCCGGTCGAGGAACTCCCGCACCTCCTGCGGGTCGAGCCCGCGCTGGCCCAGCGATGTGGGCCGGAACCACCGCTCGCGCACCTGCCAGGGGCGCAGCGGATGGTAGGCAGCCGAGCGGTAGCAGGTCGACCCGAGGACCGACCGTTGGGGACGCCCGGCACGCCGGAGGAACACGCGCATGACAGGACCTGCCTCTCACCGTCGAGATCGAACCGTGGATGGGGCGAGCCCACCGGCCCGCCGCGCACCGGCGGACCCACCCCGGCACCTGCCACCGCAGCCTCCGATCAGCAGTACGCCAGCAGGGCACATGGCCGCTGAGCAGCAGGATCTCCACAGTGGCCGCAGAGGCAGTGAAGCATTGAGCAAACACAATTGCAACATCGCAACAGCGTGGTTATTCGGGCGACCTTGCTATAGAGAAACACCGGCTGTGACATGTCTATTGATTGTGAGACAACCCGGCGCTTCAATTGGACGGGCGCTTGTTGAGGAACCACCACAGTCGGAGGCAGAGGGTGTCACAGGGAGTGACGGGCTCGACCATGCTGCGGCGTCAGATCGGCCGCAAGTTCGAGGCGCTGCGCAAGGCAGCAGGCTTGACGATGGAACAGGCCGCCGAGCGCCTGGACCGAGCACGTGCCACGCTACATCGGATCGAGAACGGCGCCGAACACGTCCGCTTCCGACAGGCAGACGTGCAACAGATGCTCGATCTCTACGAAGCATCCGCCGATGACCGCGAGCTGCTCCTCGCCCTGACCGCCGCAACCAGAGAGAACAAGAACTGGTGGCATGACTACGTCGGCTCGGGTCTGCCGCGCTGGTTCCAGCTCTACATCGGGCTCGAAGCTGCTGCGTCTGGCGTCCGTCAGTACGAGGCCGAACTGGTTCCCGGACTGCTTCAGACCCGCGCTTACGCAGAGCAGGTCTTCAAGATGCCCGGTGGATCGATCGACGCCAGGGACAACGGTGAGCAACAGCGCGCCATCCAGCTCCGGGTCGAGCGTCAGGGCCTCCTTAATCGGTTCTCCCCTCCGCAACTGAGCGTGATAATCAACGAGGCTGTGTTGCGTCGTCCGGTCGGCAGCGCCACGATCATGGTCGAGCAACTACAGCAGATCTTGAAAGCAGCAAAGCTACCCAACGTAACCGTGCAGGTGCTGCCTTTTTCTGCCGGCCTGCATGCTGGAGCGATGGCCGGGGCCTTCTCGATCCTGGAGTTCCCGCGGGACAGCAGCGGCAAGGAGGTGGAACCGCCGGTGACCTACATGGAAGCGGCTACGGGCGCAATCTACCTCGACAAGCCGCACGAGACAGCCGCCTACAACATCATCTGGGCCGACATGACGGCCCGGGCCCTGAACGAGTCCCACTCGAAGGGCCTGATCCAGGAAGTCGCAGAGGAGTACGCCCGTGCCTGACCTGACCGGTGCCGTATGGCGCAAGTCAAGCCGTAGCAACAACGGCGGCAACTGCGTCGAGGTCGCCGACAACGTTCCCGACATTGTCGGACTACGCGATAGCAAAGACCCCACGGGTCCCGTCCTCCGGTTCGCACCAAGGGCGTGGTCCTCGTTTGTGGCGAGCGTCAAAGGCGGGAGCCGCGGCCGTTAAGGGCACCGCAAGATTCCTGACATGAGCCTCGACGACGGCCGCCCGTAAGCCGAGAATGTCTCGGGACTCTGGCTCACCCTCGACCCCTCCTTGGAGTTGCCATGGGCAAGAAGCAGCAGATCCATGAGGCGGGCCGACACCTTGCAGTGGGTCACGCTCTACTCAGCGGGCGCAGCGCGAGCATAGTGGGGCGCCGAACCCACATTGAGGTGAACGGCCAGCGCGCCGCCGTCATGGTGGCCAGCAAGGGCGCTTGGATGATCAACAACATCGAGAGATTCATGGCCAGTTCGCCCGCCGCGTACGTCCTCGTCAATGTCACAGGGCCCGTGTACAAGTTCTTCGTCGTGCCAGGCGACGAGTTGCGACGTGACGTTCGACAGCGACACGAACGTTTCATGGCGCGGGTCGTCACCCGGCCGCGCAACAGCAAGAGCCTTCACAGCAAGATCAAGCCGCAGGACGTGACCCGGTGGGCCGACAACTGGTCGCTCTTTGACCGCGTGCAACTCGACTCGAACCCCGGCTGAAGGATGGCGTCCATACGGCCGACAGCCAAGCGAGCGCGAAAGCGAGCAGGAGTGCTTGACATCGATGGCCTGATCAGGCAGATGGACGAGCTGGCCGAACTCACATGGGAACGGGTTGCATTTGCGGACCAGGGCTTTTCGTTCCGTGAGGATTCCATCACCGAGCACAACCTCTTCGAACTCGCTCGCCGCCATCCGCAGCTGCTGGTGCAACGCTTCAACGGCACTGAGGAAGCCGCGAACGGTGCGGACTGGGAGTGGTGGGTCGGTGGGCCAGGGCAAGGTTGGGTCGGCCTCCGCGTCCAGGCGAAAAAGCTGGCGATCGACGGCACCTACCACGAGATCGCCCACACCACGGCGCGTCGCCAGCGGCAGTACGATCTGCTTATCGAAGCCTGCCTCGATGACGAGGCAAAGTTCGCAGCACCCATCTTGCCCCTGTACTGCTTCTACAACGGTTGGAACGTGCCAGGCGGTAAGGCCCCGGTGTGGCCGGAGGACACGAAGAACGCGGCGTGCCCGAACGAGATTCTTCCGCCCGAGTGCAGCCACCTGCTGAACATCCGCCACATCGGATGCGCCATTACTACTGCGCTCGATGTTGCGGCAGTTCACCAAGGGCCGCACGGCCGACGTACCACCTTGAACGGCCACTTGTCCAGAAGCCGCCCGTGGTCTCATCTTTTCCACCAAGGCAGACCGCTGGCCGCCCCGACCGCCGCCAGCTCGCGGCCGGCGACCGTTGCAGCGCAAGTGTTGTGGCGGGCATCGGAGTGGTTCCGCGAGGGATACCAAGATGCCAGCACGACCGGAAATCCGAATTATGGTCGGCTCTTTGAAACTGTCCTACGACCACCCGCGCGCGAGCTGCCTCCCTACGCCAACGCACTACTCAGCGGGCAGCTGCCGCGAGCCGCCGAGTGGCCGCAGGCGACATTCGTCGCGGTCCTCAATGTCGAGGCCGCCGGGTAGCACCCGCTAGCCCAGCGGCCTCGCCTCGTCACCGCTACGGCCGCTCTGGCACCCCTCGCAACAACGCCAACGCCGACCGATCGGAGCTGAGCTGGGACAGCTCGGCGTTGATGAAGTCGGTGAAGAACTCGGCGGGCGACCCGGGGAATCTGGGTTCCTCGCCGGAGTGCCACTGGTGCAGCCACGGCTCGATCTCCACCAGCCCGGCGAGCAGCGGCAGCAGCCGTTCCGCCGGCCACGCCTCCTGTGTCTTCCGATCGAGATAGACGGTGGCGAGCGCCTGCGCCTGCTTCAGGTGATCCCATCCGGCCCAGCCGAGCAGTTCACTGCCATCGCTGTCCCGCCCCGCCTGCGGGTACGAGATGAACCGCTCCTTCGGCACGTCGAGCTTGCCGCGCGCCCGCCAGTACGACGGCCGGGCGAAGTCCGCCGAGGTGTACTTCGGCGGCACCTCGATCTCGACCTTCTCCCCCGCGTCCTCCCGGCGCTGCAACGTCCAGGTCCGCTCCCACTGCGCCCGCTTGCGCAGCCCGGACGGCTTGTACCGCTGCGCCGGCAGGTACGGCACATGCTCGTCGGCGATCAGCAGGCCCAGTGTCCTGGTCAGGTCGTAGTTGTCGTGCCCGACCCACAGGTCCAGCACCGCCCGGAAGTCCTGGTCGCCGCCGACCCGGTCGGCGAGCTGCGCCACCGACAGCGGCGTCGGCTGCACGCGCCACAGCTCCGGCGCCTCCAATCGGTCGAGCAGCCAGTCCCGCAACGCGGCCGACTGCATCTTGTCCCACCCGTCGGTGGACCAGCGCCGCTTGCACTCCGGCCGCTCGATCAACCCGATGTGCCGGTTGGCAGTGATAGTCGCGATCCGCCGCTCGACCAGGGATCGGTACTCCGCCGGCCAGTGTGGCTGCGGCCGGTCGATTGGCTTGGACCCGTGCCGGTTGAACCACTCAGTCTGCGCCCCGCTGGCGTGCAGCACGATCTCGAAGGCCCGCTCCCCCAACGCCAACTCAGGCGGGTTGGCGCAGGTCAGGTCCTCGTCGATCAGCCCGTAGAGCCGGTAGACCTCCCAGTCCAACTCCTCCTGAAGCGCGATCATCCGCGCCCGCACCGAGTGGTACTCCGCCTCGGCCTCCACAAGCCGCTGCCGGGTAGGCACCCCCGAGTCAGCAACCGCCGCCGGGGTCAAACTCGACAGCCGCTGCGCCAGCCCGTCCAACTCCCGCGCTCTCTCCAACGGGTACGCCGAAGGCAGCGGAAACTCCTGGAGCTTGGTTCCGGTGAACTCGAAGAACCGTTCCCAGTCGTCACTGGTGAATCCGCCGCCCTCACCACGAATACCCTTGTCGTGGCTAACCTGCTTCAGCCAGAAGCAGGCGGTAGAACTGTTCAGAAGCCCGACCAGCCGCAGGTGATCGTCCTCCGTCGCCCCCTCCGGCAACTTGATCACCGGCGCCGACTGCTTGAAGACCTTCCCGCCCCGATCCAACACAAAGTGGTTATGCGTCGCCACAAACGCAAACGAAATTGACAGCGGCACCCGATACCGCTTGGCGAAAAACATGGAGTATTCGAACCACGTAAGGCCACGCTCGATCTGCGTTTCCCCGTAGGCAACCCGTTGAGCAAGCGTTGACTTCATCGGCCAAAGCAGCTTCCGCACCGATGGGACACCAAACGAGTCAAGGGTTTCTTCGTGATAGGGCCACAGAGACATCACAGGTGCTGTGATCGCCCAGTCTCGGCTCACCTCGCCCTCCACGAGCGGGCGCTGCTGAGCTACGGGCACCCCGGCGCGCCGTAGCGTTCCGGCACCGACCATGTACGCGCCATCCTCGCGGGTCACCGCGCCGAAGCCGATCTCGTTGATCACCTCCGACATGCGACTAGAGACACGCATTAGGTACTGCATCAACCCCACCGCACCTCCACCGGAAAGACTCCACGGGTGGGCGGTGAGCTGGGACCGGTCGAGATCAGCAGCGGTGATCCATTCCGACTCCGACTCCGGGAGATCGATCTGGCGGAGAATGGCCTGCCACACTTTGCCGTTGGCAGGAATCTCAGGTGCTGCGGGCTCGCCTCTGACACCGAGAACTGTGCGCAGCGTCGCCGCTCGGCGGCGCTTGTTTGTACGGCCGACCAAGATCACGGTGGGCGTCCCGTGTCCGGGGATGAAGGCACCGGACGTGTCGATGACCTCGCTCAACTCCACCTCGTGAGCAAAGTAGTCCTCGATGAGCTTCTTTCCGAACTCGCGTTTCATGAAGGCGTTGCCGGTGATCTGACCGACGTACCCGGCCCCCTCACCGTGCTCGTCGGACCGCTTAGCCAGGTCGAAGAAGCGCTTCGCGAACGGCACGGTGAGCGCGTACTGCCGGTGGCAGACAGTCGGATAGATGCTGCGGTAGAGCTTGTTGCGGGCGCTGTCGGAGACGTTGATATAGGGCGGGTTGCCGACCACCACTGTGTACTGGTTCTCGGCCAGGTAGTCCTTGAGCAGGTCGGCGTCTTCGCTCTCGTACGCGAAGACCTCCTTGCCCTCGATGGCGGCCAGCAGGTCGCCCTGGGCGCGCGACCGGAACCCGTCCCACGGCAGCAGCGAGTCGCCGGTCGCCACCCGAGCCGGGAAGCCCGGCGTGCGTTCGAGCTTGGTCAGCCCGCAGACCTTCATGGCGGCGATCAGCAGCCGGAAGCGGGCGATCGCCACCGCGAACGGGTTGATGTCGACGCCGGTCACCTGGCCGAGCGCGCGCTCGGCAAGCACCTTGACGTCGGTGGCCGGCTCGCGGTCCCGCCACTGGCGCACGAGCCGGTGGAACGCGCCGAGCAGGAAGTGGCCGGAGCCGCAGGTGGGGTCGATGACGCTGGTCGCGGCGAGGCCGAACTCCTTGACCGCCGGTTCGAACGTGCGGTCGAGGATGAACTCCTCAACGAACTCCGGCGTCTGCAACAGCGCATACGTCTTCTTCGCGTGCGTCGACAGGTCCTGGTAAAGGTCGCCCAGGAAGCGGGTGTTCAGGTCGTCGCGGCGCAGCGACTCTCGGCCCGGCCCGCGCCGGAAGAACTCGCTCAGCTCCTCCGCGGCCAAGCCGGAGACGTCGAACCGCCAGGCCGGGTTGTGCTCGTCGAAGATCTTGCCGGTGGCCTTGAGGCCGCGCAGGTAGCCGAACGCCTCCCGCAGCCAGTGCCGGTCGTTGTGCCGGGGGTTGGCGATCAGGTACGCCTGCCGGTGCTGCACCGCCCGCTCGGCCGGCGCGGTCGGGTCGGCGCCGCCGATCCACAGCCTGTCGACCAGCCCGTTGTCCTCGCAGAACCGGACGAACACGCAGCCGAGCACCCAGGCCACCGCCGCCTGGTCGAGCACATCTTCCAGCCAGGTTTCGAAGCTCGCGCCGACCCGCTCGGCGGCCTTCGCCCGGTTGTGCTCCTGGCGCAGCTCCGCGCGGAGCGCCGGCGCCTCCGCAACCTGCCGGCGCAGATCGTCCACCAGGGTCTTGACCTGCGCCTGCAATGCCTTCAGCTCGATCACCGGGAGAGTCTACGGCCGGCCTGCTCATCCTCGCGGACCGGTGACGCCTGGCGTGGTAGGGGCTGCCGCGCCGGCTCGGCCAGCGTTCGCCACAGGAACTCACACGTCAGCGCCCAGTTGAAGGCGCACTGTTCGTTGTTCGCCGCCGCGCCGTGCCCGCCTTCGACGTTCTCGTAATACGCCACCTCATGGCCGTGCTCGCGCAGCCGGGCGGCCATCTTCCGGGCGTGCCCCGGATGGACCCGGTCGTCCCGCGTCGAGGTGATCAACAGGACCGGCGGGTACCGCCGGTCGCCGCGAACATTGTGGTACGGCGAGTACTCGCGCAAGTAGGCCCAGTCCTCCGTCCGGTCCGGGTCGCCGTACTCGGCCATCCACGAGGCGCCGGCCAGCAGCCGGTGGTAGCGCCGCATGTCCAGTACCGGCACCTGCGCGATGACCGCTCCGAACAGCTCCGGGTAACGGGTCAGCATCACCCCCGCCAGCAGCCCACCGTTGCTGCCGCCCTCGACGCCCAACTGCTCGGGCGTGGTGGTCCTGCGCGTCACCAGGTCGGCGGCCACCGCCGCGAAGTCCTCGTACGCCCGGGGCCGCTTCTCCTGGATCGCCGCGCGGTGCCACTCCGGGCCGTACTCGCCGCCGCCGCGGATGTTCGCCACCACGTAGGTGCCGCCCCGGGCCAACCAGCCGCGACCGATAGCCCCGTCGTAGCCCGGGGTCATCGAGTGCTCGTAGCCGCCGTACCCGGTGAGCAGCGCCGGCCCGGCAGGCGCGTCCGGATCCCCGACCAGGAAGTACGGCACCCGGGTGCCGTCGGCCGAGGTGGCGAAGAACTGGCGGACCGTCAGGCCGGCCGCGTCGAAGTACGCCGGCTCCCGCTTGAGCGTCTCCGTCGTGCCGCCAACCTGCCCGAGCCGCAGCGTCGCCGGCTGCAGGAACCCCTCCGCGGCGAGCAGATAGTCGTCGCCGTGGTCCGGGTCGGTCTCCACGATCCGACTGTGCTCGGACTCCGGCACCCCGGCGAGCGGCTCGCGCCGCCAACCCGTGCCGTCGGGCGTGAGCACTTCCAGCCGGCTCCGCACGTCGACGAGCGTGGCCAGGATCAGATGGTGCCGCGTCCAGACGTGGTAGCTCAGCGTCGTCCGGGTGTCCGGCCGGAACAGCACCGTCAGCTCCCGCCCGCCAGCGAGGAACGCGTCGAACCGGGTCGCCAGCAATGCACCCGCCGGGTGCGTCATCCCGTCGACCGTCCACGGCGAGCACAGCCTCACCAGCAGCCACTCCCGGTGCACGTCCCACCGGGCGTCCTCGGGCACGTCGATCCGGGTTCGCCCGCCGGCGCCGGTGAGCAGGTAATTCTCGGTACGGTAGAAGTCCAGGCTGCGGCCCACGAAGTCGCGCTCGAACCCGGGGGTCGGGTCGTGCGAGGCGTAGACGCCGATGTCGCCCGGGTGCCCCTCGTGAACGACGGCGGCCTTGGTCAGCGGGGTTCCTCGCCGCCAGCGCTTGACGATGCGCGGATACCCGGAGGTGGTGAGCGACCCGGGCCCGAAGTCGGTGGCGACGTAGATGTGGTCGAGGCCGATCCAGCAAACGTGGCTCTTCGCCTCGGGCAGGGTGAACCCGTCTTCGACGAAGGCGCGGCGGGCCAGGTCGAACTCCCGCACCACGACCGCGTCGGCGCCTCCGCGGGACAGGCTGATCAGGCAGCGCTGGTAGCCGGGGCGCAGCACCGTCACCTGCTGCCAGACCCAGTTCTCGCCCTCCTCGGCGGCCACCGCGTCCAGGTCGAGCAGCACGTCCCACTCCGGCTCCGGCCGGCGGTACTGGTCGAGAGTGGTGCGCCGCCACAGCCCACGCGGATGGGCCGCGTCGGTCCAAAAGTCGTAGTAGAAATGGTCGCCGCGCCAGCGGGGGTAGGGAATGCGATCGTCGGCATCCAGCACCTGCCGGATCTCCGTCCGCAGGGCGGCGAACCGCTCGCTCCCGGTCAGCGCGGCGAGGGTCTCCGCGTTGCAGTCCCGCACCCACCCGACGGAGTCCGCACCATCGAGGTCCTCCAGCCAGAGGTACGGATCATCACCCTCGTCGACAAGCCTCGCCACCCTCGCAACTATCCCGACGAGCGGCCCACACTCACATCCAGGTGTCGGCTTGGCGACTGAGCCGGAGAGACAGTGCGCTACTCGCCCTCGTTCTGGTCGCTTGCCGGACCGGTGTAGCCCAGCGCCAGAAGATGGCCTTCGAGGACCGTGAGCACTACTCTCGTCCACGTAGAGGCGTGCCTCTCCACCACCGGCTTTGGGCGCCCATGTAGTGAATGCGCCCGGGTTTCGCCGCGCTGCCGCCAGGCACGCAGAATGACGCGATCCGTGATGGGTGGCATGGCAGTCCTCCCACCTCGGTAGCTCGGCTCAATGTGAAAATGCTTTAGTCGTCGGGCGGATCCGGGAGAGCGAGCTTCAACAGCCCTGCCGCCTCGAGTGCCTTCATCGTCACCAGCACCGGATTATTCCGGTACTGCTTCTTGGCGGCTGCTTGGACGACCTTGGCGACGACATCACTGACGCCAAGCACTTGGATGGGCCCCGCGCCGACGTGCTGCGTCGCGCACCAGTCCCGGATCTTCGCCTCGTGGGTCCCGGTGGTCGGTGCCGCAAACCGGCCGACGTACAGGCGAAGCTCGACGTGATCGACGCGGTAACCGAAGCGCTGAGCTGCGCCCAGGACGACGGCATCCCGTACGGTCTGGTTGTTCAACAGGGCGTAGAGCTTCTTCGCCCGGATGTTCTCCGTTGTACCACTGACATGCTCGGCGACGACGCCCCGCGAACCGAAAGCCGATTTGACGGTAGCGAGAACGAGGCGATCACCGCGGGCGGCGACGAGATCGACCTCAAAGCCATGTGTCTGTGTCTCCACGTACGCGGACTTGGCGGTCGGCTGTGTCACTGGGAACTTCACCGCTTCGGAGACCACGAAGCCCTCGTCCTCTAAGGCGATGGCGACGAAGGACTCGAAGGCTTCCACGCTCGCAGACTACTGCGGCCATTCCACAGTGGCAGCACGACCATGCGCGAGGCTGCGACGGCGGTGTCGGGCTAGACCCCGCTGGCGCTTCGGGTGCCGGCCTGGTCGATCCAATCGTTGGCGAGCCAGAGCGACTGGCTGGCCGGCGAGGTCAGCGGCAACTGCACCGCGTCCAGCACGGCCAGCTCGGGTCGCCGGGCCGGCACCAGCAGCAGCCGGGCCGCCGGCCGGGGCCGGGTCGGGTCGGCCAACTCCTGCAGCAGCCCGAGCTGCCCGTAGCGGGCCAGCGGCGCCGCCTCGGTGATCAGCACCGGCCCGTCGGCGGCGGCGATGGCCCCACCGATCGCCGGTACTACCTGGTGTCGCACCAGGTCCACCAGGCTGCGGAAGTCGGCGTCCAGCGCCGAGCCGTTGTCGGCCGCCACGATCGCCTCCCACGGGAAGCCCAGGGCACGCAGCCGCTCCAGCAGAATCGCCGTGATGTCCACCTCCGCCAGCGGCAGCCGGGCCAACAGTGCCCGCCGGGCCGGCCCGAGCCGGCGCAGCGGGGCCAGCACCGCGAGGAAAGCCCGGCGCTCGACCGCCGAGGCGAGCTTGTCGCCCACCTCGTCCGCGGCGGAGAGCCCGAGCAGCGGCGCGTGGGTGGTGGCCAGCCGGGTGCCGGTCACCGACGCCTGCATGGTCGCCGGTCCGTACACGCCGTCGCGTGCATGCCACGTCAGCGGCACCTCGGCGGTTACGAGCAGATCGTTGAGGTCGGTGCGCCCCGGCAGCCGCTCGGCCCGCGGAAAGCGGCTGTGCACCCGGTCCCGGATCTGCTGCTCGCCGAGCCGCTGGCCGATCAGGCTGCCCACCGACAGCCGCAGCGCCCGCTCCGCCGGCATCCCCACCGGGTAGAGCTGCCCCTGCGCGTTGACGTCAACCCGGTCATTGCTCCCCACCGCCGCGAGCTGCAGCAGCCGCAGGTCGGTCACCGCCGGCATCCCGACGGGCGCGGGCAGCCGGCGCAGCTCCTCGACCGCGCGTTGCCGGGTCGGCAGCAAATCGGCGCTCGCCAGCTCGGCCGCCCGACCGCCCAGCTCCACCACGTACTCGAGGAAGTCGGCGGCGGTGACGTCGGAGGCCGGGTCGTCCGGCTCCCGTCCGACCACGACGAGGCCGGAGGTGCGGAACCGGTGGATGTCCACCCGGGCGTTCCCGCCGGTGCTCAGCTCGGCCTCGACGGCGGCGCGGACCAGGCCGATCGCCTGGGGCAGCCGCTTCGGTTCGGCGGTGTAGGAGCCGCGCGCGGCGATCAGCGCTTGGGCCAGTTCCTCGGCGGACATCACCGCACCGCGGGCGTCGAGCAGTGCCACGATCTCGTTGCGCACCGCCTCCAGCGCCGGTTCCCCCAGCCAGACCCTGGCCTGGCTGTTGAGCAGTTTGGAGATCTGCGGCTGGCTGCGATCGGTGGCCCGGGCCGCCTCACTCTGCGCCGGCCAGCGCAGGAACGTGCCGTCGTCGGTGGGGGTCTGCCCGAGCAGCACGGCCAGGGTGCGGTGGTTGCGGGACGTCCTGGGCGGCAGCAGGGCCGCACAGAGCGCCTCGACGCCCTGCGCCACCGGCCGGTCATCGGTGTCGGCCGGCTCGCTGCCGGCCGGCAGCACGGCGCGCAGGGCACGACCTTGGGCGAGGATCTCCTTGCGGGTGGCGTCCGGCACACCCTTGGCCCGGGTGAGTGCCGACGGTTCCGCATCCAGCAGTTCGCCGACGGTGTGCATGCCGAGCCGTTCCAGCGCCGAGCGGGCCCGGGCGGACAGGTCCGTGGCTTCCAGCGGCGACTCCCGGGTTAGCCCCACCACCGCGGGCACCGGACCGACCGGGGTAACCGCCGGCTGCGGGACCTGCTGGAAGATGGCCCGCCACGCGTCGGTCATCTCGTCGACCGTGTCGAACCGGGCTGCCGCTTCGCGGGCCAGCGCCCGGGCGAAGAACTCCACAAGCCGGTCGGCGATTGCGGGGTCGAACACCGCCGGATCGATGGTCACCTCGTCGCTGACCGCCGCTGGGTTGGCGTTGTCGCCCCATCGGGGCAGCCGGCCCGTCGCCATCTCGTAGAGCACGACGGCCGCCGCGAACCGCTCCGCCGCCGCGTCGTAGCGCAGCCGACGCGGCGGACCGAGGAAGGGATCGAGGTAGCCGACCGTGCCCGCCCCGATCTGGTCCGCCGGCGTCGACGATAGCGAGAAGTCGAAGACGCACAGGTGCGGCTGCTTGTCCTTGGGCCGGGGCCGGGCCGCCAGGTTGGCCGGCTTCAGGTCACGGTGCCAGACGCCCTGCCCGTCCAGGTAGTTGACGATGTCGAGCAGGTCACGCCCGTACCGCTCCAGCAGGTCGAGCGCGAGCCGCCCGCCGCGCAGCTCCTCGGCGAGGGTCCGCGAGCCGGCGCTCTCCATCAGCAGGGCGGTCCGGCCGCCGACCCGCACCGGGCCCTCGACCAGCGCGGCCACCTGGGGATGCTTCAGCCGGGCGAGGGTACGCGCCTCCGCGGTCAGCCGTTCCTCGTGCTGCTCGTCGCGGGCGACCTTCAGCACCAGGTCTCGCGAGTCCTCGTCGACCCGCTTCACGAGCAGGGCGACGGCGGTGGCCCCGGAACCCAGCCGCTCCTTCACCTCCAGGCCCCCGTCGAGGAGATCACCCCGATGGGCCGAGAGCGGATCGGCAACCGGCTCCGGCTCGGGCGCGGTCAGCTCCTCCCAGACCTTCTCGAGGCGGTCCCGGATCGCCGGCACGCCGCTGAGCCGCTGGGCGGGATCGCCCCGGGTTGCGTCGTAGACCAGGGTGACCAGCGTGTGCGGCATGCCGTCGACCGCGGCGTCCAGGTGCAGGCCGCTGTCGCGCACCGCGGCGACCAGTTCCTCGGGCGTGGCCGCCGGTGCCGTGCCGGCAAAGATCCGGTACGCCAGCGCGCCGAGGGAGAACACGTCGAGCTGGTGGCCGGGCAGCCGGGTGGCGTTCTCCGCCTCCGGCGCCTGATAGCGGCGAACCTCGTCGTCGAAGAACAACTCCAGGCTGGCCGGATCGCTCGACGGGCCGAGCCGGGTGAGCTGGGTGGTGCCGGCCAGCCGGCCGCCGGTCTGCCAGTCGGTCACCACCAGCGTCGGGCGCGACCCTTCGGCGTCGCCGACGTAGATCGCTCGGGGTGAGAGCGCCCGGTGTGCCAGCCGGCGGGAGTGCGCGTAGTCGATGATCTCGGCGAGGTCCTGCACCAGTTGCAGGCGCTGGGCCAGGGTCAGCGAGTCGCCGCGCCGCACCAGCCACTGGTCGAGGCGTACCCAGTCCTGCTGGTGGTCGAAGACGACCGCAGGCCCCCAGGCGTGTTCGACCAGGTCGTGCGCCCGGGCCACGCCGGGGTGGTGGATGCCCTGCAGCAGGCGGAACTCCCGCTCCGCCGCCCTGCGGATCGCCGGCACCTCGTGCTCGGCCGCCCGGCTGGCCAGGTAGAACCGCACCCGGCGCACCAGCGAGGTGTCTAGCGCGTGCCCGGCGAGGAAGTCCTGCCAGCCCAGCCCTTCGGCGAACGGCCGCGGGTGCAGCAGCAGTTGGCCGATCTTGCGGTCGGCGACAGAGGGCCGGATCTTGGCGCCGCGGACCAGCTCGACGATCTGCCTCGCTCGCGCCTCGTCCACCCGATGGGCCGCGTTGCGGGGCGGGGTGAGCAGCAGCTCCTTGAGACCGGGCAGCCCGGAGTCGTGGCCCTCCAGGCCGTAGATTTGCTGTCCGCCGATCGCGTCGAGGCTCGCTCGCATGCCCCTGGCGTGCAGGAACACCGCCGCCCCTACGTAGGGCGCTTGCCCTTCCCGACCCTGCTGTCGTGCGTAGTAGCGAATCAGACTGGCCAGCCGCTTCGCCTTGCGATTGGCCAGGATGTAGGGGTTGTCCTCGGGGATGAGCCGCGAGTTGGGCGCCCGGCGCACCCACTGGGTCCCGTCGCCGCGGATTTCCCCCAGCCAGTGCTTTAGCTCCAGCACAATGAGGCCGCTCGGGGTGAGCACCAAAGCATCGACCTCGTTGATCGAGCCGTCGGCACCCACGAACTCGACGTTGGCCCAGACGTGGTACGGCTCGGCATCCGGGAGGTAGCTGGCCAGCTCGCGCAGCCCGTCCTGCTCCCAGGCGTAGGAGCTGGCGTTGATCTGCTCCCAGCGCGGCGAATCCTCACGCATGCACTGGCTCCCTCAACCCTCGGACGAACTCTGGCACCTTACCTGTTCAGGAGCAACTCCCCGCCGGGGAACATTCCGGCTTTCCTGGGGAACGCCGACCAGGATAGGAGGCAATCCATGGGCGGCCCGCGAAGCCAGCATGCACAGTGGCAGCCCCCGTGCGAGCGCCTCGTGAGGCCTCACGGTGGCCAAGCCTTGCCGCCCTGACCGGATAGCTCGTCGAGCCGCTGGCGACCGGGGCCGCACGGTCCTCAACGCGGCCGTCCGATGAGGACTGCGTTCTGGCGCATCGGCAAAGCGATGAGGCTTCGCCGGTCGGCTAGGTGGTGCGGGGGCAGTGCCGTGCACCGGCTCTGGGGCTCCTCAGAACCTGGCGGCGCTGCCCTTCGCATGCTGTTAGGCACCGACGGCGTTCGCCGAGGCCGCGACTGCTACATGCCCGCGCCTCTCTACCAGTGCCATCGCCTTACTGCTCCGAGGTAGGACCCGGTGAGCCGGCACGACATCCTGCTCCCAATCTGCTCCCAATTTAAGGGGTGAGACGGCAGAAGCCCGTTACCGGCGGTTCCGGTGACGGGCTTCTTACCTGCATATATCGATGGTGGGCGATACTGGGATCGAACCAGTGACCTCTTCGGTGTGAACGAAGCGCTCTCCCGCTGAGCTAATCGCCCTCAGCGCGGATGACTGTACCTGATCCTCTCCCCCTGCCGCGAATCCGGGGTCAGTGCGTCGCGAGGTAGTGCAGCGCCCGGGCGACGAGGTCGATGCCGAGGCTGTACTTGAGCGACAGCCAGACCACCGTGGCGACGAAGACCAGGCCCACCGAGCCGAGCACGAAGCGTACGCCGAGTGACCGATCCTTCACCCACTGCGTCCAGTTGTGCACGTGCCGGCGGGTGAAGCCGAGCAGCCGGCGGGCCCAGTGGAACTCCACGGCCCAGATGCCCAACCCGGCGATCACCAGCAGCCAGCCGGGCCCGGGCAACGGGATGAGGGCGATGCCGATGGTCACCACGAGGGCGCCGGCGATGGCGATGAAGATCTTGAGGGCCACCCGGCCGGTCGGGTTGGCGCGGATCAGCTCCAGCGTCATGCTCACCCGCCGCCGCCAGCGCGGCCGGGGCCGCCGGTCGGCCACGGCGGTGCCGCCGGCCCGCTCGGGCGCCCCGCGCCCAGCTCCCGGCCGACCGTGCCGGTCGTGCTGCTCCATCGGCACCCCGTACCCCCGCTTTTCGGCTGCTCGGACCGCGACGTTCGGCGGCCGCGACGCGGCCATCGGATCCACTGAGGATCGTTTCGTGACCATTTCCACCCCCAGTGTCGCGCGGAACCGTCACCCCTTCCGACGACTGGACGTTACCGGAGTAAGTCGACGACTGAACCACCCGATGCCGGGCGGGATCACGCACTGGGCAGAACCGGAAATCCTACATGAATTCTCACATTCTGACGGCCTTTCCGACCCCCTTCCCACCACTGGGTGAAGTCAGCGTATGGCGGAGCGTAGCCAGGAGTAGCACCTGAGTATGGGAAAAGCGGGACACGCGCGTTCCGCAGCGGTGCCGGGGGGAGAACGTCCATGAGTGTCATCCGACCGACGACCGTAGAGGTCGAGACGTCGCTAAGGCTCGTCGCGCCTGACGCCACCGCCTTGCCGGTGCGTGCCAGCCTGCGCTACGACCCTGCTGACCCGTATGCGGTCCATGTCCTGTTCCACGCCGAATCGGCCGGCGGCGAGGCGGTGAGCTGGTCCTTCGCCCGCGAACTGCTGGTCACCGGCCTCGACGAGCCGGCCGGCATCGGCGACGTGCGGGTCTGGCCCTGGGCCACCCCGCGCGGGGACTTCGTCGCGCTGGCGCTGTCGTCGCCCGACGGCAACGCCCTCTTCGAGGTGCCGCGCAGCGTCCTGGTGCGCTTCCTGCGGCGGACCTACGTCGTCGTCCCGCGCGGCCGGGAGGCCGAGCACCTGGACGTCGACACGGCGGTGAACCGGCTGCTCGCCGGTCGCTGACAAACCGGGACAAACCGGCCAGACGGGGCCGCGCGGATCTGCCGAGTCCGCGCGGCTCCGGCTCACCCGGGCGTACGCGGGCAGCCTCCCGCCCGGGCCGGGTTCAGCCGTGGGTGGTGATGCCGCCGTCGACCGGGATCACCGCGCCGGTCAGGTACGCGCCGGCCCGCGACGACAGGTAGATCGCGGTGCCCGCCATGTCCTCCGGCCGGCCGATGCGACCCAGCGGCACCTGCGCCTCGATGGCGGCCCGGGACCCCGGGTCCTCCAGCGCGAACGCCATCATCTTGCTCTCGAACGGCCCCGGCGCGATCGCGTTGACGGTGATCTGCTCGCCGGCCAGCTGGTGGGCCAGGCTGCGGGTGAGCATGTGCACGGCCGCCTTGGTGGCGGAGTACGCGTACACCTCCATCCAGGGCACCCGGATGCCGTCGATCGAGCCGATGTTGATCACCCGGGCCGGGTCGTCGGCGCTGGCCGACGCGCGCAGCGCGGGCAGCAGCGCGGTGGTGAGCCGGAAGACGGCCTTCACGTTGACCGCCCAGAGCTTGTCGAACGCGCTCTCCGGGTACGACTCCAGCGGCGCGCCCCAGGTCGCGCCGGCATTGTTGACCAGCACGTCGAGCCGGTCGACCCGTTCCCGGACGGCCGCGGCGAGGCCCTCGGCGCCGGCGTCGTGGCTCAGGTCGGCGGGGATCGCCTCGCAGCGCCCCTCGGCGGAGAGCTCCTTGGCCACCTGCTCGCAGACGTCGGCCTTGCGGGACGAGATGATCACCCGTGCGCCGGCCCGGACGAAGCCCTGGGCGATCATCAGGCCGATCCCCCGCGAGCCACCGGTGACCAGGACCGTCTTGCCTTCGACCGAGAACAGATCCGTCATGCCCATCCCATCGCGAGTCGGCCCTACCGCCCGGTAACGTAGCCCGCCCCCGGGATCCGGGACAACCCCCGCCCCTCCCCCGCGGCCTCGCACCGCGGGCGGCCCGGCACGGACCGCACGCGGGAATGTCGGGGACCCGACAGGTGGGAGGGCACGCGACGCTGTCGAGGTGCGCCGGCCGGCGCCTCGGGCTACCGTCGCAGGCGATGGTCCCTTCCGGTCAGCTCTCCCCGGCGTCGTACCCCACCGGCGCGTCCGATCCCGCCGAGATCGACACCCTCACACTGGGTGACCTCGCCCCGGGCCCCGGCTGGCGGCGCCCGGTGCTGCTCGAGCAGGAGCTGCTCGTGCTGACCACAGGCGGACACGGCACCGCGGAGGTGGACTTCCGGGCCCTGCCCTGCCGGCCCGGCACCCTGCTGCGGGTGCACGCCGGGCAGGTGCTGCGCTGCGCCGGCCCGCACCTGGACGCCACGGTGGTGCGCTGGGAGACCGACGCGCTGCGCGGGCTGGACATCGACCCGGACGCGGTGCCGACCTGGCTGCAACTGGCCGGCGAGGACGAGGACGCGGTGATCACCGAGGTCAGCCAACTCGTGGTGGACTGCCAGCGGCACTGCGGGGTGCCGGCCGCCCGCGCCCTGCTCCGCCACGAGCTCGCCGTACTGCTGCTCCGGCTGGCGCTGCTGCCCACCGGCGGCCGACCGGCGCCGCGCGCCGAGACCGCCACCTTCCACCGGCTCTGCCGGGAGATCGAGCGCGGCTACCAGCACACCCGCCGGGTGGAGGACTACGCCGCCCGGGTGGGCTGCTCGGTGCGCACGCTCACCCGGGCCTGCCTCGCGGTCACCGGGCGCAGCGCCAAGCAGGTGGTCGACGAGCGGGTGGCCCTGCAGGCCAGCCGGCTGCTGGCCGCCACCAACGAGCCGATCGCCCGGATCGGCCGCCGCCTCGGCTTCTCCGAGCCGACGAACTTCGGCCGCTTCTTCACCCGGGAGGTCGGGGTGAGCCCGGGCGCCTTCCGGGCCGCCCGCGAGCAGCCCGTCCCCGGGCCGGTTGTGCGGCCCCGCCCGCCCGCCGATCCGCTCACCGACACCCGCCGGGCATGATGGCCGGGTGCAGATCTCCGCACGCGGTGACTACGCGGTCCGGGCGGCGTTGAGCCTCGCCGCCGCGTACCCCCGGTTGCTCTCCACCCAGGCCGTCGCCGCCGAGCAGGACATGCCCCGCAAGTTCCTCGAGGCCATCCTGGCCGATTTGCGGCGGGCCGGGGTCGTCCGGGCGCAGCGCGGCGCGGAGGGCGGCTACACACTCGCCCGGCCGCCACGCGAGGTGACCGTCGGCGCGGTGCTGCGGGCGGTGGACGGACCGCTGGCCGGCGTGCGCGGCGTGCGCCCCGAGGAGACCAGTTACGACGGCGCGGCGGAGAACCTGCCCGGGCTCTGGGTCGCGGTGCGCGCCGCGGTGCGCCGGGTGGTCGACGAGGTCAGCCTGGCCGAGATAATCAGTGGCCGCTTCCCCTCCCACGTGCGTAGGTTGACCGGCCTGCCCGACGCCTGGGAGCCACGCTGATGCCCACCGCCACCCTGCACACCGACCGGCTGCTGCTGGAGCGTTACCGGCCCGACGATGCCGAGGCCTTCGTCGCCCTGTTCACCGACCCGGAGGCGGCCCGGTACATGGGCGACGGCCCGCTCACCGCCGACGAGGCCGGCGCGCTCTTCGGCCGGGTGTTCACGAAGGTGTACGCCGCGGACCTGTTCGACGTCTGGGCGGTGCGCCGCGACGGCCGCTACGTCGGGCACGCCGAGATCAAGCGGACCGACCAGGTGGCCGGGCACGAGATCATCTACGCGTTGGCCAAGCCGGCCTGGGGCGCGGGCCTCGGCACCGAGGTGGCCCGCGCCCTGGTCGGGTACGGCTTCGACACCCTCGGCCTGTCCCGGGTGTACGTGACGGTCGCCGACGCCAACCACCCCTCGCTGGCGCTTCTGGCCAGGCTCGGCTTCACCCACGAACGGGACATCGCCGAGGACGACGGCGGCGTCACCCGGGTCCTGGTGCTCGACCGCCCCGCCGGCTGACCCACCGGCGGCCGTCACAACGTGCGGATCACCTCCGCCGCGCTGAGCCGGTGCAGCCGGTCCTGCCACGCGTCCGGGCCGGGGCGGCCGATGTTCATCAGCAGCAGCACCTCGTGCCGGCCGTCCGGATAGAACTCCCGGGCCACGCCGGCGGCGTCGAAGCCGGCCATCGGACCGGCGGCCAGCCCCGCCGCCCGGACGCCCACCAGCAGGTAGCCGATCTGGAGGGTGGCGTTGAGCCGGGCCTGCGCGACCCGGTCCGTCGGGTCGGCGAGCCAGTCCCGCGCCCGGGGCCGGTGCGGGAACAGCTCGGGCAGCCGCTGGTGGAAGTCGAGGTCGGCGGCGAGCACCGCGACCAGCGGCGCGGCCGCCGTCTTCGCCCGGTTACCGCTGGACAGGTACGGCAGCAGGCGGGACCGGGCCGCAGCCGAGCGGAGCAGCAGGATCCGCAGCGGCTGGCCGTTGAACGCGGTCGGGCCGTACCGGATCAGGTCGTGGATCGCGGCGACCTGGGCGTCGGTGACCGGCTCGTCGGTGAAGGTGTTCGCCGTCCGGGCCGCCCGGAAGAGCAGGTCCTGGGCGGCCCGGTCCAGGGCGAGCAGCCCCCCGGGCGGTGCCGGCGCGACCGCGGTCACGCCGGCACCGCCGCACCCGGGGTCGTGTAGCCGCCGCGGTGGTAGACCAGCGGATCGCCGTCCTCGCCGCCGCCGAGGGCGAGCGGTTCGGCGATCGCCACGACGTGGTCGCCGGCGGGCACCCGCTCCACCACCCGGCAGAGCAGCCGAGCCAGCACCCCGTCCAGCAGCGGCACCCCGAACGGCCCCGGCGTCCACCGCGGGTACGCGGCGAACCGGTCGATCCCGCTGGTGGCGAAGACCCGGGCCGCCTCCCGCTGCCCGGCGCCGAGCAGGTGCACGGCGACATGGTCGGCGCGCGCCAGCACCGGCCAGCTGGACGACGCCAGGCCCAGGCAGAACGAGACCAGCGGCGGTTCCAGGGACACCGAGGTGAACGAGGTGGCGGTGAACCCGGCGCGCAGTGGCGCCCCGATCCCGCCCAGGCAGGCCGGGTCGCTGGCCCGGGTCACGGCGGTGACCACGGTGACCGTGGCGGCCTGCTGGCGCAGCAGGGCCCGGAACAGCTCCCGGTCCACCGGCAGCAGCTCGGCGCTCTCCGTCCGGTCGCGTTCCACCGTGGTCACGCCGGCACCAGGGTGGGCGGGGCGTACGTGCTGGCCGGGCGGGGCAGCCCATAGTGCTCGCGCAGCGTGCGGCCGCTGTACTCGCGGCGGAACAGGCCGCGCTCGCGCAGCAGCGGCACCACCTGGTCGACGAAGTCGGTCAGGCCGCTGGGCAGCAGCGGCGGCATGACGTTGAAGCCGTCGGCGGCGCCCTCGGTGAACCAGAGCTCGATCTGGTCGGCGATCTGCTCGGGGGTGCCGGCGACCACGCGGTGGCCCCGGCCGCCGCCGAGGCGACCGATCAGCTGGCGCAGGGTGAGCCGTTCCCGCCGGGCCAGCTCGACGACGAGCTGGTAGCGGCTCTGGTGGGCCTGGACGCTGGTCACGTCGGGCAGGTCGGGCAGCGGGCCGTCCAGCGGGTGGCCGCTGAGGTCGATCCCGGTCATGCCGGACAGCTGGGCCAGCGCGTGCTCGGGGACGATCAGCGCCTCCAGTTCGGCGGCGAGCGCCTGCGCCTCGGCCTCCGTACCGCCGATCACCGGGGCGATGCCGGGCAGCACCTTGACCAGGTCGGGGTCGCGGCCGGCGGCGGCGGTGGCCCGCTTGAGCGCGGCGTAGAAGCTCTGCCCGTCGGCGAGGGTCTGCTGGGCGGTGAAGACCGCCTCGGCGTACCGGGCGGCGAAGGCGATGCCGTCCGGTGAGGAACCCGCCTGGACCAGCAGCGGCCGGCCCTGCGGCGGGCGGGGCGTGTTCAGCGGGCCACGGACCTTGAACGCCTCGCCGGCGTGGGCGACCTCGTGCACCCGGTCGGTGTCGGCGTAGATCCCGGCCGCGGTGTCCAGGACGAGGGCGTCGTCCTCCCAGCTGTCCCAGAGCTTGATCGCCACGTCGACGAACTCGGCGGCCCGCCGGTAGCGGTCGGCGTGG
The DNA here is from genome assembly GCF_052981855.1 of Micromonospora sp. LZ34. NCBI lineage: Bacteria > Bacillati > Actinomycetota > Actinomycetes > Micromonosporales > Micromonosporaceae > Micromonospora > Micromonospora sp. LZ34. Next base: position 45,537 of record NZ_JBRIQN010000034.1, read on the forward strand.
GCCGGGTGCTCGTCGAGGTTGAAGTTCCACGCCTCCCGCGCCTGGGCGGAGGTGACGATGTTCCAGCCGGCCCGGCCGCCGCTGAGGTGGTCGAGCGAGGCGAACTTGCGGGCCAGGTTGAACGGCTCGTTGTAGGTGGTGGACACGGTGGCGATCAGGCCGATGTGCTCGGTGGCGGTGGCCAGGGCGGCGAGCAGGGTGAGCGGTTCGAAGACGGCCTGGATGTTGTGCCGCACGGCCGGCCCGACGGCCAGCCCGTCGGCGAGGAAGACGGAGTCGAGGGTGCCGCGCTCGGCGATGCGGGCCAGCTCCTGAAAGTGCCGGACGTCGCCGATCCGGCGGGCGTCGGTGCGGGGGTGGCGCCAGGCGGCCTCGTGGTGGCCGACGCCCATCAGGAACGCGTTCAGGTGCAGGGTGCGGGACATGGGGATTCCTCTCAGGCGGTGACGTCGACGCGCCAGGTGGAGAAGCGGCGTTCGACGGCGACGAGGAGCTGGTTGACGACGAGGCCGATGGCGGAGATGGTGATGATCCCGGCGTACATGTCGGGGATCGCGAAGTTGTACTGCGCGTAGTTGATGAGGTAGCCGAGCCCGGCCTTGGCGCCCACCATCTCGGCGGCGACCAGCACCAGGATCGAGTACGCCCCGGCCAGCCGGACGCCGGTGAAGATGGTCGGCACCGCCGCGGGCAGGATCACCTTCTGGAACAGCCGCAGGTGGTTCAGCCCCATCGACCGGGCGGAGCGCACCAGCAGCGGGTCCACCCCCTTCACCCCGGCGACGGTGTTCAGCAGGATCGGCCAGGAGCAGGCGTAGAGCACCAGGGCGATCTTCGACGTCTCACCCAGGCCGAGGATCAGCACGAAGACCGGCAGCAGGGCCAGCGCGGCGGTGTTGCGGAACACCTCCAGCAGGGGGCTGAGCAGCTCCGCCAGGGGCCGGTACCAGCCGATCAGCAGCCCCAGCGGGATGGCGGTGAGCACGGCCAGGCCGAGCCCGGTCAGCGACCGGGTCAGGCTTGCCCCGAGGTGGTCGGCGAGCTGGCCGCTGCGCAGCAGTTCCCACCAGGCTCGCAGCACCTCGGAGAGCGGCGGCAGGAAGACCCGGTCGACCAGGCCGGCGCGGGGCACGGTCTCCCAGACCGCGGCGAGCGCGAGCAGCGTGGCGGTGCGGTGCAGCACCCGCCCGCCGAGGCCGAGCAGCCGGCCGGGCAGCGCGGGCGCGTCGACCGCCGGCGGCGGGGCGGCGGGGGCCGCCAGCCGGGCGGGTCGTTCGGCGATGTCAACCAACGCGGGCCTCCTCGGCTCGGGCCGCCGCGGACGCCACGCGCTCGGCGCCGGCGGGGACCTCTTCGGTTTGCGGGGTGCGGATCGACGCCGCGGGCCGTTCGGCGGCCTGGGCGGCCCGTACCTCGTCGCGCAGCAGGGCCCAGATCTGGTGCCGGTGGTGCCGGAAGGCGTCGGTGGAGCGGACGTCCTCCACGACCGCCCGGTCGCCGAGGTCGATCTCGATGACCTGCTTGATCCGGCCGGGGCGCGACGTCATCACCGCGACCCGCTGGCCGAGGTGGACGGCCTCGTCGATGCCGTGCGTGATGAAGACGACGGTCTTGCCGGTCCGCTCCCAGATGCGCACCAGTTCGTCCTGCAACGAGTCGCGGGTCTGCGCATCCAGCGCGGCGAACGGCTCGTCCATGAGCAGGATGTCCGGGTCGTACGCGAGGCTGCGGGCGATCGCCACCCGCTGCTTCATGCCACCGGAGAGCTCGTGCGGGTAGCGCTCGGCGAAGCCGCGCAAGCCGACCAGGTCGAGGTGGTGGGCGACCAGTTCGGCCCGGTCCGCCCGGGGCACCCCCTTGGCCTCCAGCCCGAACGCGACGTTGCCGGCGGCGGTGCGCCAGGGCAGCAGCGCGTACTGCTGGAAGACGATGCCCCGGTCCAGGCCAGGTCCGGTGACCGGCCGACCGTCGACCAGGATCTGCCCGGCGGTGGGCTTCGACAGCCCGCCGAGCAGGTCGAGCAGGGTGGACTTGCCGCAGCCGCTGGGGCCGACGACGACCAGGAACTCGCCGGGTCGTACGCCGAGGGTGAGCCGGTCCACGGCGGTGACCGCGCCGCCGGTGGCCCGCCGGGCCGCGCCGGCCGGGAAGGTCTTCGTCACCGCGTCGAAGAGGATCTTGTCGGTGCTCATGCGCCACCCCCGGCGAACGCGTTGTACCGGTTGCTGTAGAGGTCGCCGGGCTCGGGCTTGTCGCCCTTGAGTTCGCCCTCGGCGGCCAGCCAGTCGATCCAGGTGGCGAACTCCTGGTCGCTGATCACGCCGCCCCGGCCGGCCACCCCGCTGCTCTTCCAGTACCGCACCAGCGACGGGTCCTCGTTGCGGCCGCGCTTGGCGATGATCGCCTCGAACCGCGCCACCACCGTCTCCCGGGGCTGGGTGCGGGCCCACTCGATGGCCCTGCCGACGCCGGTGACGAAGGTCTTCATCGTCTCCGGGTTGCGCCGGATGAAGTCGTCGCGGAACACGTAGGCGCCGGCGCTGAACGCGCCGAGCAGTTCGTAGTCGGTGAAGACGGTCCGGATCCCGCCGTTCGCGACGGCCTTGTCGCGGATCACCCCGCCGAGCACCGCGACGTCGATCTGCCGCTGACGCAGCGACTGTTCGATGTTGACCGGCGGCAGCACGACCAGTTCGACCTGCCGGATCTCGGCGGGGCTGAGCCCGCCGCGGGCGAGCCAGGTCTTGAGCACCGCCTCGGCGTGCGCGCCGAGGGTGTTCATGCCGATCTTCCTGCCGATCAGGTCCCGCGGACTGCGGATCGGGCTGTCGTCGAGCACGTAGTAGCCCTGGAAGCTCTGCGCGTCGGAGCCGTAGTAGACGACCACGGCGGTGATCGGCGCGCCGGCCGAGGCGAGTTTGACGATCGCGCCGTTGAACGCTCCGCCGAAGTCGCTCTGCCCGGTGGCGGTGGCCTGGACGTCCTGCGGGCCGCCGGTGACGTTGCCGATCCAGTTGAGTGTGACGCCGCCGAGGTAGCCGAGGTCGGCGGCGAGTTCGGGCAGGGTGACCTGGCCGACCGATCCCTGGTAGCGCAGTTCGGTCGCCTGCTCGGCGGCGGTGGCACGGCCCCCGCAGCCGGTGGCGGCGAGGACGACCAGGGCGGTGGCGGCGGCGAGGGTACGCGTGAGGGCACGACGGGGTGGGGACATGAGGGTCTCCTGATCTGTCCACAGTGCGGTGGGATGGGCCCTGACGAGGGCGCGACGGCACGCCGCTCCGCGGTGAGCGGTCGAGCGGTGGGAGTGCGGCGATGGAACCGGGCTCAGGCGCCGGTCAGCTCAACAGAGCGCGCTCGCGTGCCGGACCAGGTCGACGTGCACGCGAGCGGTGAGGAGAAGCTCGTCCCGCTGCGACATGGGTTCATGCTGCCGGCGCCCGAACGGCCCGGTCAACGCTCTTCCGAAAGATGGGATTTGTATCGCTCACTTTGTTACGATCCGTCACCACCAGCATTTTTCCATCCGCAACACCTATCTGTTGAATAGGGATTGCGGCTCCACTCGCGACCCTGCGACCCGTGACCCGACCGGGTTTCGCGAATCGCCCTTGCGGGCATGTTCGGTTTCGACACGGCAGGGAATGGTGACGAAGGGAGCCCCGCGATGGGTCTAATGTTCCGCAAGCGCAAGAAGTACGGGCCGATCATCCTCAACTTCACCGAGAACGGCTTCTCGTCCTGGAGCATCAAGATCGGTCGCTGGTCCTGGAACTCGCGGGCCAGGGCGCACCGCGTCGACCTGCCGGGCCCGCTGTCTTGGAAGCAGGACAAGTCCCGGACCTGACGTCCGGGCGTCGCGCGGGGTGCCGGTGGGACCACCGGCACCCCGCTCGGCGTCCGGGGCCGGTCAGGCCGGCGGTTCGACGGCGGTGACGACCACGTCGCCGCCGAGCCGGCCGTGTTCCGGATCGCGGCGGACCGCTCCGGAGTGGAGCAGGCCGGTCAGCGCCCGGACGGCGTCGGCGGAGCGGTAGACGGTCGAGGTGAGCGCGTGCCGGCGCAGTTCGGTGACCGTACGGGGCCCGGCGCGGTGCAGCTCGGCCAGCAGTTCCCGGCGCAGCGGGCCGGGCTCGGGGTCCAGCGCGATGTCCAGCAGCCGCCCGGCCGGGTCGGCCGGGTCGCGGTAGCGGACCCCGGCATACTCGTCGACCGCCCAGAGCGCCTCCTTGAACGCCTCCAGGCTCTTGTCCGAACCGGTGGCGAAGGCCAGCCGCCGCGCCGGTGAGCCGTCGGCGGGGACCAGGTCCACCTCGGTCACGAGCGGGAACCCGGCGGCGCCGAGCGCGGCCCGGGTCGGCGCGTCGGCGGCGGTACGCAGCAGCAGCTCGGCCGGGCGCCCGAGCGCCGCGGCGGCCAGCACGGCCGGATCCGGCGGGGTGGGGTCGTCCACGAACGACAGCGTCGGCGCGCCGGCCGCGCCGGCCGCCTTCAGCGCCACCGGCAGCCGGTCGGGTGCGCCGGGCACCAGGTGCACGGCCACCTCGGCCGGCAGCTCCGCCTCGACGGCGCCGAGCCGGGCCGGCAGGTCCCCGCTCCCCGGGGCCAGCACCAGCACGGTGAGCCGGCGGCCGCGCAGCCGGTCGGCGTACTCGGCGACCACCCGCAGGGCGGCCTCGGCGCCCCCCGCGTCGTCCCCCGCGTACGCGCAGGCGACGGTGGCCCGGCGGGCGCGGTGCAGCGCTCCCGGCAACCAGTGCTCCAGGTGTCGGACGAGCAACTCGCGCAGGACGGCGTCGGTCGGCATGCTGCCGTTCTACCGCACCGGGGCGGGCCGGCGCGGCCGGCGGGCCACCGGGTGACCTCAGGCGGGGACGGAGATGCCCACTCCGCCGCGGGTCTGGCCGCCGTAGCGCTGCCGCTCGGCGTCCAGGTCGAGCCGGCCGATCCGCTTCCGGGCGGCCAGCGCGGCGTCGTCGAGCCGGTCGGCCGGCACCAGCCAGACGATCTCGAACTCCAGGCCGTCCGGGTCCTGCCCGTAGAGGCTCTTCGTGGTGCCGTGATCGGAGGTGCCGACCAGGGCGCCGGCGGCGGCGAGCCGCTGCGCGGTGGCGGCCAGCTCGTCGAGCGTGTCCACCTCCCAGGCGAGGTGGTAGAGGCCGACGGTGCTGCGGCCCGCGGCGGAGCGGCCGGCGCTGGCGCCGATCTCGAACAGGCCGAGGTCGTGGTCGTTGGTGGAGTCGGGCGCCTGGAGGAAGGTGGCGCCCCGGAAGCCGTCCGGGGTCATCGCCACCGGGCGGAAGCCCAGCACGTCGCGGTAGAAGGCGACGCTGCGGGCGAGGTCACTGACGTAGAGGACGGCGTGGTTGAGCCGGTGGATTCCCATGCCCTCGACGCTAGCGCGATTTAGTTGAATGTTCAACTAAGTGGGGTATGATGGCCGTCATGACCCGCTGGCTGGACCCGGACGAGCAGCGCACCTGGCGTGCCTTCCTGACCTCCTCCCGGGCGCTGATGGAGACGCTCGACCGCGAGCTGCAACGCGACGCCGGGATGCCGCACGCGTACTACGAGATCCTGGTCCGGCTCTCCGAGGCGCCCCACCGGCGGCTGCGGATGAGCGAGCTGGCCGAGGCCAGCGGCTCGTCGCGCAGCCGGCTCTCGCACGCGGTCTCCCGGATGGAGGCCGCCGGGTGGGTCCGCCGCGAGGAGTGCCCGACGGACCGGCGCGGGCAGATCGCGCTGCTCACCGAGGAGGGCTTCGCCACCCTCGCCGCCGCCGCGCCCGGGCACGTCGAGGGGGTACGCCAGCACCTGTTCGACGCGCTGACCCCGGCCCAGGTCGACCAGCTGCGCCGGATCAGCGAGACGCTGGTCGACCACCTGACCGGATCCTGACCGAACCGCTCCGGCGCGGGACTTGTACTTACCGTCGTCGGTTGAGCACGATGGGGCGTGCCCTCCGGCTTCGGTGAACTGACTGATCAGGCGCACCACCTGGCGTCCGCCGGCGACCTCGCCGGCGCCCAGCGGCTGCTCGCCGACGCGCTGACCGACGCCGACCCGCGACCGGCCAACGCGACGCCCGAGCTGGCCGAGGCGGCCAGCCTGCAGGCCCGCGTGCTGGTCGCCCTCGGCGAGCCACACTCCGCCCGGGGCTGGGCCGCCTTCGCGTACGCCGCCACCACCCGGCTGCACGGCCGCTCCGACCAGCGCACGGTGGCCGCGGCGGCGACCCTGGCGGCGGTGCTGCACCGGGTCGGCAGCTGGTCCCGGGCCGCCCGGCTCTACCAGGAGGTCATCATCGAGCTGACCGCCCTGGACGGGCCGGAGTCGCTGCGGGTGCTCGCCGCGCACGCCGACCTGGCCACCGTGGAGTACGCCCGCGGCCAGTGCCAGGTGGCCTGGGACCGGCTCCAGGACGCCTGGGAGCTGCACCGCGAGGTGTACGGCGACGGGCACCCCAGCGGCATCAAGATGCTCGCCCGGCTCGGCGCCATGCAGCGCGACTGCGGGCAGTTCGCCGAGGCGCACGACAACCTGGCGCTGGCCCGCGAGCTGTGCCGGCAGCACCTGCCCGCGGACGATCCGCTGGCCGCGCAGGTGGCGGCGCTGGCCCGGGCGGCGGCGAACCCCGACCACGTCTGCGCCGAAGCCGCCCCGGTGAGCCGGGAAGGGCCGGTGGTGCCGTCGGCGCGCACCCCGCCGCCGGGCGACGGGCCGGCCGAGCGGCACCCGCCGGAGGACTGGCACCCCTCGACCGGCTACCACCCGCCCGAGGGCTACCACCCCTCCACCGGCTACCACCCGTCGACGGGCCACCACCCGGCTGAGGGGTCCACCCCGCCGGCGGACGCCGCCGACCCACCGGTACCGACGCCCCGACAGCCGGTGGACGGCCCGACCACCACGGCGGACCAGGGTTGGTGGCCGCCCGAGCAGACCCTGGACGACGGGCCGGGCAGCGCGGTGCCCCCGACGGTGGTCTCGCTGGCCGACGGTCCGGTCGACGAGGCGGACGGGGTGTACCGGGTGCCCCGGCACACCGGGCCCGACCCGGCGGACCCGCCGTCACGGTTGCTGCCCGTGCCGGTGCACCGGCAACCCGGCCGGCGCACCAACCGGCTGCTGCTGCTCGTCGTCGCGGGCGTGGTCGTGGTGCTGATCGGCACGGCGGCGGTCATCGCCGGGGTGTCCCGGGTGGACGGCGGCGACCCCGCTCCCCCGGCCGTCACCGGCGGGTCGACCGCCACGGCCACCACCGGAGCCGCGCCGACCACCACCGGACCAGCCGCCACCGCGCCGTCCACGGTCGCGGCGGCCCCGCCGGGCACCCCGCCCGGCGGGGTGACCCTGCGGGACAACCGGGACAACGTCGCGTTGAGCTGGACCTACCCGGCCGGCGGGGAGGGACCGGTGGTGATCTCCGGTGGCCGGGTCGGCCAGGCCCAGACCGCCTTCGCCGACCTGCCGGCCGGCACCACCAGCTTCGTCGTCTACGGCCTGAACCGCAGCACCGACTACTGCTTCACCGTCGCGGTGGTCTGGTCCACCGACACGGTGGCCCGGGCCGAGCAGGTCTGCACCCGCCGCCGCTGACCGCGCACCGGCTCAGGCCGGCTCGTCGGGCAGAGCGGGCAGCCGCAGCCGCACGCACAGCCCGGGCCCCGGCTCGGCGTCGGCCAGCTCGACCGTGCCGCCGGCCCGGCGGACCAGTTCGCGGACGATGGCCAGCCCCAGCCCGGTGCCGCCGGCGTCGCGGGCCCGTGCGTCGTCGAGCCGGGTGAACCGGCCGAAGACCCGCTCCCGGTCCGCGACCGGGATGCCCGGCCCGTCGTCGGTCACCGTCACCTGGTGGTACGCGCCCGACACCGGACCGGCCCGGTCGGGCCCCCGGGTCGCCACCGGCCGGGCCGGCGCGGACCGGTCGGCCGGCGGCGCGGGGGCGGCGGCGAGCACCACCTCGCCGCGGGCGTGCCGGACGGCGTTGTCGACCAGGTTGGCCAGGATCCGGTGCAACTCGTCCGGGTCACCGACCGTCCAGACCGGCGCCGCCGGCGCGACCACCCGCACCGGCGGGGACGGGTACCGGGCGGCCACCGCGGCCAGCAGCGCACCCAGCTCCACCGGCCCGGTGGCCCGCGCCGGTGGCGCCTCGTCCAGCCGGGCCAGCAGCAGCAGGTCGTCGACGAGCCGGCTGAGCCGCTCGGTGTCGGCGAGCAGGTTCGCCGACACCGCCGTCCAGTCGGTCCGCCCGGCCAGCCGTTGCGCCACCTCCAGTTCGGTGCGGATGTTGGTCAGCGGGCTGCGCAGCTCGTGCGCCGCGTCCGCGACGAAGGCGCGCTGCCGGTTCCGGGCCGACTCCAGCCGGCCGAGCATGCCGTTGAGGGTGACCGCGAGCCGGTGGATCTCGTCGCGGGACGCCGGCACGGGCAGCCGGCCGCCACCGTCGCGTCCGGTGATCTCCTCGGCACCTCGGCGCAGCGCCTCCACCGGCCGCAGGGTCGCGCCGACCACCCGCCAGGCGACCACGGCGAGCCCGCCCACCAGCAGCGGGAAGCCGATCAGCAGGATGGTGCGGACCACGTGCGTGCTGTGCCGCACGTCCGCCATCGACCGGGCGACCAGCACGGTGCGCGGGTCGGCGGCGGTGCCGGCCGGTACGGCCACCACCCGGACCGGCCCGGGCAGCCCGACCCGGTCCCCCGACACCGTCAGCCGCTGGCGGGCGTCCCGGTCGATCCGCTCCGGCCGCAGCATCGGGACCAGCCGGTCGGCGTCGATCGAGGCGGCCCGGACCCGGCCGTCGGCGTCGACCACCTGCACCCGGGTCTGGCCCGCGGCCACCGGCAGCGGGTCGGGCAGCGCGTCCTCCGCGGCGAGCAGCGCGACCGCGTCGGCGGTGCGGAACGCCTCGGCGTCGACGGAGCGTTGCAGGACGAAGCGGAGCACCCCGAGCAGGACCAGCCCGCCGATCGCCAGCCCGATCGAGAGGCCGAGCACGCCGATCACCATGAGCCGGCCGCGCAGCCCGAACGCCGCCCGCAGCCGGCCCCATCGCCGTCCGGAGTCGCTCACGTGGCGAGCCGGTAGCCGGCGCCGCGGACGGTCTCCAGCCGCTCCCGCCCGATCTTGCGCCGCAGGTAGCCGACGTAGACCTCGACCACGTTCGGCGCGGTCTCCATGCCGGCGTCCCAGACGTGGTCGAGCAGTTCGGTCTTGGAGACCACCTCGCCGGGGCGGCGCATCAGGTAGGCGAGCAGCGCGAACTCCCGGGCGGTCAGCTCCACCTCGGCGTCGGCCCGGGTCACCCGGCGGCGGGCCGGGTCGAGGGTGAGGTCGGCCACCGCGAGCACCGCCGGGCGTTCCGGGGCGCCGCGGCGCAGCAGCGCCCGCAGCCGGGCCAGCAGGACGACGTACGAGAACGGCTTGGTGAGGTAGTCGTCGGCGCCGCAGTCCAGCCCGTCGGCCTGGTCGTACTCGCCGTCCTTCGCCGAGAGCATGAGCACCGGCAGCCACCGCTCCTCGGCGCGCAGCCGGCGGACCACCTCGTAACCGGAGAGGCCGGGCAGCATGACGTCGAGGATCATCGCGTCGTAGCCGCCGTGCCGCGCCGCGTCCAGCCCCGCCGGGCCGGTCGCCGCCACGTCCACCACGAACCCCTCGGCCTGCAACCCCCGTTGCAGCGCGGACGCCAGCCGCGACTCGTCCTCCACCACCAGCAACCGCACGGGGTCAAGGGTGCCACCCCAGCACGAGGGGCCGTACCGTCGTCCTCAGCGCCCTCTCAGCGTCGACCGGGCAGGATGTGCCCAGGAGGTGCCACACATGTCCGTTCTGAAGAGCCGTCCCGTCCTGCGCTGGCTGGTCCCGGTGACCGCGGCCGCCACCGTCATCGGCGGCGGTGCCGCGATCGGCACGTTCGCCGCCCAGGCCGAGCCGAGCCTGCCGCCGCGCACGGCCGCCCAACTCCTGGTCGACCTGCAGACCTCCCGCCTGGAGGGGCTATCCGGCACGGTGGTGCAGCGCGCCGACCTGGGCCTGCCCGCGCTGGCCGGCCTGGCCGGCGGCGAGCTGGGCGGCCTGCTGACCGGCACGCACACGCTCCGGGTCTGGCACTCCGGGCCGGACCGGCAGCGGGTCGCGCTGCTGGACACCCTCGGCGAGCAGGACATCATCCGCAACGGCCGGGACGTCTGGACCTGGAACAGCCGGAGCAACACCGCCACCCACCGCACCCTGCCCGAGGGCACCGACGAGCCGGGCGCGCCCGAGCTGCCGGCCACCCCGCAGGAGGCGGCCGACCAGGCTCTCGCCGCGATCGACCCGAGCACCGAGGTGAGCGTCGGCCGCTCCGCCACGGTGGCCGGCCGGGACGCGTACGAGCTGGTGCTCGCGCCGCGGGACGCGGCGTCGCTGGTGCACCAGGTGCGGATCGCCATCGACGCCCGGGAGCACGTGCCGCTGCGCTTCGAGGTCTTCGCCGACGGCAGCGACCAGCCGGCGTTCGAGATGGCGTTCACCCAGGTGGACTACGCCCGGCCCGACCCGGACCAGTTCACGTTCAACCCGCCGCCCGGGGTGAGGGTCACCGAGGAGTCGGCGGAGCGGTCGAAGGGCGCGCACCGGGACGAGCGGCCCGCGGGCGAGCGGCCGCAGGTGCGTACGGTCGGCGAGGGCTGGACCACCGTGGTGGTCGCCCGGCTCGACGGCCCGGCCAAGGACGGCGCCGGCGAGCCGGCCGGGGCCCCGGCGGGCGAGGTCGCCGGCGTGCTGGACGCGCTGGAGAAGGTCAGCGGCGACTGGGGCAGCGGGCGGCTGCTGACCGGGAAGCTGTTCAGCGTGCTGCTCACCGACGACGGCCGGCTGCTCGCCGGCGCGGTCACCCCGGAGCGGCTCTACCAGGCGGCGAAGGGCTGAACCGGCGACGGTCGGGGGGCTCGCGGACGCGGGCCCCCGATCGGCGTTACCGGAAGGGCGGCGCGGGCCCGAAGCGCTTGGTCCGGCGGACCGGCGCGCGGTATCTTTCTCAGTTCAAACACAAAAAGAACGGCTCAGAAAGCCGTTCCGGGGAAGATACTAACCAATTGGGAGACGGCTTGTCAAGGCACTCCGGCGATTCCGGTGAATTGCAGCCCGACGACGAGATCGGTCGCGAGCAGGAGTACGTCTCGATGCTCTACGGCCGGCTGGACGGGCTGCGTGAGCAGGCCTCCCGGCGGCTGACCGAGGAACTGCGCGCGACCGGCGGCACGTTGCAGGCCCGTTCCCAGCGCGACGGCGCGGTGCGGATGTACGCCGAACAGGTGGAGCAGTTCGCCGCGGTCGAGAACGGCCTCTGCTTCGGCCGGCTGGACACCGACGACGATGCACGGCACTACATCGGCCGGATCGGCATCTTCGACACCAGCGGTGACTACGACCCGCTGCTGATGGACTGGCGGGCGCCGGCCGCCCGCGCCTTCTACCTCGCCACCGCCGCCAACCCGCAGGGCGTACGGCGGCGCCGGCACCTGCGTACCCGGGAGCGCAAGGTGACCGCGCTCAACGACGAGGTGCTCGACCTGGCCACCGCCTCCCCCACCGCGCACGAGGAGCTGACCGGGGAGGCCTCGCTGCTCGCCGCGCTCAACGCCGGCCGCACCGGGCGGATGCGCGACATCGTGGAGACCATCCAGGCCGAGCAGGACCGGATCATCCGGGCCGACCTGCCCGGCGTGCTGGTGGTCCAGGGCGGGCCTGGCACCGGCAAGACCGCGGTCGCGCTGCACCGGGCCGCGTACCTGCTCTACACCCACCGCCGGGAACTGTCCACCCGCGGCGTGCTGCTGGTCGGCCCGAACGCGACGTTCCTGCGCTACATCTCCCAGGTGCTGCCCGCGCTGGCCGAGACCGGCGTGCTGCTGCGCACCCAGGGCGACCTCTTCCCCGGAGTGAGCGCCCGGCGCGCCGAGAGCGCCGAGGCGGCCGCGCTCAAGGGCCGGCTGGTGATGACCGAGGTGCTCGCCGCCGCGGTGCGGGACCGGCAGTGGGTGCCCGACGAGCCGCTGGAGATCGAGCTTCCGCAGCAGGAGATCCTCCGCCTCGACCCGGAGACCGTCCGCGCCGCCCGGGACCGGGCCCGCCGTTCCGGCCGCCCGCACAACCTAGCTCGGGCGGTCTTCGACATCGAGATCGTGCACGCGCTGGCCGACCAGGTCGCCGAGCGGATCGGCGCCGACCCGCTCGGCGGGGAGAACCTGCTCGAGGAGGCCGACGTCGCGGAGATCCGCCGGGAGCTGCGCGAGGAGCCCGAGGTGCGGGCGGCGCTGGACCAGCTCTGGCCGGTGCTCACCCCACAGCGGCTGCTCGCCGACCTGTACGCCTCGACCGAGCGGATCGCCGCCGCCGCGCCGATGCTCCGCGACGCCGAGCGGGCCCTGCTGCACCGGGAGCCGGGCGGCTGGACACCGGCCGACGTGCCGCTGCTGGACGAGGCGGCCGAGCTGCTCGGCGAGGACGAGCGGGCCGCGACGGCCCGCCGGGAGCGGATCCGGGCGCTGCAACGCGAGTACGCCGAGGGCGTGCTGGAGATCGCCCGGGGTTCCCGGTCGATCGACGTGGAGGACGAGGCCGAGGGCGGTGAGATCCTCGGCGTGACCGACCTGCTGGACGCCGACCGGCTGCTGGAACGGCAGGAGGAGGTCGACCGGCTGACCACCGCGCAGCGGGCCGCGGCCGACCGGAGCTGGGCGTTCGGGCACGTCATCGTGGACGAGGCGCAGGAGCTGTCGCCGATGGCGTGGCGGCTGCTGATGCGTCGCTGCCCGAGCCGGTCGATGACCATCGTCGGGGACGTGGCGCAGACCGGCGCGCTGGCCGGCACGCCGTCCTGGGCCGACGCGTTGGAGCCGTACGTGGCGCAGCGCTGGCGGCTGGAGGAGCTGACCGTCAGCTACCGCACCCCGGCCGAGATCATGGCGGTCGCCGCCGACGTGCTGACCGAGATCGATCCGGCGCTGCGCCCACCCCGCTCGGTACGGGAGAGCGGGTACGCGCCGTGGGACCGGGCGGTGCCGCCGCCGCGGCTGACGGCGGAGCTGGTCGACGCGGCGGGCCGGGAGGCCGCCGGGCTGGCCGACGGGCGGCTCGGGGTGATCGTCCCGGCCGGCCGGGTGGCCGAACTCGGCGCCGCGGTCACCGCCGCGCTGCCCGAGGCGGCCGTGGGCGAGCACCCGGAGCTGGAGAGCCGCGTGGTGGTGCTCACCGTCGCCCAGGCCAAGGGCCTGGAGTTCGACTGCGTCCTGGTGGTCGACCCCGACCGCATCGTCGCCGAGTCGCCCCGCGGCCGCAGCGACCTCTACGTAGCCCTCACCCGCGCCACCCAACGCCTGGGCATCCTCCGCCCCACCCCCTAACCACACCCATCTGGCCCGTCCGGGGGGTGTTGATCATGAGGTTGGCGGCGATCTGGATCTCGTCCGGTGCCGCCAACCTCATGATCAACGGGCGCTATTCGGTGGTGGAGTTGCCGGGGCCGGTGGCGATGGTGGACTGGTCGCTGGTGGAGCCGCCGGTCGGGGTGCTCAGGCCGCCCGTGGTGGCGTCGCCGGTGGTGGTCGGGGCGACCTTGCCCGGGTGCCGCTCCGGTTGGCGGGCCAACCGTCGCACGCTCGCCGGGCCGGCGGTGCCGCCGGTCGTGGTGACCGCGCCCTGACCGCGGGTGGGACCGCCGTCGCGCAGCACGTTGGCGTCCACCGGCGCGTGCGCCGGGTCGTCCGGGTCCTCGTCCTGGATCACCCGCTGCACGTCGGTGGGGGGCACCGTCACCTCGTCCAGAGCGCCCTCGCCGTACACCCCGCCGGCGATCCGCTCCTCGGCCCGCCGGGCGGCGTCCTGTCGCATGTCGTCCTCACGCACGATCCATCACCTCGCAGAAACGTCGGTCTTTCTGCGTGCCCGACGACCCGCCGGCCAAACCCCCACCGCCGGTTCACCGGGGTGTCTCCCGCCGCTCGCCTCCCGGCCGTCCCGGCTGCCCATGCTGACCGGCGGACCGGCGGGAGATCCCCGCCGGAGGGAGAGAGGACAGCGTGCGCACAGTACGCCGTACCGCTGTCGCGGCCCTGGCGGCGGCGACCGTGGCGACCGGTTTCGCGGTGCCCGCGGAGGCGAAACCGCGACCGGACCGGACATTCGACGTGCAGGCCCACCGCGGCGGCCTGGGGCTGCGGGTGGAGAACACCCTCGCCTCCTTCGGCAACGCCCTCCAGCTCGGGGTGAGCACCCTGGAACTGGACGTGCAGATCACCGAGGACGGGCAGGCCGTGGTCACCCACGACCGGAAGGTCAGCGCCGCCAAGTGCGTGGACACCGCACCGGTGACGCCCGGCGACCCGGAGTTTCCGTACGTCGGCAGGTATGTCAACACGCTCACCCTGGCCCAGGTGCGGACCCTGGACTGCGGGTCGAGGACGCTGCCCGACAAGCCCGGCCAGCTCGCCGTGCCGGGCGCCCGGATGCCGCTGCTGCGCGAGGTCTTCGCGCTGGTCAAGCGCTACCGGGCGGACGACGTGACGCTCAACGTGGAGACCAAGGTGGAGGCCGGCGCGCCGGCCGAGACCGCCCCGCGGGAGCAGTTCGTGCAGGTCACCGCCGCCGAGATCCGGCGCGCCGGGCTGCTGAAGCAGGTGACCGTCCAGAGCTTCGACTGGGGCGCGCTGATGCGGATGCGCCAGGTCGAGCCGCGGCTGCCGCTGGTCGCGCTGACCAACTACGACTTCCTGCAGACCGGCCAGCCGGGCGCCTCGCCGTGGCTGGGCGGGCTGGACATCGACGACTTCGGCGGCGACCCGATCCGGGCGGTCCGCAGCTTCGGCGCCAGCGCGTTCTCCCCGGTGCACGGCTTCCCGCAGAACGGCACGGTCACCGACCCCGGCTACCGGCCGTACGTCACCCGGGAGCTGGTGGCGCGGGCGCACCGCTACGGCATCAAGGTGATCCCGTGGACGGTGGACGACGTGCCGACCATGGCGAAGCTCGTCGACGACGGCGTGGACGGGATCATCACCGACTACCCGGACCGGCTGCGCGGCCTGCTCGCGCAGCGCGGCCACCGGCTGCCGAAGGCGTACGCCTCGCCGTTCGACGTGCAGGCGCACCGGGGCGGCCGGGCGACCCGGCCGGAGAACACCCTGCCCGCCTTCGGGTACGCGCTCGAGAACCGGGCGATCTCCACTCTGGAGCTGGACACCGGGGTGACCGAGGACGGCGCGCTGGTGGTGCTGCACGACCGGACGGTCAACGGCTCGCACTGTGTCGACACCGCCCCGGCGCGCCCGGGTGACCCCGAGTTCCCCTACGTCGGCAAGCCGGTGCACCAGCTGACCCTGGCGCAGCTGCGGACCGTCGACTGCGGCACCAGGACCCTGCCCGAACTGCCCGCGCAGGTGCCCGCCCCGGGCGCCCGGATCCCGACCCTGGACGAGGTCTTCGCGCTGGTGCGGGCGAGCGGCCGGGACGACGTCCGGCTGAACATCGAGACGAAGATCAGCCCGCTGGTCGACGACACCGAGCCGTACGCCAGCTTCACCCGCAAGCTGGTCGCCGCGATCGAGCGGGCCGGCTTCACCGACCGCGCCACCATCCAGTCCTTCGACTGGCGGACCATCACCTACGCCCGGAAGCTGAACCAGCGGATCGGCACGGTCGCCCTGGTCTGGCAGTACGGCCCGGCCGAGTGCGCCAGCCTCGCCGACGAGTGCTCGCTGCAGGCGGCGTACGGCGACTCGTCGGTGCGCAGCCCGTGGACCGGCGGGCTGGACTGGTGGAGGTACCAGGACCTGGGCCGGCTGACCCGGGCCGCGGGCGCCGGCACCGTGTCGGCGAACTGGCAGGTGCACGACCCGGTTCAGGGCACGGTGATCGACGCCGACTGGTACCTGCGGGAGAACCCGGCATACTTCCACGGACCGGACGTGCGGACCCTGCAGAGCCGGTACGGCCTCAAGGTGGTGCCGTACACCGTCAACGACGCCCGGGTGATGCAGCGGGTGATCGACCTCGGCGTCGACGGCGTGATCACCGACGATCCGGACCTGCTGGTCAGCGTGGCCGTCCGGAACGGCCTGCGGTGACGTACCCCGCCGGTGGCGCCCCGGTCCGGGCGCACCGGCGGGTCCCGGATTTCGGCCGATGGCCCGGCGTTACTGCCCCCGGAGGGTCGGGTAGTCGGGGGGCGTCCCCGCCATGAACGCAGAACCGTGCCGTGGCCGACACGCGGTAGCGGGGCGAGGGAATGCAGGTACGACTCATCGCATCCTGAGGAGGACAAGATGAGCACGCAGGCTGCATCCACCAGGCCGGTAAACCGGCCGCAGGCGGACGTGCAGAATCGCCCGTCAATGCAGGAGACGCCCACCCGTCCTATGCCGGCGATTCCGGACGGACGGCGGGAGGCCATGCAGGCGCCCGGCACGGAGACCAAGCCGTCGCTGCGGACCACCGAGTTCTGGGTCTACATCGCGTCGGTGATCGCTGTGCTGGCGGCGTCGCAGTTGGCCGGGAAGAACTCGGTCGGGGTGGACATCTTCCGCGCCAACCAGGCCTGGTTCTTCATCACCCTGCTGACCATCGGTTACCTGGGTAGCCGCGGTCTGGCCAAGGCCGGTAGCGGCTGGCGCAGCGCCGAGGAGCGCAAGGCCCGGCACTGACCGGGTAGGTGTGCCGCACCACCACACGGTGGCCTCCGGGATCCGTCCCGGAGGCCGCCGTCGTGTTGGTGCTACTCCTCGAAGCCGCCGAAGTCCGCGCCGAAGTCACCCTCGACGGCATCCTCGATCATCTCGCCGGCGATCATGCCGCCGGCCACGCCGAGCGCCGCCCCGGCGACCATGCCGCCCATCCCGTGGCCCCGACCGCGCGCGTGCGGCACGCCGAAGCCCTGGCCGTGCAGGCTGCCGTAGCGGGAGGTGGTCTCCCGCAGCCAGCCGTCGACCACCTGCGCCCAGTCGACCCGGTCGGCGTCGCTGTGCGGGACCCGGTAGCGGCCGAAGGCGTCGTGCCCGGCGCTGAGGAAGCCGCCGCGCTTGTCGCACTCCAGGATCACGTCCACCCCGTCCCGGCTGGTGACGAAGGTCAGCTCCACCTCGGCGACGGTCTGCGCGTACTGCGGCGCGGCGAAGAACTCGATCTCCTGGTAGAAGGGAAGCGTCTGCTGCACCCCGTGGATCCGGCCGCGCTCCAGGTCGGCGTGCTTGAACCGGAACCCGAGCCGCTGGAACGCCTCCAGGATCCGCTCGTGCACCGGCAGCGGGTGCACGTTGACCTGGTCGAGGTCGCTCTTGTCCACCGCCCGGGCCACCGCCAGCTCGGTACGCAGCCCCATCGTCATGCCGCGCAGCCGCTGGCCGTAGACGTCGGTGATCGGGGTCTCCCACGGCACCGGCAGCTGGAACGGGATGGCGAGCTGCTGCTTCGGGGCCAGCTGGAGCGGCCCGCTGACCGCCATCCGGTGGAACTCCATGATGCCGGCGTACTCGGTGTCGCCGCCCTCGATCTCGACCCGGGTGACCAGCCCGATCACGACCTGCTCGATGTTCGCCGGGGCGTCCCCGCCGAGCAGGTTCACCTGGCCCTCGAGGGTCAGGCCCGGACGGGTGTTCGGGTTCGTCAGGACGGTGTCCACGCTGGGACCGCCCACGCCGAGCGCGCTCAACATCTTCTTGAAGACCATCGGAACTCCCGTGCGACCGGCCCCGCTCCACCCTGGAACGGGGCGCCCACGCGGGCACCCTATCCGCCGGCGCTGTGAGGTGCCTGTGAGCCGCGCCCGGGTCAGTCCACCTCGACGACGACCAGCTCACCGACCTGTTCACCAATCGCGGCCCGCGCCTCCGGCGGCAGCTTGCCGTCGGTGATGAGCACGTCGGCGTCCTCCAGCGGGGCGATGGTGGCGATGCCGATGGTCTCCCACTTGGTGTGGTCGGCCAGCACCACCAGCCGGCGCGAGGCGTTGATCAGGCACCGGTTGATCCCCGCCTCCAGCAGGTTGGGGGTGGTGAAGCCGGTGCGCGGGCTTAACCCGTGCACGCCGAGGAAGAGCAGGTCGACGTTGAGGGCGCCGATCGCCGCCTCGGCGACCGGGCCGGTCAGCGCGTCGGACGGGGTGCGGATGCCGCCGGTCAGCACGACGGTCTGGTCGGCCCGCGGGTTCTGGTAGAGCGCGTCGGCGACCGGGATCGAGTTGGTCACCACGGTCAGGCCGCGCACGTCGGCGAGCAGGGTGGCCAGGGCGGCCGTGGTGGTGCCGGCGGAGAGCGCGATCGCCATGCCGGGCTCGACCAGGGTGGCGGCCCGCTCGGCGATGGCCCGCTTCTCGGCCTGCTGGCGGATCGACTTGGCGGCGAAGCCGGGCTCCTCGGCGGAGCCCGGGCCGGCCAGCGTCGCCCCGCCGTGCACCTTGTCGACCAGGCCCCGCTCGGCCAGCACCTCCAGGTCGCGCCGGATGGTCATGTCCGAGACGCCGAACCGGCTCACCAGGTGGCTGACCCGTACGCCGCCGCGTTGGCGGATCAGTTCCAGGATGGCGGTCTGCCGCTGCTGGGCCAGCATCTGGGTAGCCTCCTTCGCGGCCGTCACTGTACGGGCCTCACGCCGGCCCGGCGGCCCGGTCCTCGCGGACCACGGCCACCTCCCCGGCCGGTACGACCAGCTCACCGGCGCACCGCCCGCCCGTCAACAGCTCGGTGCCGGTGGCGTCGAGCCGGGCGTCCGCGCCGGTGTGGTTGAGCACGAAGAGCCAGCTGCGGTCGCCGTCGCGGCGGCGGACCACCTCCACCCCGGCCGGGGCGACCGCCGCCGGGTGTACGCCGGCCTCGGCCACCAGCCGGGCGACCAGCCGGTCGGTCGCCGGCTGGTCGAGCCGGGTGCCCAGGTACCAGGCGGCCCCGGCGCCGACCGCGTGCCGGGTCAGCGCCGGCACCCCCGGCAGCGGCCCGTCGGCGTACGCGGCGAGCACCTCCGCCCGCTCGGCGTGCAGCCACTCG
Source organism: Micromonospora sp. LZ34 (assembly GCF_052981855.1). Lineage (NCBI taxonomy): Bacteria > Bacillati > Actinomycetota > Actinomycetes > Micromonosporales > Micromonosporaceae > Micromonospora > Micromonospora sp. LZ34. The sequence goes on from NZ_JBRIQN010000034.1 coordinate 64,559, forward strand.
GTCCACACGTCGGCGACCGAGCCGTCGTCGAGGTGGACCCGCTCGCCTTCCCGCAGCGGGAAGAACTCCTCGGTGCGCACGCCGAGCAGGTCGCGGAACGCCCCGGGATAGCCGCCGAGCCGGATGTGGTCGTGCTCGTCGACGATGCCGCTGAAGTAGGTCACCAGGGCGGTGCCGCCGCCGGAGACGAAGGCGCGCAGCGCCGCGGCGTGCGCGTCGCGGACCAGGTAGAGCGTCGGCACCAGCACCAGGCGGTAGCCGGAGAGGTCGGCCGACGGGTGCACGATGTCGGCGGTGATCCCCTGTCGCCAGAGCGCGTCGTAGAGCGCGCGGAGCCGGTCGGCGTAGCTGACGTCGACGCTGGGGTGGGAGTCCAGCTCGGCGCCCCACCACGCCTCGTAGTCGAACAGGATCGCCGCCTCGGCGTCCACCCGGCTGCCGCGTACCTCGGCCAGGTTCGCCAGGTCGGCGCCGAGCCGGCACACCTCGCGGAACACCTTGGTCTCCGGCCCGGCGTGCGGGACCAGCGCGGAGTGGTACTTCTCCGCGCCGGCCCGGGAGGCCCGCCACTGGAAGAACAGCACCCCGTCGGCGCCGCGGGCGACGTGCGCCAGGCTGTTGCGGCGCAGCTGACCCGGCGTCTTGGCCACGTTGCGGGGCTGCCAGTTGACCGCGCTGGTGGAGTGCTCCATGAGCAGCCACGGCTCTCCGCCGGCGACCCCGCGGGTGTGGTCGGCCGAGAGCGCCAGCCCGATGTGCGCGTCCGGGTCGGCGGCGGTCAGGTAGTGGTCGTTGGCGACCAGGTCCACGTCGGACGCCCAGGAGTGGTAGTCGAGGTACTTGACGCCGGTGCCGATCATGAAGTTGGTGGTGACCGGCTGGCGCACCAGCCGACCCAGCACCGCGCGTTCGGCGCGCAGTTGGGCGCGCTGCTCGTCGGAGGAGAAGCGCAGGAAGTCCAGCTGCTGGGTGGGGTTGGCGAAGGTGGGCGCGACGCGCGGCGGGTTCACCTCGGCCCAGTCGCCGTAGCGCTGGCTCCAGAACGCGGTGCCCCAGGCGTCGTTGAGCCCGTCCAGGTCGCCGTAGCGCTCGCGCAGCCAGCGGCGGAACGCCTCGGCGCTGACGTCGCAGTAGCAGTGCACGTTGTGGCAGCCCAGCTCGTTGGAGACGTGCCACATCACCACCGCCGGGTGCTCGGCGTACCGGGTGGCGACGGCCTCGACCAGCGCGAGCGAGCGCTCGCGGAACACCGGCGAGCTGGGGCAGTACGCCTGCCGGCCGCCCGGCCAGAGCACCGCGCCGTCGGCCCGGCGGGGCAGCGTCTCCGGGTGCCGGTGGGCCAGCCAGGGCGGCGGGCTCGCGGTGGCGGTGGCCAGGTCGACCTGGATCCCGCCGGCGTGCAGCAGGTCCAGCGCCCGGTCCAGCCAGCCGAACTCGAACCGGCCCGGTTCCGGCTCCAGCAGGGCCCAGGAGAAGATGCCGACCGAGACCAGGTTGACCCCGGCGCGGCGCATCAGCTCGACGTCCTCGGCCCAGGTCTGCTCGGGCCACTGCTCCGGGTTGTAGTCGGCACCGAAAGAGATGTGGTCGCCCTGCCATCGCCGCATGGGAGCAGAGCGTGCCCCGGTGGCGGCGCCAAGTCAACAGTTTCCAACATCGACAGGATTTCCAACGTTTACCTCGTAACGGGCTTGTCACGACTGGGTTATCGGCACCTCACCACCCTCTTGACAGGGCCGGAACGACGAGTAGCTTGAGGCGCCACTGGCAGTTCGTGTTCGCCAATGTGGATTCACGGTGGATCCGGATGTGGGATCACGACCGGCCGGCTCCCGCCACCACTGACGGCCCTCGGGCGCAGCGCACCTTCTCATCCGCAGGAGGCACCATGTCCCGTCCCCGATCCCAAGCCGAGTACCTGGCCCGTCTCGTACCGCCCTCCGTCGCCGGCCTCAACCGCCGCTCGCTGCTCGCCGGAGCGGCCGGCGTCGGCGCGTTGGCCGGCACGGGGTTGCTCGCCGGCTGCGGCGACTCCGACTCCGGCGGGTCCGGAAGCAAGACGGTTTCGCTGGGCTCGAACGCGTCCGACCCGACGCCGAAGGACGTCCTCGCCAAGGTGTCGGGGGCCTTCAAGACCTCCTCGGGGGTCGAGGTCGCGATCAACACCGTCGACCACAACACGTTCCAGGAGAACATCAACAACTATCTGCAGGGCAAGCCGGACGACGTCTTCACCTGGTTCGCCGGCTACCGGATGCGGTTCTTCGCCGCCCGCGGCCTGGCCGGTGACGTGTCCGACGTCTGGGGCAAGCTCTCCGGCTTCTCCGAGGCCTTCAAGAAGGCCTCCACCGGCGACGACGGCAAGCAGTACTTCGTGCCGTTCTCCTACTACCCGTGGGCGGTCTTCTACCGCAAGTCCGTCTGGCAGCAGCACGGCTACCAGGTGCCGAAGACCCTGGACGAGCTGAGCAACCTCGGCGCGCAGATGAAGAAGGACGGCCTGGTCCCGATCGCCTTCGCCGACAAGGACGGCTGGCCGGCGATGGGCACCTTCGACATCCTCAACCTGCGGATCAACGGTTACCAGTTCCACGTCGACCTGATGGCCGGCAAGGAGGCGTGGACCTCGGACAAGGTGAAGAAGGTCTTCGACACCTGGGCCGGGCTGCTGCCGCTGCACCAGCCGGACGCCCTGGGCCGCACCTGGCAGGAGGCCGCCCAGTCGCTGCAGCAGAAGAAGAGCGGCATGTACCTGCTCGGCCTCTTCGTCGCGCAGCAGTTCAACGCCGACGAGCAGGACGACATCGACTTCTTCACCTTCCCCGAGGTCGACTCGACGATCGGGGCCAAGGCCCTCGACGCGCCGATCGACGGCTACATGATGGCTCGCAAGCCGAAGTCCGAGGCCAACGCCAAGAAGCTGCTGGAGTACATCGGCGGCGTCGACGCGGCGAACATTGCCGTGAAGACCGACCCCGGCACCCTGGTCGCCAACACCGGCGCGGACACCAGCGGCTACACCGCCCTGCAGAAGAAGGCGGCCGAGCTGGTCGGCTCGGCCACCGAGATCGCCCAGTTCCTGGACCGGGACACCCGCCCGGACTTCGCCTCGACGGTGATCATCCCGGCCTTCCAGCAGTTCATCAAGGACCCGAAGGACATCAGCGGCCTGCTGACCAGCATCGAGAACCAGAAGAAGTCGATCTTCACCAGCTGACGGCGAGAGGGGGAGGACAACCATGTCCGACCTGCCCCTGATCCAAGCGGATCGCGCCGTGCCGTCGCCGGCCGCGGCCACCCCGACGGGTGGCCGCGGCCGCCGGCTACGGCTCCTGTCCCGCACCGACCGCGTGGTGATCGCGCTGATGGTGCTCGTCCCGCTGCTGCTCGTCACCGGCCTCGTCTGGCTGCCGGCCCTGACCACCGTGGTGCTCTCCACGACCAACTGGGACGGCATCGGGCCGCTGGCCGACATCGATTTCGTCGGCGGCCGCAACTACAGCGACGTGGTGAACATCTACCCGCCGTTCGTACCCGCGGTGCAGCACAACCTGCTCTGGCTCGCCGTGCTCTTCCTGGTGGCCACGCCGTTCGGCATGTTCCTGGCCGTCCTGCTCGACAAGGAACTGCGCGGCAGCCGGTTCTACCAGACGGCGCTCTACCTGCCCGTGGTGCTCTCGCTGGCGCTCATCGGCTTCGTCTGGCAGCTCATCTACTCCCGCGACCAGGGCCTGCTCAACGCCGTCCTCGGCAGCAACGTCGACTGGTACGGCGACCCGGGCGTGAACATCTGGGCCGTCATGCTCGCCTCCGGCTGGCGACACGTCGGCTACATCATGCTGCTCTACCTGGCCGGGCTGAAGAGCGTCGACCCGTCGCTGCGGGAGGCCGCGGCCGTCGACGGCGCCTCGGAGCCGAAGGCGTTCTTCCGGGTGGTGTTCCCGGTGATGCGCCCGATCAACATCATCGTGCTGGTGGTGACGGTCATCGAGTCGCTGCGCGCGTTCGACCTCGTCTGGGTCGTCAACAAGGGACGCAACGGCCTCGAACTGCTCTCCGCGCTGGTCACCCAGAACGTGGTGGGCGAGGCCAGCCGGATCGGCTTCGGCTCGGCACTGGCCACCATCATGCTGGTCGTCTCGCTGGTCTTCATCACCGTCTACCTGGCCACCGTCATGCGGGAGGACCGATGACCAGCACCGCGACGCTGAACCGCCGCCCGGCCACCGACGAGGCGCCGCGGCGCCAGCGCCGGCTCACCCCGCAGCGGGTGGCGCTGCACGTCTTCCTCGCCGCGGTGGCGGTCGGCTGGCTCTTCCCGATCCTCTGGGCGGTGCTCACCTCGCTGCGCTCCTACGAGTACACCGCCACCAACGGCTACGTCTCGTTCGGTGGCTGGACCATCGACAACTACGTCACCGCCTGGCGTACCGCCGAGTTCGGCAAGCACTTCTTGAACTCCGTCTACATTACCGTCCCGGCGGTGCTGCTGACGCTGTTCCTCGCCTCCTGCGTGGCGTTCGTGATCGCCCGGTTCAGCTGGAAGCTCAACCTGGTGCTGCTCGGCCTGTTCACCGCGGCGAACCTGCTGCCCCAGCAGGCCCTGCTCATCCCGCTGTTCCGGCTCTTCACCCAGGTGCCGCTGCCGGCGTTCATGAGCGACTCGGAGCTGCTGTACGACAGCTACTGGGGGCTGATCCTCATCAACGTCGCCTTCCAGTGCGGCTTCTGCGTCTTCGTGCTGAGCAACTACATGAAGGCGCTGCCGCGCGACCTGTACGAGGCGGCGATGGTCGACGGGGCGAGCATCTGGCGGCAGTACTGGCAGGTCACCATGCCGCTGTGCCGGCCGGCCCTGGCCGCGCTGGCCACCCTCGAGGTGACCTGGATCTACAACGAGTTCTTCTGGGCCACCGTGCTGATGCGCACCGGGGACAAGTTCCCGGTGACCAGTTCGCTGAACAACCTGCGCGGCGAGTTCTTCACCGACAACAACCTGGTCTCGGCCGGCAGCGTGCTGGTCGCGGTCCCGACCCTGGTGATCTTCTTCCTACTCCAGCGGCACTTCGTCCGGGGCCTGACATTGGGAGCGAGCAAAGGATGACTCTCCTGCACCTGCGCCGCGCGCGGACCAGCCTGGTGCTCGACGCGCGCGGCCCGGGGCTGCCCCGGGTCGTGCACTGGGGCGGCGACGTGGGCGATCTCGACGACGACGGGCTGCGCCACCTCGCCGCGGCGACCGTCGCGCCGGTGGTGCCGAGCAGCTTCGACGCGCCCACCGTGCTGTCCCTGCTGCCCGAGGCCAGCGCCGGCTGGAGCGGCCGGCCGGCGCTGGCCGGGCACCGGGATCGGGCCGCCTGGTCCACCGCGTTCCGGCTGGACGGCGTCGACGTCGCCGACAGCGGCGCGGGAGCCGCCCGGGTCACCGTCCGGGCGGTCGACCCGGACGCGGAGCTGTCGCTGGCCGTCGAGATCGAGCTGGATCCGACCGGCCTGCTGTTGCTGCGGCACCGGCTGCGCAATACCGGCGCCACCGCGTACGAGCTGCGGGAGCTGACCCCGGTGCTGCCGGTGCCACCGGTCGCCACCGAACTGCTCGACCTGACCGGCCGGTGGTGCCGGGAACGCATCCCGCAGCGGCACCCGTGGCCGATGGGCGCCTGGGTCCGGGAGGGCCGGCACGGCCGGACCGGGCACGACGCCACGCTGCTGCTGCTCGCCGGCACGGCCGGGTTCGGCTTCGGCCACGGCGAGGTCTGGGCGGTGCACACCGCGTGGAGCGGCGACCACGTCACCTTCGCCGAGCGCCGGCCGACCGGGGAGTCCACCCTCGGCGGCGGCGAACTGCTCGCCCCCGGCGAGGTGCTGCTCGCCCCGGGCGCCGAGTACGCCACTCCCCTGCTCTACGCGGCCTGGTCGGACGCCGGGCTGGACGGGTTGAGCGACGTGCTGCACACCCACCTGCGCGCCCGGCCGCAGCACCCGCGCACCCCCCGGCCGGTGACCCTCAACGTGTGGGAGGCGGTCTACTTCGACCACGACCTGGACCGGCTGCGGGCACTCGCCGACCACGCGGCCGAGGTCGGGGTGGAACGGTTCGTGCTCGACGACGGGTGGTTCCGCGGCCGGCGCGACGACACCGTCGGGCTCGGCGACTGGTACGTCGACGACGGCGTCTGGCCGGACGGGCTGCACCCGCTGATCGAGCACGTCACCGCCCGCGGCCTGCAGTTCGGGCTCTGGGTCGAGCCGGAGATGGTCAACCCGGACTCCGACCTGTTCCGCGCCCACCCGGACTGGGTCCTCAGCGTGCCCGGCCGGCTGCCCCCGCCGTGGCGGAACCAGCAGGTGCTCGACCTGGCCCACCCGGAGGCGTACGGGTACCTGCTCGACCGGCTGGACGCGCTGCTCACCGAGCATCCCGGAATCGGCTACCTCAAGTGGGACCACAACCGGGACCTCACCGACGCCGGCCACCACGGCCGGCCCGGGGTGCACGAGCAGACCCTGGCGGTCTACCGGCTCCTCGACGAGCTGCGCCGCCGCCACCCGGGCGTGGAGATCGAGAGCTGCGCCTCCGGCGGCGCCCGGGTCGACCTGGAGATCCTGGCCCGCACCGACCGGGTCTGGGCCAGCGACTGTAACGACGCCCTGGAGCGGCTGGCCATCCAGCGCTGGACCGGGCTGCTGCTCCCACCCGAGCTGGTCGGCAGCCACATCGGGCCGGACCGCTCGCACACCACCCACCGGGTGCACGACCTGGGCTTCCGCGCCACCACCGCGCTCTTCGGCCACCACGGCATCGAGTGGGACATCGGCTCGATCGACCCGGCCGACCGGGCCGAGCTGGCCGCCTGGGTGGCGCTGCACAAGCGGCTCCGCCCGCTGCTGCACACCGGGCGGGTGGTCCGGGTGGACCACCCGGACCCGGCCGTCTGGGCACACGGCGTGGTCGCCCGCGACCGCTCGCAGGCGGTGTACGCGGTGGCCCGGCTGGCCACCTCGGTGGCCCAGGTGCCCGGCCCGGTCCGGCTGCCCGGGCTGGACCGGCGGCGGCGCTACACCGTCCGGGCGGCGTCGGGGGTGCCCGGGCCGGCGACCCTGGACCAGGTGCCGCCGCCGTGGCTGGCGGCCGGCGCGACGCTGACCGGGGCGGCGCTGGGCACCGCGGGGCTGCACCTGCCGGCGTTGCACCCGGAGCAGGCGCTGCTGCTGGAGGTCACCGCGATCGACTGAGAATCGCCGGAAAATTTCTTCGACACGGATGTCGAGGACGGGTGCGCCTGCTTCTACCTCGGGGTGAGAGCACCGATGATGGTGCGCAGGCGTGAGGAGCGAGACGTGAAGTACATGTTGCTGATGCAGTTCAGCGCCGCGGGCACGGACTTCCCGACGATCGACACCTGGACCCCGGAGGAGATCCGGGCGCACATCGCGTTCATGGGGGAGGTCAACGCCAAGCTGACCGCCGACGGCGAATGGGTCGACGGCCAGGGCCTGGCCGGCCCGGCGCAGGCCCGGATCGTCCGGGCCGGCGAGGGCGGGGCGCCGGTGGTCACCGAGGGGCCGTTCGCCGAGACGAAGGAGTTCCTCGCCGGCTACTGGATCGTGGACTGCGAGACCCCCGAGCGGGCCGTCCAGCTCGCCGCGCACATCTCCACCGCGCCCGGCCCGGGCGGCCGCCCGCTGAACATGCCGATCGAGGTGCACCCGGTGATGTCCGCGCCGCCACAGGAGATCTGACGGCTGGACGCCCCGGACCGACCCGTCGAGGACCTGCTGCGCGAACTGGCGCCGCAGGTCCTCGGCGTGCTCGCGCGCCGGTTCGGCGACTTCGCCACCGCCGAGGACGCGGTGCAGGAGGCGCTGCTGGCCGCGGCGACGCAGTGGCCCGTCGACGGGCTGCCGGACAACCCGCGCGGCTGGCTCGTGCAGGTCGCGTACCGCCGGATGATCGAACTGGTCCGCGGCGAGACGGCCCGGCGGCGTCGGGAGGACCTCGCCGCCCGGCGCGAGCCGGACGAGCGGCAGCTGGCGCCGGCGGCGGACGAGCAGCTGACGGCCGACCGCGACGACACCCTCGTGCTGCTCTTCCTCTGCTGCCACCCGGCGCTCTCGGCGGCCTCGCAGATCGCGCTGACGCTGCGCGCGGTGGGCGGGCTCAGCACCGCCGAGATCGCCCACGCCTTCCTCGTGCCGGAGGCGACCATGGCCCAGCGGATCAGCCGGGCCAAGCAGCGGATCCGCAGCTCCGGCCTGCCGTTCCGGATGCCCGACGAGCGGGACCGGGAACGCCGGCTGGCCGCCGTGCTGCACGTGCTCTACCTGATCTTCACCGAGGGGCACACCGCCAGCCTCGGCGCCGAGCTGCGCCGGGTGGACCTGGCCGAGGAGGCCATCCGGCTGACCCGGGCGATGCACGCGCTGCTGCCCGACGACAGCGAGGTCACCGGCCTGCTGGCGCTGATGCTGCTCACCGACGCCCGCAGCGCGGCCCGGACCGGGCCCGCCGGTGAGCTGATCTCCCTGGCCGAGCAGGACCGGAGCCGCTGGGACGCCGGGGCGATCGCCGAGGGCGTCGACCTGATCACCCGCGCGCTGCCCCGCGGACCGGTCGGGCCGTACCAGCTCCAGGCGGCCATCGCGGCGCTGCACGACGAGGCGCCCACCGCCGAGCAGACCGACTGGCCGCAGATCCTCGCCCTCTACCAGGTGCTGGAGCGGCACTCCGCCAGCCCGGTGGTCGCGCTGAACCGGGCCGTGGCCACCGCAATGGTGCACGGCCCGGCCGCCGGGCTGCACGCCCTCGCCGCCCTGGACGACGATCCGCGGCTGGCCGGGCACCACCGGCTGCACGCGGCCCGCGCCCACCTGTACGAGATGGCCGGCGACCGGGACCGCGCGGTGGTCCACTACCGGGCCGCCGCCGGGCTGACCACCAGCCTGCCCGAGCAGCGCTACCTCACCATGCGGGCCGCCCGGATCGCCACGGCCGACGGCGTCACCCCGACCTGACCCGCTCCCCGGGCCGCGCCCGCTCGTACGACGTCCCCGATGCCGGGCGTGGAACGGGCCCGGCGTCGGGGGCGTAACCGGTCAGCTCGCGGTGCAGCTCACCGCCGGTACCGCGTTGGTGCCGTTCCAGCTGGCGATGAAGCCGAAGCTGGTGCTCGCGCCGGCGCCGAGCCGGCCGTTCCAGTCCACGTTGCACGCGGTGACCGCCGACCCGCTGCTGGTCAGCCTGGTGTTCCAGGACTGGCTGACCGCCTGGCCGTTGGCGAACGTCCAGTTCGTCGTCCAGCCGGTGATCGCGGCCGCCCCGGCGATCACCTTCACCTCGCCCTGGAAGCCGCCCGGCCACTGGTTGACCACCGTGTAGCTGGCCGTGCACCCGCCCGGCGGCGGGGTGGCCGGCGGCGGCGTGGTGGGCGGTGGCGTGGTCGGCGGCGGCGTGGTCGGGGGCGGCGTGGTCGGCGGGGCGGTGCCGATGACGGTGGCCTCCCGGGCGGTCTGCCGGATGCCGTTGGCGCCGTTGAAGATCCGCTGGCCCCAGCTGGTCAGGCTGGCCGGGTTAAAGTTGGTGGCCATGTCGAGGTACTCGACGCCGCCGCCGTTGCCGCTCCACGACCAGCCGAGCCAGCCGATCCCGTTGGCCTGGGTGTAGGAGAAGATCGCCTCCTCGTCCGGGTCGCCGTCGGAGTGGTTGTGGCCGAACTCGCCGACCACGATGGGCAGTCCGGCGGTGCGGAACCGGCCGAGGTAGTCGCTGATCTCGGCGGCGGTGTCGAAGACGCCGTACATGTGCACCGAGAAGACGGTGTTGCGGTCCGGGTCGACGGCGAACACCGACGCGGCGTTGTCGCGCATGGTGAACGACCAGTCCTGACCCCAGTTCGGGGCGTCCACCATGATCGTGTGGTCGAAGCCGGCGGCACGCAGCCGCTTGATCGCGTTGCTCGTGTCGGTGGTCCAGGCGGCGTAGCCCTGGTTGCCGTACGGCTCGTTGCCGATGTTGACGATGACGTACTCCTCCTCGCCGGTGAGCACGTCGGCGATGCCGAGCCAGTAGTCGACCGCCCGGTCCAGGCTGGCCGCACCGCTCTGCTCGCCGTAGCCGGTGGTGTCGTGCACCTCCAGCACGCAGATCAGCCGGTTGGCCTTGCACAGCGAGATGACGTTGGCGACGTCGGCGTTGGTGTTGCGGGTCCACCGGTCGCCGCTGGCCAGCACCACCCGGACGGTGTTCGCGCCGAGCGCCTTGATGTCGGCGAACGAACGGGTCTGCTGCGGGTACCAGGTGTGCGCGTGGTTGACGCCGCGCATGACGAACTCGGCGCCGTTGGCGTCGTAGAGCTTGCCGTTGGCGACGGTGAAGCCGGCCGCGGCCTGCGCCGGCTGCCCGAACGCCAGCACGGCGGCCAGGAGGGCGAGCAGGGCCGCGCCGGCGGCGATGAGTCGTGTCTTCATGGCCTTCCTCAAACGGGAGGACCCCCACCTGCCCGGGTGGGGAGGGGACTGACAGGGGAAGGCGGCTGCAGCCCGACAGCCGCCACCCGGATCCCGGCGGCGAAGGGATCAGCGTAGGCCGATGGCTTCGGGAACGCAATGAACCGGTTAAGGTGCGCCTCGCCGGCCGCCGCCGGCAACCGGACGGGAGGGTTGGCCGACGCCCGGCGGGGTATCCGGGGATGATCCGCCCGGGTCGGAAGGAGAGGCGTCATGGTCAGCGTCGGCTACACCCTGATGTGCGAGCAGGCCGGTCCCAAGCAACTGGTCGACCACGCGGTACGGGCCGAGGCGGCCGGCTTCGACCAGCTCGTCATCTCCGACCACTACTACCCCTGGCTGGACTCCCAGGGGCACTCCCCGTACGCCTGGTCGGTGCTCGGCGCGGTCGCGCACGCCACCACCCGGGCGGAGCTGATGTCGTTCGTCACCTGCCCGATCCGCCGCTACCACCCGGCGGTGGTGGCGCAGAAGGCCAGCACCGTCGGGGTGCTCTCGGACGGCCGGTTCACCCTCGGCCTCGGCGCCGGGGAGAACCTCAACGAGCACGTGGTGGGCGGCTGGCCGCACGTGCAGCAGCGGCACGAGATGTTCGAGGAGGCGTTGCAGATCATCCGGCCGCTGCTCAACGGGGAGACGCTGACCTTCTCCGGCAACCACTACGACGTGCCGGACGCGTACCTGTGGGACCGGCCGGAGACGCCGGTGCCGATGGCGGTCGCCGCCTCCGGCCGGCAGTCCGCCACCCTCGCCGCCGAGTACGGCAACGGCGTCATCGCCACCGAGCCCGACCCGCACATCGTCGAGATGTACGAGGAGGCCGGCGGGGCCGGCCAGCCCCGGTACGGGCAGGTGGCCATCTGCTACGGCCCCGACGAGGCCGAGTGCCGCAAGGTCGTGCACGACCAGTTCCGCTGGTTCGGGCTGGGCTGGAAGGTCAACGCCGAACTGCCCGGGCCGGAGGGGTTCGCCGCGGCCACCCAGTTCGTCCGCGAGGAGGACGTCGCGGCGGGCATCTCCTGCGGACCGGACGTGGACCGGCACGTCGAGGCGTTCAAGAAGTTCGTCGACGCCGGCTTCACCCACGTGGCGATCGTGCAGGTGGGCGCCGACAGCCAGCCGATGTTCCTGGACTGGGCGCAGGAGCAGTTGCTGCCGCGGCTGCGCGAGCTGTGAGGCCGGCCCGACGCCCCGCGGCGACCCCGGCCGCGAGCGCGACGGGCTCGCGTCACGGACGCGGGCAGGCCGGCCCGGTGCAGCGGGCGGTGGGCTCACCCCGACGGCCCACGACCACCCTTCACCCGGCGACCGAGCTGTTGCGGAAACCGGCGAGCACGCCGCCGGGGCGGTTCGGCCCGGCGGACCTGCGTCTGGCGTTCGCCGCGCCGCGCCCGGCGGCCGGGCTGACCAGCGAGTGGCGGCTGGTCGACGGGGTGCGTACGCACGCCCGCCGCGGCGGCGACCCGGGCACCGGCGCCGCACCGGTGGTGCTGGTGCACGGGCTGGCCGTGTCGCACCGCTACCTCGCCCCGCTGGCGCTGGCGCTGGCCGCCACCCATCCGGTGTACGTGCCGGACCTGCCCGGCTTCGGCCTCTCCGCCCGCCCCGGCACCGCCTACGACGTGCCCCGGCACGCGGCGCACCTGGCGGCCTGGCTGGCCGCGTACCGGCTGCCGCCGGTCTGCCTGGTCGGGCACTCGTTCGGCGCGGAGGTCGCGGCCGCGCTCGCCGCCCGGCACCCCGACGCGGTCCGCGCGGTGGTGCTCGCCGGACCGACCACCGACCCGACCGCCCGTTCCCGTCGGGCCCAGGTCGGACGCTGGCTGGTCGACACCTTCCGGGAGGCGCCGTTGCAGGCGCCGATCCTGCTCCGCGACGTCTGGGACGCCCGCCCCTGGCGGGTCTCCGCCACGCTCACGCACTCGGTGCGCAACGCGGTCGAGGCGGACCTGGTGCGGATCGCCGCACCGACCCTGGTGGTCACCGGCGCCCGGGACCCGGTCGTGCCGGCCGCCTGGCGCACCCAACTGGCCCGGCTCGTCCCGGACGCCCGGGAAGTGGTGGTGCCCGGCGCCGCGCACAACGTCGCCACCACCGCCCCGGTGCAGGTCGCCACCGCGATCCGCCACTTCCTCACCCCCTCGACGACGGAGAGGTGACCGATGCGCTTCGGAAACGTGGAGATCCGCCCGGCCGGCGGCGGCGTCGGCTGCCTGCTGATGATCCTCTTCTCGCTGGTCGCCTCGATCGTGCTGACCGTCCTGCTCAACCTGCTCCTCTGACCCGCGGGGCCGCGGGGTCGCGGGGTCGCGGGGTCGCGGGGCCGCGGGGTCGCGGGGCCGCGGGGTCGCGGGGCCGCGGGGTCGCGGGGCCGCGGGGTCGCGGGGCCGCGGGGTCGCGG
>NZ_JBRIQN010000035.1:0-72201 GCF_052981855.1 Micromonospora sp. LZ34
GGGACCGTGGGTCATTCGAGCACCGTACTTTGAGTAGCTTAGATGGCGACGGCCGCGTGCAGGGCAATCAGCACTACTGGGCAGGTAGATGAGTCCGTCCTGGTTGACCATGGACACCCGTGTGGGGGGTCGCCCGACCCCTGGGGGTCGCCGGAGGGGGAGTTTCGGCCGGGACAGCGAGGGTCTCGGTTGCACGCCGTTTGCGTGCAACCCTCCCCCCACCGGGTCTCTGTGATCTCGCGATGCGAGATCACGATGTTTGATATGAGCCAACTCATCGATCAGTCGTCATGTCGATGTGCATCGACATGATGGTCATCGTGGGGGTGCACGTGGGTGTACTGGTGCAGTGGCACCACCCTGCCCGGCGGGGTGCCCAGGGTTGCCGGGGTGCCGCGCTGCCGGGTGCCGGGCGCGCGCGCCCAGGGCCAGGTTGGCGCTGGTGGTCCTGGTGCCGGTGCTGGTGTTCGTCAGGGTGTTCGTCAGGGTCTAAGCCGTGTTCGGCCATGGTCTACGTCGCCCCGCTGAGACGGGACGCCCCCCGGTTTTGCAGGCACGCCCCGGATCGCAGGCACGCCCCCTGGGTATGTCCCGCAAAGGGGTAGCCCCTTCGAGCGGACATACCCCCTATCGACGTTGCCCCTGCAACGCGGCCGTTATGGGAGGGTAGCCCTTTGCGCGGGGAAGGGTGGGGGCTTGTCCCCGGCCCCCTTTTTTGCGGCCCGCTGAGACGCACGCTAACGAGATCAACTCACCATGCCGGGCTGTTGCGTCGCCTCCAGATCAGATGCGGTTCTTCACCGTGGTAGACACCCGGCCGTCCTTTTCGGCTGCCTCGCAGGTCAAGCTCACCGAGTTCTCGACGGTGGGCATGAGCGGGGCCATCATGGTGTATCGCATGGTCCCGTTCACACCCCAGCCATTGTCGGTCTCCCACGTCTCCTGCAGGTCGACGCCCTTCACGATGATGATCAGGCGATCACTGTCGCTGTTGCTGACACGCCTGTGGGCTTCCCGCTCAATCGCAGTACGGCACTCCCGCTGCGCGGTCTCCTTCGACAAGCCCGCCGCACGGACCCGCCACACGACGGCGGCGGTTGCCACGACGGCGACGGCTGCCACGACGAGCAGCACGATCCCCGCGCCGGCCGCGATCCACAGCCAGCGCCGCCGCTCGGCCGGCGGCGCCGGCGGCGGGGGCGCGGGCGACGGGGCGAGGCCGACGGGGAATCGATGCAAATCGTCGTTCACTAGCTGGTCCTTCCGGGCTGTTCGTAAAAGGCAGGGCAGGAGTCGGACGGCGAAGCTTCTACCCGCGCATCTCAATAACCGGGATGGGCCGTGTCGGGTGATGGTCAGCGGCGATGCCTCGGCGCGGCGGCTGATGAAGCCGCCGCGTCTAGTGGCTTACTTCGAAGTCGTTTCCGGCGGATCGGCAGGGTCTACATCGCCTGCCCCGCGCCGTAGGTGGATGACGATGCCCGCCGGACCGGCCGCGATGGCTAGCGGGGCACCGACGAACCGCAGCGCCCAGGGACAACACGGCTGGTGGGTGACGGTGACGGTGAGCACGGGCTCGCCGGTGATCCCGCTCTGCCGATGGAAGGACAGCGACGTCTGCCGGACAGTCGGGACAGGCGTTGGCTGCGACCTCGGTTTTGATCATCGGGTTGGTGGTCACGTAGATGTATCCCTTCATCGAGAACGGCAGGGCGTCGTCGGGGCAAGTCACCAGAGGGGTAGCTCCTTCTCCCCCGAGTCGAGCCTTGACGCCGTCGCCGACCGGCACTCGGGGCACCGGTCGACTCCGACGGCGCGCATGATCTGCCGATCGCAGCCGGCGCACGGTCCCCAGCCAGCCGATTCCGAAGGGAGCACCGAAGGGAGCGAAGGGAGCAGGGTTTCGGACTGTGCACTCTTCGCTCCCTTCGTGCTCTCTTCGTCGTCGGCCAGTCGCCACATCCAGCCGGCGTCGAAGTGGTCCTTCTCCGACTTCACACGGGCGCGGCGCTTGGCCCGCTTCAACGTGTCCTTGCTGAATCCGGCCTTGTCGCCGGCCTTGTAGACGTCGTTGGCTTCGGCCTCCCCGCCGGCCAACTACCAGGTGACACCCGAGGGTCCGGTGACCACACCGTCCACCGTGCGGCGGTGGATTCGCGGGCACTCACCGCTCAGTGGCTTCGACGACGGTGCGTCGGTGCTGCGGTTCTTCAGCCACGCGCCCAGCAACGAGGCGGAGGAGTTCCTGCTGCGCGACCTTGGGCGCGGCCTCGCCCGGCTGATACCCGAGAGTCCTCCTGCCCGTGACCAACGTGATGATGATGATCTGATTGGAGACGGTGACGATGGCCGTCGATGACCTGTGGTACCTGAGCAAGCGCGGCCCGGACGGCAAGCGTCTACCGAGTAAGCGGCACGGGCGGGGGAAGCGGTACCGGGTCCGGTGGACCGACCCGAAAACCGGGCGGCCGGTGACCCAACTCTTCGAGAAGAAGGCGGCGGCCGAGGCGCACGATGCGAAGATGCGGGCCGACGTGGCTCGCGGCACGTACAAAGACCCGAAGGCTGGCCGGGTGACGCTGGCTGAATACGCGCGCGGCTGGCTAGACGCGCAGACGTGCGACCCGGCAACGAGGGAGGCGCTGGAGATCCGCTTCCGGCTGCATATCCTTCCGGCGCTTGGCCACCGGGAGCTGCGCGACCTTGAATCACACCCATCGATCATTCGTTCGTGGGTTCGCGGACTCAGGAACACCCGTGATGACCGGGCCATGGCGGCGAGCACGGCGAAGACCGTGTTCGCGAACCTGTCCGCAGTCCTGTCGGCGGCAGTCGATGACGAGAAGATTTCGCGGAACCCGTGCCGGGTCAAGTCGGTGAAGCCACCGGCACCGGAGCGGCGGAAGGCCGTCCCGTGGTCGTACGACCGAGTCGAGGCGATTCGGTCGGGCCTCGCCGACCGGTACGCGGCGACCGTGGACTGTGGCGCTGGCATCGGACTGCGCCAGGGTGAGGTCCTTGGCTTGGCGGTGGAGGATGTGGACTGGCTGCGCCGCGTCGTTCACGTGCGTCGACAAGTGAAGCAGATTCGCGGTCGGCTGGTGTTCGCGCTGCCCAAGGGGCAAAAGGAGCGTCAGGTGCCCCTGACCGAGCCGGTGGCGCTGCGGCTGGCGGCGCACCTGAAAGCCTGGCCAGCCCGATCGGTGACGCTGCCGTGGGGCGTGCCGGACGGCAGGCCGGTCACCGCAAACTTGATCTTCACCAGCCGGGAAAGCAAGGCGGTCAACCGCAACTACTACAACGCCCATCTATGGAAACCGGCGCTCGTCGCGGCCGGTGTGAGCCCGAAGCCGAAGCCGGGGGAGAGGTACGCCCCGTCGCGGGAGAACGGGTTTCACGCGCTGCGGCACCGGTACGCGAGCGCAATGCTGGCCGATGGCGTGGACATCCGGGAGCTTGCCGAGTACCTCGGTCACGACGACCCCGGATTCACCCTGCGGACGTACACGCACCTGATGCTGTCGGCGGAGGAAAGAGCACGACGGGCCACCGGTCGCGCGTCCGGCGCGGCGACCGATGGCCCGTCGTCTGTACCCAATCTGTACCCAGGGGTCTGCGCGGCGCATAATCCCTGGTCAGAGCGTTGTTACCTTAGCAGTCGAAGTACATCGCGAACTCGTGCGGGGTCGGGCGCAGGCGCACCGGGTCGACCTCGTTGGTCCGCTTCCACTCGACCCAGGTCGAGATCAGGTCCGGCGTGAAGACGCCGCCGTCGAGCAGGTAGTCGTGGTCGGCCTCGAGCGAGTCGAGCACGGCCGACAGCGAGCCCGGCACCTGCTTGACGTCGCCCCACTCCTCCGGCGGGAGGTCGTAGAGGTCCTTGTCGATCGGGGCCGGCGGCTCGATCTTGCTCTTGATGCCGTCCAGGCCGGCCATCATCATCGCCGAGAAGGCGAGGTAGACGTTCGCCGACGGGTCCGGGACCCGGAACTCGACCCGCTTGGCCTTCGGGTTGCTGCCGGTCACCGGGATGCGGGTGCAGGCGGAGCGGTTGCGCTGCGAGTAGACCAGGTTGACCGGCGCCTCGAAGCCCGGCACCAGCCGGCGGTACGAGTTGACCGTCGGGTTGGTGAAGGCGAGCAGCGACGGGGCGTGGTGCAGCAGGCCGCCGATGTACCAGCGGGCGGTGTCCGACAGGCCGGCGTACCCGGTCTCGTCGTAGAACAGCGGCTCGCCGTTCAGCCAGAGGCTCTGGTGGGTGTGCATGCCGGAGCCGTTGTCGCCGAAGAGTGGCTTCGGCATGAAGGTCGCGGTCTTGCCGTTGGCCCACGCCTCGTTCTTCACGATGTACTTGAAGAGCTGGAGCTGGTCGGCCGCGTGCAGCAGGGTGGAGAACCGGTAGTTGATCTCGGACTGGCCGGCGGTGCCCACCTCGTGGTGCGAGCGCTCCACGGTGAACCCGGTGTCGACGAGCCGGCGCACGATGCTGTCCCGCAGGTCGGCGTAGTGGTCCACCGGCGGCACCGGGAAGTAGCCGCCCTTGTACGCGGTCTTGTAGCCGCGGTTGCCGCCCGGCTCGTCGCGGCCGGTGTTCCAGGCGCCCTCGATCGAGTCGATGTAGTAGAACGACTGGTGCGCCGAGGTCTCGTGGCGGATGGAGTCGAAGATGTAGAACTCCGCCTCCGCGCCGAAGTAGGCGGTGTCGGCGATGCCGCTGGCCGCCAGGTAGGCCTCGGCCTTCTTGGCCACGTTGCGCGGGTCCCGGCTGTAGGCCTCGCGGGTGAACGGGTCGTGGATGAAGAAGTTGAGCGCGAGGGTCTTCTGCGCCCGGAAGGGGTCGATGAAGGCGGTGGCGACGTCCGGGAGCAGGAGCATGTCCGACTCGTGGATCGCCTGGAAACCGCGGATCGACGACCCGTCGAAGGCCAGGCCCTCGGTGAAGAAGGCATCGTCGACGGACTCGACCGGCAGGTTGAAGTGCTGCATCACGCCGGGCAGGTCACAGAAACGTACGTCGACGAACTTCACGTCCTCGTTCTTGAGGTATCGCAGGAGTTCCTCGGGATTGGCGAACACACGTCCTCCTGGCACGTCCACGGGTGGCTAGGCTCTTGGCGACGCTATGGCCGCGCGGTTGCCCGGCCATGTCTTGAGTGTTTCTGCCGTGTTACGTCCCTCGCGCAGCGTCATCCGCGCCGCTCAACCGGGGCTGGGCGGCCGACCGGGAGCAACCGGCTGTGCCAGTGTATGGACACTTGACATGGTTGGTCCCTTTTTGCGCGGTGGGTACGGCTGATCCCACCCGGCCGCCCTCCATACCGCCTACTACCCTTGATCGCTGTGACCACGCCGCATGACCGCCCTGCACCGCCCGCCGCGGATCCCGCATTCACCCCGCCGAGCCTGGGGCGCCGGTTCGGGGCGCTGGTCATCGACTGGGTGCTCTGCCTGCTGGTGTCGAACTTCTTCGCCGACCCGGTACGCGACGGCTGGGCGCCGGTGCTGGTGCTGATCCTCGAGTACGGCTTCTTCCTGGGCCTGTTCGCGCAGACCCCGGGCATGTACATCACGAAGGTCCGCTGCGTCGCCTGGGCCGACGGCGGCCGGATCGGCCTGCTCCGCGGCCTGCTGCGGGGCCTGCTGCTGGCGCTGGTGGTGCCGCCGCTGCTGATGGACGAGCACCGCCGCGGCCTGCACGACCGGCTCACCGGCTCGGTCGTCACCGACGCCCCCCGTCCCTGACCACGTCCGCCGCGCCGCGCCCGGCTCCGCTGTGCCGGATCCTGGCGGCGCCATGATCGGCTGTCCCCGGGCAGGTCGCTGACCGCGGGTCCGCCCAGCTCACCGTCAGACGATCGAGGACCACCGGAGGCCGCGCGGACGGCAGGAGCCGGGGCCGACCGGCCCCGGCTCCTCGCGTACGTGGTGGGTCAGCGACCGCGCGTCTGGCGGAAGGCGCCGCGCGGCGGCCGCATGTTCTTCGGGACGGCGCCCTTGGGCATCTGCGGCCGGGCGGTGAGCGCCTTGAGCCGCTTGTCCAGCGAGTTGACGTCCTTGCCGCTGAGGTTGCGCGGCAGCCGCATCAGCGTCATCCGCAGCTTGCGGATCGGCAGCTCGCCCTCCTCCTGGCCGATCACGTAGTCGTAGAGCGGCGCGGAGCCGATCACCTTGGCCAGCCGGCGCTTCTCCTGGCCGAGCAGGCCCCGGACCCGCTGCGGGTTCCCCTCGGCCAGCAGGATCACCCCGGGACGGCCGATGACCAGGTGCACCATGTCCATCTGGGTGGTGGAGCTGACGGCCGGGGTCACCCGCCAGTCGCCGCGCATGCTCTCCATGATCTGGGCCGCCGCGCCGGGCTGGCCCTCGGCCGCGTTCATCATCGCCCGGTTGGACCGCAGGTTGAGCACGATCAGCAGCGCCAGCAGGGCGAACAGGATGCCCACCGGCAGCCAGACCCAGCCCCAGAGGACGACCGCGACGACGGTGAGCGCGAGCGGGATCAGCACCGCGGCGGCGGCCAGCGGCGCGAACCACCTGTCCTGCTTGGCGGTGAACTTGAACACCATCCCGATCTGCTTCAGCCGCTGGCCGAACGAGACCTTCTCCTGGGGCTTTGCCATGCCCCAGAGTCTAGTGGTCGGCGCCCGTCGGGTTGATCCGCGGCCGGTGGTCGGTGGACTGAGTACCTTACGTCGCCGACCGGCCCGGTGAGCCCCGGCGTAAGGAGGGGGAGCGGCCGAAGATCAGGCAGCGTGCCCATGCCCCGGTGGCACCTTCGCGCGGAGAGTCAAGGTCAGCAGATGACACGACGCACGACAGGAGCCCGACATGTTCGGCAACGACGCGGAATTCCTTCTCTCCCTGCACCGCACGCACGCCGCGGAGCTGCGCGCCGAGGCGGCGGCGGACCGGCTCGCCCGGTCGCTGACCCGGCGCGGAACCCGGGGCTGGCTCGGCCGCCGCCACCAGGCGGGCAGCACCGACGACGCACGCCGGTGACCGCCCCCGCCCCGCCGGCGGCCGGCCCCGGTGCCGAGCCGCCGGCCGAGCCGCCGGCCGGGTCGACCGGCGGCGCCGGCGGCGGCGCCGGCCGTGGCATGCTCGGTGCCGTGACCGCACGCGCCGCCAGCAGCGTCCTCGTCGGCCGTCAGAGCGAACTGACGGCCCTACGCGACGCCCTCGCCCGGGCCCGCACCGGGGAGCCCACCACGGTGCTGGTGGGCGGCGAGGCCGGGGTGGGCAAGACCCGGTTGCTCGAGGAGTTCGGCGGGCTGGCGGGCGTCGCCGGCGCGCGGCTGCTGATCGGTCAGTGCCTGGAACTGGGCGAGGCCGGCCTGCCGTTCGCGCCGTTCGCCGCCGCGCTGCGCGAGGTGCTGCGGCACGACGGCCCCGGCGTCCTCGACGGGTACGAGGCGGAGTTCGCCCGGCTGCTGCCGGAGCTGGCCCGGTTCCCGGCCGGAGCCGCCGCGCCCGCCCCCCTGCCGATCTCCGACGCCCCGCGCGGCTACCTGTTCGACCTGGTCGCCGGCCTGTTCCACCGGCTCGCCGCGGCCCAGCCACTGGTGCTGGTGATCGAGGACCTGCACTGGGCCGACCGGTCCACCCGCGACCTGATCGGCTTCCTGGTCCGGGCCGCCCGCACCGCCCGGCTGCTGCTGGTCTGCACCTACCGCACGGACGAACTGCACCGCGGGCACCCGCTGCGCCCCTTCCTCGCCGAGCTGGACCGCGCCCGCGGCGTCGAGCGGGTCGAGCTGGGCCGGCTGGACCGGGACGGCACCGCCGCGATCCTGGCCGACCTGCTCGGCGCCGAACCGGCCGCCCGGGCCGTCGACGACGTCCACGACCGCACCCAGGGCAACCCGTTCTTCATCGAGGAGCTGGCCGCCGCCGGCGACCCGATCGGCTGCGCCGCACTGCCGGACACCCTGCGCGACCTGCTGCTGGCCCGGGTGGACCGGCTGCCCGACGCGGCCCAGCGGGTGCTGCGCATCGCCGCGGCCGGTGGCACCCGCTTCGCCCACCAGCTGATCGCCGAGGTAGCCGGCCTGCCCGAGGCGGAGCTGGAGGACGCCCTGCGCGCCGCCGTCGCCGCCCAGCTGGTGGTGGCCGACCCGGACGGCGACTACGAGTTCCGGCACGCCCTGGTCCGCGAGGCCGTGCACGACGAGCTGCTCCCCGGCGAGCACGCCCGGCTGCACGCCCGGTTCGCCGCCGCCGTCGAGGCCCAGCCCCACCTGGTCCCCGCCGGTCGCGCGCCGGCCGAGATCGCCCACCACTGGTACGCCGCGCACGACCACCCCCGGGCCCTGGTGACCGCCCGCGCGGCCGCGTCCGCCGCCGCCGAGCGGTACGCGTACGCGGAGCAGAGCCGGCTGCTGGAACGGGTGCTGGAGCTGTGGGAGCTGGTGCCCGACGCGACCGACCGGCTCGGCATGGACCACCTCGCGGTGCTGGAGGAGACGCTGACCGCCGCCACCACCGCCGGCGACTACAAGCGGGCGCTGACCCTGACCCGCGCCGCGCTGGGCGAGGTCGACGCCGCTGCCGAGCCGCTGCGCGCCGCCCGGCTGCTCGACCGGCACGCCCGGATGCTGGCCATGCTGGGCAAGGCCGACGGCGCCGCCGAACTGCGGGAGGCGTACCGGCTGGCCGGCCTGGTGCCGGACGGGCCGGAGCGGCTGCGCCTGCTGGCCGGGATCACCGCCCAGCTGGCCCGGATCGATCCGGTGGACGGCACCCGGCTCGCCGGCGAGGTGCTGGCCACGGCGGAGGCGGCCGGGATCGACGCCTCGCTGCTGCCGCTGCAACTGGCGGTGCTCTGCCGCCGCGACGGCTCGGCCGACCTGGGGCTGGCCGACCTGCGCCGCGCCGAGGAGCTGGCCCGGGCCGCCGGCAACCCGGAGGCCCTGGTCAGCGCGTTGGTCTACAGCTCCGACGCGCTCTTCGAGCTGGGCCGCTACGCCGAGTCGGCGCAGGCCGCCGCGGACGGGGTCAGCGAGGCCCGCCGGGTCGGGATCAGCCGCTCCACCGGCGCGTACCTGCTCTCCAACCAGGCCGAGGCGCTGCTCGCCCTGGGCCGGTGGACGGAGGCCGAGGAGGTCTGCGCCGAGGCGGCCCGGATCGACCCGCCCGGCGTCTCCGGCCTGCACTGGCTGCAACTGCGCGCCGGGCAGCGACTGGCCCAGGGCCACCCGGGCGCGGACGAGGCGGTCGGCCGGGCGTTGAGCTTCCTGACCCGCCCCTACCTGCACCCGCACCAGCGGTTGCCGCTGCTGGAGCTGCGGCTGGAGGCGGCGCTGGCCGCCGACGACGGCACCGAGGCGCGGCGCGCGGCCGAGGCGGCGCTGACCGACCCCGCCCTGTCCAGCTGCCCCCGGTACGGCTGGCCGTTGCTGACCGCCCTGGCCCGAACCGCCCGGTGGCTCGACGACGCGCCGCTGGCCGCCCGGGTCGCCGCGCTCGCCGCCACGGTGCCGGTCCGCTTCCCGGCCGAGCGGGCGCACGCGGCCGAGGTCGCCGCCACCGTCGCCGGCGGGGACGACCCGCTGGCCGCCTGGCGGACGGCGGTCAGCGCGTGGCGGGCCGACGGCCAGCCCTGGCCGCTGGGCCGGGCGCTGCTGTCGCTGGCCGAGGCGGCCGCCGCGGCCGGGGAGCGGGACGAGGTGTCGGCGGCGGTGGCCGAGGTCGCCACGATCGCCGACCGGCTCGGCGCGCCGCCGCTGGCCGAGCAGGCCGCCACCCTGGCCCGCCGGGTCGGGCTGCGCGGCGCGACCCGGGGCCGCCCCGGCGCCGACCTGCTCACCCTGCGCGAACAGGAGGTGCTGCGGCTGGTGGCCGAGGGGAACAGCAACAGCCGGATCGCCGAGCAGTTGTTCATCTCGCCGAAGACGGCGAGCGTGCACGTCTCGCGGATCATCGCGAAGCTCGACGTGAGCAACCGGGTCGAGGCCGCCGCGCTCGCCCACCGCCTCGGCCTCCTCGCCGAACCCGCCACCCACTGACCCCCCACCCACCCTGAGGGCTCGCGCACGTTCACGGAAAGAGTGGCCATGACGCGCGGAACAGCCACTCTTTCCGTGCACGAGCGGCTCTCTCCGTGCACGAGCGGCTCTCTCCGTGCACGAGCGGCTCTCTCCGTGCACGAGCGGCTCTCTCCGTGCACGAGCGGCTCTCTCCGTGCACGAGCGGCTCTCTCCGTGCACGAGCGGCTCTCTCCGTGCACGAGCGGCTCTTTCGTGCACGAGCGGCGGGCCGCTCGGGGCGTCGGGATGGAGGTCAGCGGCGGGGCAGGTAGATCCGCCAACCGTCGACGGTGACCAGGTCGAGGCGGCCCGGTTCGGCGCGCATCCGCTCGTCTAGGCGGGCGGCCAGCGGCGAGCCGGCCGGCGCGACCCAGGCCGGCGCCGCGGCCCGCTGCACCGCCTCCCGGTACGGCAGGTAGCGGTCGTGACCGGGGCGCAGGTCGTCGCCGACCACCGCGCAGACCACGTCCTCGGCGCTGGCGAAGGTGAGCCGGTTGCAGGTCCAGTAGCCGCCGTACACGTGCCGGACGCCGCGCTCCCGCAGGGCGGACACGAGTCCGGCGTGCCGGGCCTCGGCGGCCTGCGCGGCCGGGGCGGTGCGGACCGCGCCGGCCGTGGCCACCGCGGCGGTGCCGACGCCCGCCGCGAGCACGCCGACGGCCGCGACCCGGAGCGCCACCGCAGGCCACCGCGCCGCGGCCGAGGTGGCCGACCGGAGACCGGCCCCCCGGGCGGCCGCCCAGAGCGGCCAGAGCAGGGCCGGCAGCGAGATCAGCAGGCAGGACAGGTAGCGGGAACTCTCCACCGGGGTCAGCCCGGCCGCGCTGCTGCCGGCGTACGTCGCGAGCGTGGCGACGCCGGCCACGACGAGGGCGAGCCGCACCGCCGCCCCCACCCGCACGTCCACCGTCCCGCGCCGGGCGGCGGTGCGACCGGCGCGGAGGGTGTGCCAGGCGGTGGCGGCGGCGATGACGGACAGCACCGGGAGGGCCGCCGCCCACCACAGCTGCCAGCCGGCGCAGTGGCTCGGCGAGCAGAAGCCCATGCCCAGCGGCGGCCCGAGCACCAGCGCGCCGTGCAGCCGGTCGGCCCAACCGGCGGGCTGGTCGGCGCCGCCGGCGGTCAGCACGGCGGCGAGCGGGTTACGGCCGGCCAGCAGGCTGTGCCCGAGCAGCGGGGCGGCGCCGAGCACGGCGGCCAGCCCGAGCAGCACCCCGGCCCGGCCGCGCAGTTCCCGCCACCGGAACCCGACCAGCACCGCGCCGGTGGCCGCCACGTACGGCAGCACCAGCGGGTCCACCCAGACCATCAGCCCGGCGAGGAACCCCCAGGCCGCCCAGCGGGGCAGCCGCCGGCCGGGCCCACCGGCGGCCAGGTCGTACGCCAGCAGCGCGAGCGCCACCCCGGCCGGGTTCATCTCGGGGTAGCCGCCGCCGGCGATCAGCTGGTTCTTGACGATCCGGTCCGAGCCGAGCGCGAGCAGCGCGACCACCAGCAGGGCGAACCAGCGGTCCCCGGTGAGCCGCCGCGTCAGCCGCCAGGCGAGCAGCAGGAACACCGCGTACAGCGCCAGGGTGGGCAGGCGCAGCCCGAGCAGGGACGGCCCGGCCAGCGCGAACACCGGCGCGGCCAGGTACGCCTCCAGGGTGCCCATGTACGCCTGGCCGTAGAACCAGACCGGGAACTCCCGGCCCTCGGCGATGTGCAGCGCGGCCAGGCCCATGGTGGCCTCGTCGCTGTTCGTGGGCGGGACGTCGTGCAGCAGCAGCCAGAGGCGGTAGCCGACCCCGGCCACGATCGCCGCCACGGTGAGCAGGATGGGCAGCCTCGGCCACGGGGAGCCCGGCAGCGCGCCCGGCGCGGCGCGGTGCTGCTGGCGTACCCCCGTGGTCATGGGCCGATCATGGCACCCGGTCGGCCACCGGCAGGGCAGCGGTGCCGGCGGGTCAGCCGGCGGTGGCGACCGCGGCGCCCTTGCGGGCCTCGAGGGCCTGCTGGTAAAGGCGGCCGGCCCGGTACGACGAGCGCACCAGCGGCCCGCTCATCACCCCGGCGAAGCCGATCTCCTCGGCCTCCTCGCGCAGCTCGACGAACTCCTCCGGCTTGACCCAGCGGGTGACCGGGTGGTGCCGGGTGGAGGGGCGCAGATACTGGGTGATGGTGATCAGCTCGCAGCCGGCCTCGTGCAGGTCGCGCAGCGCCTGGGAGACCTCGGCCCGCTCCTCGCCCATGCCCAGGATCAGGTTGCTCTTGGTGACCAGGCCGGCGGCACGGGCCTGCCGGATCACGTCCAGCGAGCGCTCGTAGCGGAACGCCGGGCGGATCCGCTTGAAGATCCGCGGCACGGTCTCCACGTTGTGCGCGAGCACCTCGGGGCGGGATCCGAACACCTCGGCGAGCTGCTCCGGGACGGCGTTGAAGTCGGGGATCAGCAGCTCCACGCCGCAGCCGGCCTGCAGCGCGTGGATCTGGCGCACCGTCTCGGCGTAGAGCCAGGCGCCGCCGTCGGGCAGGTCGTCCCGGGCCACCCCGGTGACGGTGGCGTAGCGCAGGCCCATCGCGGCCACCGACTCGGCGACCCGGCGCGGTTCGTCGGCGTCGAACTCGGCCGGCTTGCCGGTGTCGATCTGGCAGAAGTCGCAGCGCCGGGTGCACTGGTCGCCGCCGATGAGGAAGGTGGCCTCCCGGTCCTCCCAGCATTCGTAGATGTTGGGGCAGCCGGCCTCCTGGCACACGGTGTGCAGCCCCTCGCGCGAGACGAGCCCGCGCAACTGGGTGTACTCCGGGCCCATCTTGGCCTTGACCTTGATCCACGGCGGCTTGCGCTCGATCGGCGTCTCGGCGTTGCGCGCTTCGATCCGCAGCATGCGCCGCCCCTCGGGGGCGGGCGTCGCGGTGCGCGCGGCCGGGCCGGTCGTCGGCGCTGAGTGCTCGATCGTCACGAATCCGAGCCTACGCCGGACGGCCGCCGTCGATGTACGTCGGGCGACCGGCGTCACGCCGCCGGGCTTGTGACGGTCGACACCCGGCCACTGTGAAAAGGCGTCACATCCGAGCCGGCCGGCCTGCTACCGTCCCCGGCAAAGCTGTGACGGAGCCGAGTACCGGGCCGATCCGCCAGTCCAGAGAGCCGCCGATTGCTGCGAGGCGGTCTGGCGCCGGCCCGCGAAGACCCTCCCGAGCTGCGGGAAGAACGGCGCCTGCGCCCAGTAGACCCCGCCCGGCTGGCCCCGGTCACCAGGCGACGAACGAGGCCCCCGTTCGCGGGGGCGAAGGTGTGGTGGCACCGCGAGGTTCCCGCTCGCCCACACCTCCCGGGGATCGCGTTGCGACCAGACCGAGGAGGTAAACGCCGTGCAACGCATCCTGTCCCACCAGCTTCCCGCCCATGTCGGCGCGCCCGTCCGGATCGCCGGCTGGGTGCACCGCCGCCGACTGCTCAAGTCGGTGGCCTTCCTGATCGTCCGGGACGCCGCCGGGCTCGCCCAGGTGGTGGTCACCGACCCGGCCGTCCGCGCCCAGCTGGCGGCGCTGACCGAGGAGACCGTCGTCGAGGTCACCGGCACAGCGGTCGCGAACGACACCGCGCCCGCCGGGGTCGAGGTCACCGCGCCGGTCGTACGACCGCTCGGCCCGCCCGCCGAGCCGCCCCCGTTCGACCTCTACCGGCCCGCGCTGACCGCGACCCTGCCCACCCAGCTCGACCACGCGCCGGTAGCGCTGCGCCACCCGACCCGCTCGGCGGCGCTGCGTGTCTCGGCGGCGGCGGTGGCCGGCTTCCGCGCCGCGCTCGACGCCCGCGACTTCGTCGAGATCCACACTCCGAAGGTGGTCGGCTCGTCCACCGAGAGCGGGGCGAACGTGTTCGGGCTGGACTGGTTCGGCCGGCCCGCGTACCTGGCCCAGTCGCCGCAGTTCTACAAGCAGCTGATGGTGGGCGTCTTCGAGCGGGTCTACGAGGTGGGGCCGGTGTTCCGGGCCGAGCCGCACGACACCGTCCGGCACCTGGCGCAGTACACCTCGCTCGACGCCGAGCTGGGCTTCGTCGCCGACCACCGGGACGTGATGGCCGTGCTGCGCGACGCGCTGGCCGGGATGCTGGGCAGCGTCACCGAGCGGGCCGGTGCCGCGCTGGCCGTGCTGGGGGTCACCGCCCCGGCGGTGCCGGCGGAGATCCCGGCCGTGCACTTCACCGAGGCGCTGAAGATCGCCGGCGCGCCGGCCGACGAACCGGACCTGGCCCCCGCGCACGAACGCGCGCTGGGGGAGTGGGCGCGGCGCGAGCACGGGTCGGAGTTCCTCTTCGTCACCGGCTACCCGATGGCGAAGCGGCCGTTCTACACCCATCCGGACCCGGCCCGGCCGGCCTACTCCAACGGCTTCGACCTGCTCTTCCGCGGCCTGGAGCTGGTCACCGGCGGGCAGCGGCTGCACCGGCACGCCGACTACCTGGCCGCGCTCGCGGCGCGCGGCGAGCCGGTCGAGCCGTACGCCGGCTACGTCGACGCGTTCCGGCACGGCATGCCGCCGCACGGCGGCTTCGCCATCGGCCTGGAGCGCTTCGTCGCCCGGCTGACCGGCGCGACCAACGTCCGCGAGGTCACCGCCTTCCCGCGCGACCTGCACCGGCTCACGCCGTGACCGGTGCGCGGATCAGGTCCCGCCCGCGGGCACGCTAGGGCGCGATCGGGAAGCGGCGCTTGTGGTCCGTGGCCCGGTAGCGGGCCACCAGCGCCGCCTCCACCTCCGCCGGGACCGGCCGGCCCTCCAGGTAGTCGTCGATGTGCTCGTACGCCAGGCCGAGCGCGTCCTCGTCGAGCCTGCCGGGAGCCAGGCCCTCCAGGTCGGCGGTGGGCGCCTTGCCGACCAGTTCGGCAGGGGCGCCGAGCGCCGCGGCGAGCGCGCGGACCCGGCGCTTGGTCAGCCCGGTCAGCGGGACGACGTCCGCCGCGCCGTCACCGTGCTTGGTGAAGAAGCCGGTGACCGCCTCGGCCGCGTGGTCGGTGCCGACCACCAGCCCGCCCGCCGCCCCGGCCACCGCGTACTGGGCGATCATGCGCTGCCGGGCCTTGATGTTGCCGTGCACGAAGTCCTGCTGAGCGGCGTCGCGGAAGGTCAGCCCGCCGGCGACCAGCGCCTCCAGGGCGGCGTCGGCGGCCGGCTTGACGTCGACCGTGAGCACCCGGTCCGGCCGGATGAACTCCAGCGCGGCCTGCGCGTGGTGTTCGTCGGCCTGCACCCCGTACGGCAGGCGCATCGCGACGAAGACGGCCGGGTGCCCGGCGTCGCGGGCCCGTTCCACGGCGAGCTGGCAGAGCCGGCCGGCGGTGGTGGAGTCCACGCCGCCGCTGATGCCGAGGACCAGCGCCGCCAGCCCGGTGTCGACCAGACGGTCGGCGAGGAAGACGACCCGGCGCTCGATCTCCTCGGCGGCGTCGAAGGTCGCCGGCACCTGGAGCTCCTCGGCGATCCGCCGCTGGGTCGACAGCACGTCGGTCATCGGGATTCCGTTCTCCGTCTCAGGCGGGACCGAGCAGGTCCCAGAGGTTGCCGGCGAGGTCGCGGAAGACGGCGACCCGGCCGTACGACTCGGTGCGCGGGGGTTTCACGAACTCCACCTTCGCCTCGACCATCCGCCGGTAGGTGGCGTCGAAGTCGTCGACCTGGAGGAAGAAGCCGACCCGGCCGCCGGTCTGCGCGCCGACCGCCTCCTGCTGCCGCTCGCCGTCGGCACGCGCCAGCAGCAGCCCGGTCCCGCCGCCCGGCGGGCGGACCACCACCCAGCGCTTCGGTCGGCCGTCGTTGGTCAGCGAGGGCTTGTCCTCCGCCAACTCGAAGCCGAGCACCTCGGTGAAGAAGGCGATCGCCGGGTCGTACTCGGCGACGACGAGGGTGACGAGGTCGATCCGCACGGCCGGTCAGGCCAGCAGCGCCGGCAGCCGGCGCTCGACCACGGGCAGCACGTCGGCGACGGTGACCGGGCGGCCCAGCTCGGCGGTGAGCGAGGTGACCCCGGCGTCGCGGATGCCGCACGGCACGATCCGGTCGAAGTAGCCCAGGTCGCAGTCGCAGTTGATGGCGAAGCCGTGCAGGGTCACCCCGCGGGCGACCCGGATGCCGATGGCGGCGACCTTGCGGGCCGGGCCCCGGTCGTCCTCCGGCACCCAGACCCCGCTGCGCCCCTCGACCCGGCCGGCGGTCAGCCCGAACTCGGCGCACACGTCGATCAGCAGCTGCTCGGTGCGGCGGACGTAGGCGACCACGTCCACCGGGTCGGGCAGGCGCAGGATCGGGTAGCCGACCAGCTGCCCCGGGCCGTGCCAGGTGATCTTGCCACCGCGGTCCACGTCGACGACCGGGGTGCCGTCCACCGGACGGTCCCACGGCTCGGTGCGCTTGCCCGCGGTGTAGACGCTCGGGTGCTCCAGCAGCAGCACGGTGTCACCGCGCTCGCCGGCCACCACCGACTCGTGCAGCCGGCGCTGCTCGTCCCAGGCGGCCTGGTAGTCGAGGACACCGGCGCGGACGGCCGTGAGGCCGGGGGTCGTCGTGGTCACGGTGTCCAGCGTAGTCCCGTACTCGCCGGTCACCTGGGGTGAGCCGGCTCACCACGGGCGGCTCAGGCCGGCGGGACCCGCCACAGCCAGACGTCGTCCACCCGCTGCGGCTCGCCGAGCAGCGCGGTCACCGTGCGGCGCACGGTGTCCTCGTGCACGTCGTACTTCGCCCCGTGCACCCGGTCCGGCAGCACCACCACCTCGACCCCCCAGTACCGCAGGTCCGCGCGGACCGCGGTGACCGAGCCCGCGGTGATGATCGGCGTCAGGCCGTCCCGGCCGGCCTGATCCACCAGGGCGTCGAACGTGCGGGGGACCGGGCCGATCCGGCCCCGGCCGTCCGGGCCGCCGGGGCCGAGGAAGAACCCGGACGGGATGGCGAACTCGCCCTGCCGGTGGGAGAGGGCGTACGCCTGCCAACGCTGGCCGTCCGGGTAGACGTCCAGGGTCAGCGGCACCGGGGTGAGCACCCCGCCGGGGGAGACGTGCTCCCGCCAGGTACCGGCGGTGATGAACCGCGGGATCGGCTCGCGCTCGGTGGTCAGCAGTGGCGCCGGCACCAGCGGCACCAGCGCCACGGCGAACCCGACCGCCCAGGCCCGCCGCGCCGACGGGCGCCGGGGCGGGTCGGCGCGCAGCCGGTCTACGGCGTGCGCCAGCAGCAGCCCGATCATCGGGGCCACCACCAGCGCCAGCCGCGCGGGCAGGGCGGCGTTCACCACCGGCAGTTGCCCGACCAGGTCGAAGGGCATCGGCAGGTCGGTGCGGCGACCGTCGACCTTCGCCTCCGGCCCGAAGGAGAGCACGGTGAAGACCACCGCGGTGACCCCGATCGCCCAGAGCGTGGCCCGACGGCCCGGGTCCGCGCGCCGCCACACCGCCACGAAGCAGGCCACCGCGAGCAGCAGCAGCGGTACGCCGAAGAACGAGTTCTCCTCGGTCGGGTTCGGCGCCAGTCGGGTGCCCAGCCCCACCTCACCGGCGAGCGACCGGCGCGGGTACGCCCCGTACGCGGCCACGTCCTCGGAGTGGATCACCGCGTCGAAGCCGGTGCCGTGGAAGCGCTGCGGGCCGGCGAAGTGCAGCCAGAGCGGGTAGGCCAGCAGCACCCCGGCGACCACGGCGGTCACCGCCAGCCCGCGCAGGAAGGTCGGCAGTGCGGCCCGGGCCTGGGCGCGGCGGGCCGGGTGCAGCGCCCAGACGGCGAGGAAGACGCCGAGCGCGAGGGCGGTGAAGAAGAGTCCCTCGGCCGCGATGGAGAAGGCGATCGCGACCAGGACGCCGAGCACCATCCCGTCGCGCAGCCAGTGCTCCGGGCGGCGCAGCGCGAACACCCGCCAGACCAGCAGCGGCACCAGCCAGCCGGCGGTCCAGTTCAGGTGGGCGTTGGCGTGCGAGACCATGCCGGGGGAGAAGGCGATGAACAGCGCGCCGACCGCGGCGGCCAGCGGGCTGCGCACCAGCTGCCGGGAGAGCAGCCAGTACCAGGCCAGCGCGGTGGCGGTCAGGTTGAGGGTGAGGATCACCAGGAACGTCGCCGGCGGCCCGATCAGGTAGGTCAGCGGGGCGAAGACCGCCGCGTACACGGTGATCGAGGTGTTGACCGCGAGGTTCACCCCGTCCGGCACGTTGATCAGGTACGTGAAGAACGGGTTCTCCCCGTGGGTCAGCGCGTGCCCGCCGAAGGCCAGCAGCCACTCGAAGAGCGCCTGGTCGCTGGAGTTGACCGTGATCGTGCGGACGTTCGGGTCCCGCCACAGCCCGCTGGTCACCCAGACGGCGAGAGCGAGCGCGGCCAGCGCCACGAACAGGTCGGCCCGCCGGTCGCGGGCGACGCGCGGCGGCGAGGCGGGCGAGGGCGCCAGGGACGGGGAGATCGGCACGCAGCGGACGTTACCAACCGGACCTGGACACGCCGGTCAGACCCGAGGGCTCGGCGGCTGTGTCGGGCCACCCGGGCGCCCCGCCCTGCCGACCGGCCGGAACGCCGGCCGGCGAAGCCGCCGCACACGTCGATCACGATGAATGTGTGAGCGTGCCCCATGTCACACCATCGACACATCGACGTAACGTCGCGGCAATTCGCGGGTGACCCAGTTCACAATCCCCCGTCAGGAGGCCCCCCGTGCGCCGCTCCCCATCCCTGCTCGCCCGCCTCACCGGCGCCGTCGCCGGCGCCGTGCTCGTCGCCGCGGCGGCGTTGACCGTCGCCGCGCCCGCCCAGGCCGCCAGCCTCACCCAGGTCACCGGTTTCGGCTCCAACCCCGGCAACCTCGCCATGTACGCCTACCGGCCGGACAACCTGCCGGCCAACGCGCCGGCCGTGGTGCTGCTGCACGGCTGCACCCAGAACGCCGCCGGCTACTTCGCCAACTCCGGCTGGCAGAAGTACGCCGACCAGTGGAAGTTCGCCCTGATCGTGCCCCAGCAGTCCAGCAGCAACCAGCCGCTGAGCTGCTTCAACTGGTTCGTCGAGGGGGACATCACCCGGGGCCAGGGCGAGGCGCTGTCGATCAGGCAGATGGTCGACTACGCGAAGAACACCTACGGCACCGACGCCAAGCGGGTCTTCGTCAGCGGGCTCTCCGCCGGCGGGGCGATGAGCGCCGTCATGCTCGCCACCTACCCGGACGTCTTCGCCGCCGGCTCGGTCATCGCCGGCCTGCCGTACCGCTGCTCGCCGCCGGCGTCGACCAGCACCTGCCAGTACAGCGGGGTGGACAAGACCCCGGCCGCCTGGGGTGACCTGGTCCGCGCGGCCTACCCCGGCTACTCCGGCCCGCGGCCCCGGGTGTCCATCTGGCACGGCACCTCCGACTCGACGGTGGTGCCGGCCAACGCCGTCGAACTGCGCGACCAGTGGACCAACGTCCGGGGCGTCCCGCAGACCCCGACCAGCACCGCGTCGCTGCCCGGCAACACCAGCCTCGAGGTGTACGGCAACAACGACGTCCGCCTCTACCGGGTCTCCGGGATGGGCCACGGCACCCCGGTCGACCCCGGCTCCGGCGCCCAGCAGTGCGGCAGCACCGCCGCGTACTTCCTGGACACCATCTGCTCGACCTACCGGGACGCGGTCTTCTTCGGCCTGAACGGCGGCGGGACAGACCCGACGCCCACCAGCCCGACGCCGACCCCGACCAACCCGCCCACCTGCGTCACCGCCAGCAACTACGCCCACGTCACCGCCGGCCGCGCCTACCACTCCGGCGGCTACGCCTACGCCAACGGCTCCAACCAGCGGATGGGCCTCTACAACACCTTCAACACCAGCACCCTCAAGCAGACCGGCCCCAACTACTGGGTGATCGGCTGCTGACCCCCTGAGGAGGAGGGCCCTTCCCGACCCGACGGGCAGGGCCCTCCGCGTCACTCGGTGAGGGCGGCGCGCAGCGCGCTGGGCAGGTCCGGGTGGCGGTAGCTGAAGCCGGCGGCGGTGAGGACGCCGGGCAGCACCC
The DNA here is from genome assembly GCF_052981855.1 of Micromonospora sp. LZ34. Taxonomy (NCBI): domain Bacteria; kingdom Bacillati; phylum Actinomycetota; class Actinomycetes; order Micromonosporales; family Micromonosporaceae; genus Micromonospora; species Micromonospora sp. LZ34. Next base: position 20,041 of record NZ_JBRIQN010000035.1, read on the forward strand.
GGGAGCTGGACAGCGCCTCGGTGGAGAAGCCGCCGAGCGCCACCTTCAGCGCCAGCGCCGGGATCGGCATGAACGCCGGGCGGTGCAGCTGCCGGGCCAGCTCCCGGGTGAACTCGGCGTTGGTCGACGGCGCCGGACCGACCATGTTGACCGGTCCGGCCACCGTGTCGGAGTCGAGCAGGAACACCGCCGCCGCCAGCCAGTCCGCCATCGAGATCCACGGCCACCACTGCCGGCCACTGCCCAGCTTGCCGGAGACGCCCAGCCGCATCGGCAGCAGCTGCGGCTTGAGCATCCCGCCGTCGCGGTGCAACGGCAGCCCGATCCGCAGCCGCACCACCCGTACGCCGGCGTCCTCGGCCGGCCGGGTGGCGGCCTCCCAGACCCGGCAGACGTCCGCCAGGAAGCCCTCGCCGGCCGGCGCGTCCTCCTCCACCGCCCGGTCGCCGGTGTCGCCGTACCAGCCGACGGCCGACGAGTTGAGCAGCGCCTTCGGCCGGTCCTCCGCGGGCAGGCCGGCGATGGTGATCGCCAGCGTGGTGGTGGTGTCCACCCGGCTGGACCGGATCACCTGCCGGTACTCGGCGTTCCAGCGCCGGTCGCCGACGCCGGCGCCGGCCAGGTTGACGACCGCGTCGGACTCGGCGACCAGCGCCGGGTCGAGCTGCGCCGCCGACGGGTTCCACTGCCGCTCGCCCGCGCCGCGTGCCGGCCGCCGGACCAGCCGGGTGACCTGGTGCCCGTCGGCGGCGAGCCGGTCCACCAGCCGGGTGCCCAGGAAGCCGGACGCGCCGGCCATCAGGATCCGCATGCTCATATCTTCGGATACGGACGGCGGCCCGGATGCGTTGAGCCGGGTGGACCTTCTCTCATCCCACCGGCGCCGGCCGCAGGTCGGCGAGCAGCCGCTCGACCTCGGCGTACGCGCCGGCGGGCAGCGGGCCCAGCGCGAGCGTGGCGTAGTTCTCCTCGGCCTGCGCGACCGTGCGGCAGCCCGGGATCGGCACCGTCCGGGGGCTGCGGGCCAGCAGCCAGCCGAGCGCGCCCTGAGTGAGGGTACGGCCGTCCGCGGTGAGCGCCGCCCGGATCTGCTCGACCCGGGCCTGCCACGCCGGCGTCGGGCGCCCGTCGGTGAACCAGACCAGCCACTCCGGTGCCATCCCGCGCACGTCGTCCCGGCCGACCGCCCGCTGCGAGCCGGTGAGCAGCCCCATCGCCAGCGGCCCACGGTTCAGGCTGGCCAGGTCGTACGCGTCGCAGACCGCCAGCGTGGCGGCGTTGTCCAGCAGCACCGACTGGTCGTGCTGGATCGCCGCGCAGTGCGGGCCGGCCTTCGCGAACGCCTCGGCCGAGGCGGGGTTGTCGGTGCTCCACCCGTACGCCCGGATCTTGCCCTGGCCGACCAGGTCCTCCAGCGTGTCGACCACGTCGAGCGCCGCGGTGGCCGGCAGGTCGTTGATGTGCAGTTGGTAGAGGTCGACGTGGTCGGTGCCGAGCCGGCGCAGCGACTCCTCCAGGCTCCGCACGCAGTAGGCGGGACTGGCGTCGGTGCCGGTCCACCGCCGGGTCGCCTCGTCGGCGCGGTTGCCGAACTTGGTGGCGATCACCGCCCGGTCGCGGCGGCCGGCGAGCGCCCGGCCGAGGACCCGCTCGCTGTGCCCGGCGCCGTAGTTGCTGGCCGTGTCGAAGAGGGTCACGCCCGCGTCGAGCGCGGCGTGGATGGTGCGGACGGACTCGTCGTCGTCGACCTCACCCCAGCCGAACGGCTGGCCGCCGTCGCCCCACAGTTGCCCGCCGATCGCCCAGCACCCCATGCCGAGCGCGCTGACCTCGATCCCGCTGCGACCCAGTGTCCGTGTCATCGTCATGCGCCCAGCTTTCAACCTGGAGCGCGCTCCAGGTCAAGCGCTAGGCTGCCGCCATGTCCGGCTACGCCCCCTCCGAAGCCGCCCGCCGCAGCGGGTTCAGCCTCGACACCCTCCGGTACTACGAGAAGATCGGCCTGCTCAGCGGCGTCGGCCGCACCTCCGGCGGCCGGCGGATCTTCACCGACGACGACCTCAGCTGGCTGGTGCTGTTCCGCTGCCTGCGCGACACCGGCATGCCGATCGCCGAGATGTGCCGCTACGCCGAACTGGCCCGCGAGGGCGACCACACCGCCGGCGAGCGGAAGGCGCTGCTCCAGCGGCACGCCGAGCGGGTCGAGGAGCAGATGCGCCTGCTCCAACGCCAGTACGACCACCTCCGCGAGAAGATCCGCTTCTACGAGCGCCCGGCGGACTAGGGGTGCGCAAAACGCCTCATACCTGGCGGAAAGGGGGAAAGATGGCCCGGTAGGCCAGGCGACACGGGGTGGCCGGGGAGCCGACAGGAGAGGACCATGAGCAGGTTCGAGCACTTCGGATTCGGGGTTCCCTGGGAGGACGCGGCGAACTACTCGCAGGCGGTCAGGGCCGGCAACCTGCTCTTCATCTCGGGCCAGCTCAGCCACGACATGGGCGGCACCTTCCGCCACGAGGGCGACTTCGCCGCCCAGGCCGCTGCGACCTTCGACAACCTCGACGCCGTCCTGCGCCGGTTCGACGCGCAGCGCGCGGACATTGCCGAGATCAACGCCTTCGTGGTGGACCTGCCGGTCAACTTCGAGGCCTTCGGTGCCGCCTGCCGGCACTACTTCGGCGACCACCGCCCGGCCAGTAACGTCTTCGGGGTCACCGCGCTCGCCTTCCCGCCGCAGCTGATCGAGGTCGCCGCGACCGCCGTCCTTGCGTCCTGAGCCGAGTCTTCGTCGCCGAGCGGCCGACGCCTTGAAGCTGGCAGAGCGTGATACCGCTGAGTCATATTGATGACTCACAGGCATCACCCTCGATCCCGAAGGTTGCCGCCGGGACGGTGGTCGCTCAGCTGACGGAAGCGAGGCGGGCGAGCACCGGGGCGAGCGGGTCGAGCGCGTCCTTGCGTACGACGAACCGGGTGACGCCCCAGCGGCGCCGGTGCTCGGCGACCGCCGCGACGATCTCGTCCTCGGTGCCGATCAGCACGAACGGGGTGGCCAGCAGTTCGGCGACGGTCAGGCCGGTCTCCTCGGCGGTCTTCGCCGCGGCCGCCTCGGCATCGTCGGTCACCACGACCTGCTGCACCAGGGCCTCCAGCACCGGCGGCTCGGTGCGACCGGCCGCCCCGGCGGCCACGCAGTCGAGCTGGTGCTCGATCTCCGCCGCGCGCCAGCGCACCTCGTGCTGGTGCCCGTCGGGCAGGGTACGGCCCAGCCCGGCCAGCCCGACCACGTCGGCGTGCGCGCCGGCCCAGCGCAGCAGCGCGGAGTTCGCCCCGCCGAAGGTCAGCGGGATCCGCCGCTGCACCGGGCGCGGGGTCTCCAGCCGGGCCGCCCGCATCGTCAGCTCCGGGGTGTCGACGGTGACCTCGTCGCCGTCGAGCAGGGCCCGCACGGCTTCGGCGACGGCCACACAACGGCGGACCCGGCCGGCGACGTCGGGGCGCTCCCGACCGATCGCGCGCCACTCGGCCGGGGTGTGGCCGGCACCGAGACCGAGCCGGGCCCGGCCGCCGGAGAGCAGGTCGAGGGTGGCCACGTCCGAGGCGAGCAGCATCGGCTCGCGGACACCGGCGTTCGACACGTACGACCCGAGCCCGATCGTGGAGGTCACCGCCGCCGCCGCGGCCAGCGCGACGAACGGCGACGCGACCGCGCCGGGGTGGTCGGCGGCGAGCAGCGCGTCGTAGCCGGCGGCCTCGGCCCGCCGGGCCAGGTCGAGCCAGCCCGGGCCGTCGGTGGGCTGGGCCTGGAGGGAGAAGTTGGCCATCCGCCCACCCTGCCGCCCACGCGGCCCGCCCGGCCAGCCGGTCCGCCCCGATTCTGCTACCGGCAGACCGCCCGTCAGGTCGACGGCTCGTTCTCGACGTGTTCGTGCCAGCGGGCGCGGACGGCGGCCTCGTGCGCCTCGTGCTCGGCCTTCTCCTGGAAGACCACGTCCCGCAGGGCGCGCCGGGAATCGGCCATCACCACCACCTCGACGGCCACCAGGCCCACGCAGATGGCGGTGAGCAGGGCGAGGGCGGCGAGCCCTGGCAGGTGCGTGGCGACCGGGATGGCGGCGAGGAGCAGCACCACCGTGCCGAGCCGCGACCAGGAGACGGTGCGCAGGGTGCGCAGCTGGAAGAGCATGTTCGCGGACAGGTAGCAGGCCACCCCGCCGAAGAGCAGCGGCACACCCGGGCCGTGCGGCGGCTCGGTGACCGGCACCTTCGGGTCGGCGACCTCGTGCACGATCTCCTCGGCGCCCAGCGCGAACAAAATGATGCCGGCGATCATCACCAGGTAGAAGTAGGCGTAGGCGTCCCGGGCCATGGCGACCCGGGCTCGGCCCTTGGTCACGTGCAGCGCGATCCGGGCGGCCGGTCCGATCACGTCGTAATGCGCCCACCAGAGCGCGGCGGTGAAGAAGATGCCGAGCACGGCCGCGGCCACCGCCGGCCAGGTCGGCGGCTGGCCGAGCAGGTTGCTGCCGACGCCGACCGAGATCACCGACTCGCCCAGGGCGATGATCAGGATGAGGTCGTACCGCTCGGTCCAGTGCTCGGCGGAGGTGACCGTCCAGCCCCAGGGGCCCGCCACCAGCCCCATGCCGTACTGGAGCAGGATGACACTGACCCAAAGGCCGTCCCGCACCATCCCGGCCAGGCCGGGGTCGTCGATCATCGGCGGGATCAGCGCGGCGCCGACGAGCAGCAGGGTGCTGATCATCAGCTCGGGCGAGTACTTCAGCAGTAGCCGGCGCTCGCCCGGCCTCTCCTTGGCGACGTGCCAGTAGAGCAGCAGGTGCACGGCGCGGATCGCCACGTAGCTGAGCGCGGCCACCATTGGCCCGGCGGCCATCTGCTGCGTCGGGCCGAACGCCTGGGGGAGGGAGAGCGCGAAGCAGAACAGGGCCGCCATGGCGACGACCATCAGCGCCGGGACGAAGCCCTCGCCGAGCCGGACCCGGGTGGCCACCACGCAGTGCACCACCCACACCCACCAGAGCACGGCGAGCACCAGCATGGCGTGCAGCAGGCTGCGGCCGGAGACGTCCATCGCGGTGGCCCGGGTGATGATGAAGAACGAGAAGACGAAGACCAGGTCGAAGAAGACCTCGAACCGGTCCACCCGGGCGCCGGGGGCGATCGCGATGGCCGGACCCAACCGTCCGCGCCACCGGTCTCCGCCCATCAACCCACTGTCGCAGCGCCCCCACCGCCGGGGGCCGGAATCCGGCTCAGCCCGGCGCTCGGTACCGCAGGCCGTCCATCAACAGGTCGAGCAGGCGGCTCGCCTGCTCGCGCTGGGCCGGCTCACCGGCCGCCAGGGAGACCCCGCTCAGCCCGGCCAGCACGTCCTCCGGTCGGACGTCCGCCCGGACCGCACCGGCCGCGGCGGCCGCGTCCAGCAGCCGGGTGAGCGCGCCGAGCAGCCGGTCCCGGCTCTGCGCGTACGGGTTGGCGCCGGCGGCGATCACCAGGCGCAGCGCGTCGGCCATGCCCCGCTTGGTGGCGAGGTAGTCGACGAAGCGGTCCATCCAGGCCCGGGTGGCCAGGTCGGGCGGCAGCTGGCCGAGCAGCGCCTCCGCCGAGTCGCAGAGCTTGGCCAGCTCGCTGCGGTAGGCCGCCTCGACCAGCGCCTCCCGGATGGGGAAGTGGCGGTAGAGGGTGCCGATGCCCACCCCGGCGTCCTTGGCGATGGCGTCCAGGGTTACCTCCGCGCCGGGCCGGGAAAACGCCCGTACCGCGGCGTCGAGCAGTCGCTCGCGGTTGCGCTGCGCGTCGGCGCGCAGCGGTCGAGGGGCGGTCTCCGGCACGGCTCCTCCTGGCGTCGTCCGCGGCCCTTGTCGCGGGGCGCGGGGTGGCAAACGGAGGAGCCTCCGGTTAGTCTCGACCGTAACGGAGGATCCTCCGCTTCTCATCGTAGCGGCCGGACGGGCGTCCGCGCCGCATCGGACAAGGACGGATCATGACCACCAGCACACCTGTCAGCACGCCCTTCAGCCGCGAAAGCACGGCGATGGAGGTGGTGCGGGGCATCGACCTCGCCGGTCGGCGGGCCGTCGTCACCGGCGGTGGATCCGGCATCGGGGTGGAAACCGCCCGTGCCCTCGCCGCCGCCGGGGCCGACGTCACCCTCGCGGTCCGCAACCCCGAGGCCGGCCAGCGCGCCGCCACGGACATCATCGGCAGCACCGCCAACGACCGGGTCCTCGTCGCCCCGCTGGACCTGGCCGACCTGGGATCGGTGGCCACCTTCGTGGCGACCTGGGACGGCCCGCTGCACATCCTGGTCAACAACGCCGGCATCATGGCCTCGCCGGAGATGCGCACCGCGCAGGGCTGGGAGATGCAGTTCGCCACCAACCACCTGGGCCACTTCGCGCTGACCACCGGGCTGTACCGGGCGCTGGCCGCGGCCGGCGGCGCGCGGGTCGTCTCGGTCAGCTCGGCCGCCCACCTGCGCTCTCCGGTGGTCTTCGAGGACATCCACTTCCAGCGGCGGCCGTACGACCCGTGGCAGGCGTACGGGCAGTCCAAGACGGCCAACGTGCTCTTCGCGGTGGACGCGACCCGGCGCTGGGCCGACGACGGCATCCTCGCCAACGCGCTGATGCCGGGCGCGATCCGCACCAACCTCCAGCGCTACATCAGCGAGGAGGAACTGGACCGGATGCGGGCGCAGAGCGGCGGCGGGGCCGCGTACTGGAAGAGCACCGAGCAGGGCGCCGCCACCTCGGTGCTGGTCGCCACGTCGCCGCTGCTGAACGGCGTCGGCGGGCGCTACTTCGAGGACTGCCAGGAGGCCGGCCCGAACCAGCCCGGCACCCGCACCGGCTACGCGCCGTACGCCCGGGACCCGGAGGCCGCGGAGCGGCTCTGGCAGGTCTCCGAGGAGACCCTCGGAGCCGCCTGACCGCCCGCCGGAACGACGAAGGGCGCCCCGGTCACCGGGGCGCCCTTCGCATGCTACCGAACTACAGGCCCAGCTCGGCCTCGAAGTTGCCGGCCTCCAGCCGCTCCTTGACCGCGACCAGGAAGCGCGCCGCGTCCGCGCCGTCGATCAGCCGGTGGTCGTAGGAGAGGGCCAGGTAGACCATCGACCGGACCGCGACGACCTCGCCCAGCTCCGGGTCGTTGACCACGACCGGCCGCTTGACCACAGCACCCGTGCCGAGCATCGCCGACTGCGGCGACGGCACGATCGGGGTGTCGAAGAGCGCGCCCCGGCTGCCGGTGTTGGTCAGCGTGAAGGTCGCCCCGGCGATCTCGTCCGGGCTGATCTTGTTGGTCCGGGTGCGCTCGGCCAGGTCGGCGACCCGCTTGGCGATACCGCCCAGGTTCAGGTCGCCGGCGTTGTGGATGACCGGCACCAGCAGGCCCCGCTCGGTGTCCACGGCGATGCCGAGGTGCTCCGCGTCCGGGTAGGTGATCGTCCCGCCCTCGAGGTCCATCCGGGCGTTGACGATCGGGTACGCCTGCAGCGCCTCGACGGCGGCGAGGGCGAAGAACGGCAGGAAGGAGAGCTTCACGCCGTGCCGCTGGAGGAACGAGTCCTTGGCCCGGGCCCGCAGCTTGGCGATCCGGGTGACGTCCACCTCGATCACCGTGGTGAGCTGCGCCATCTCGTGCAGCGACTCGTGCATCCGCTTGGCGATGGCCGTGCGGATCCGCGGCAGCTTCTCGGTGGTGCCCCGCTTCGTGCTCGGCGTCGGCTTCGCGGCCGGCTTGGCCGGGGCCGCCGCCGGGGCGGGCTGCGCCGGGGCCGGCGCGGCCTTGGCCGCCTTGGCCCGCTCGGCCGCCTCCAGCACGTCCTGCTTGCGGATCCGGCCACCGACGCCGGTGCCGTTGACCGAGGACAGGTCGACGCCGTGCTCGCTGGCCAGCTTGCGCACCAGCGGGGTCACGTAGCCGGCCGCCTCCTCGCCGCCACCGGCCGGGGCGGGCGCGGCCTGGCGCTGCGGGGTCGGGGCGGCCGGAACCGCCCGCTGCTCGGCCTGGGCCGGCTGCGCCGCGACCTCGGCCTCCGCCGACGGCTCGTTGTAGGACAGGCCCGGGGTCGGCTCCTGCACCTGGGGCTCGGGCGCCGGCGCCGGCTTCGCCTCGGGCTTCGGCTCGGGCTTGGGCTCCGGCTTCGCCTCGGCCTTGGGCTCCGGCTTGGGCTCGGGTTTCGCCTCGGCCGGGGCGGCGCCGGCGGCACCGATCACGGCCAGTTCGGCGCCGACCGCGGCGGTCTCGTCCTCGGCGACCTTGATCTCCAGCACGGTGCCGGCGACCGGGGACGGGATCTCGGTGTCCACCTTGTCGGTGGAGACCTCCAGCAGCGGCTCGTCCACCTCGACGGTCTCGCCGACCTGCTTGAGCCAGCGGGTGACCGTACCCTCGGTGACGCTCTCGCCGAGGGCCGGCATGGTGACCGGGGTGCCGCCGCCCGACGGCGCCGGGGCGGCCGGGGCCGGCTCCTCGACGGCCGGCTGCTCCGCCTCGGGCTGAGGCTGCGCGGCCGCCTCGGCGGCCTGCTCGGCCGGCTGCTCCTGCGGCGGGGCGGCCTCGCCCTCACCGGAGATCACCGCGAGCTCGCTGCCGACCTCGGCGGTCTCGTCCTCGCCGACCACGATCCGGCTCAGCACGCCCGCCGCGGGGGACGGGATTTCGGTGTCGACCTTGTCCGTCGACACCTCGAGCAGCGGCTCGTCGACCTCGACGGTGTCGCCCTCCTGCTTGAGCCAGCGTGTGACGGTGCCCTCGGTGACGCTCTCGCCGAGCCGGGGCATGGTGACCGATACCGGCATCTCTTACGACTCCTTCATTCCCCTGGTGCGATCTCGCCCGTCTGCCGCCGGACGCCGCGGAATCAGTTCTCGATCAGGCGTGCGCGTGCAGCGGCTTGCCGGCGAGGGCCAGGTGCGCCTCGCCCAGGGCCTCGCTCTGCGTCGGGTGGGCGTGCACGAGCTGCGCCACCTCGGCCGGGTACGCCTCCCAGTTGTAGATGAGCTGCGCCTCGCCGATCAGCTCACCGACCCGGGCGCCGACCATGTGGACGCCGACCACCGGCCCGTCCTCGACCCGGACCAGCTTCACGAAGCCGGCCGTCTTGAGGATCTGGCTCTTGCCGTTGCCACCCAGGTTGTAGTTGTAGGACTTGACCTTGTCCGCGCCGTACTGCTCCTTGGCCTTCGCCTCGGTCAGGCCGACCGACGCCAGCTCCGGGTCGGAGTAGGTGACCCGCGGGATGCCGGCCTCGTCGATCACGGCCGGGTTCTGGCCGGCGATCTCCTCGGCCACGAAGATGCCCTGCTGGAAGCCGCGGTGCGCGAGCTGCAGACCGGGCACGATGTCGCCGACCGCGTAGACGTTCGGCACGCCGGTGCGCAGCCGCTCGTCGGTCAGCACGTAGCCGCGGTCCATCTTCACGCCCTGCTCCTCGTAACCGAGGTTGGCCGTGTTCGGGCCGCGGCCGACGGCCACCAGCAGCAGCTCGGCCTCGACGGTCTCGCCGCCGGCGATGGTCACCTTCACGCCGTTGTCGGTCTTCTCGACCTTCTCGAACGGCTTGCCGACCTTGAAGTTGATCTTCCGCTTGCGGAAGGCTCGCTCCAGTGCCTTCGACGACTCCTCGTCCTCGGCGGCTACCAGCCGGGGCAGCGCCTCGACGATGGTGACGTCCACCCCGAAGGACTTCCAGACGCTGGCGAACTCGACGCCGATCACGCCGCCGCCGAGCACGATCGCGGAGGTGGGGACCCGGTCCAGGGTCAGGGCGTGGTCGCTGGTGATGATCCGCTCACCGTCGATCTCCAGGCCGGGCAGGCTCTTGGCGTACGAGCCGCTGGCCAGGATCACGTTGCGGCCGGTGTAGCGCTTGCCGTCGACCTCGACGGCGTTCGGCGCGACCAGCTTGCCGTGCCCCTCGACGATGGTGATCGCCTTGTTGCTCTTGAGCATCCCCTGGAGGCCCTTGTAGAGCCGGGCGACCACGCCGTCCTTGTACGAGTTGACGCCGGCCATGTCGATGCCGACCAGCTCGGCCTTGATGCCGAACTGCTCCGACTCGCGGGTCTGGTCGGCGATCTCGGCGGCGTGCAGCAGCGCCTTGGTCGGGATGCAGCCGTTGTGCAGGCAGGTGCCGCCCAGCTTGCCCTTCTCGACCAGCGCGACGGAGAGGTTCAACTGGGCGGCCCGCAGCGCCGCCGCGTAGCCGCCGCTGCCACCTCCGAGGATGACGATGTCGAAGGTTGCGTCGTTCGGCTCGCTCACGTCCAACTCCCAGGTCGCGTCGCTGCATCGGGGGTCACGGCGGGGTCGTGCGAACACACCCCACCTCGGTCATCTTGTCACCACCGCGGACAGGGCGCGTAGTGAGGTGCCCAACGACACGTCCGCGACACGTACGCTTGGCGCGACCTTCGATGGACGCAGGATGGGGGAGACGGTTCGGTGGGACTGTTCCGACGACGCAAGAAGGCTCGCACGGCAAGCCTCGACCGCGCCGCCGATCGCGCCGATCTGGACCATCTCGAGAACTTTGTCCGGACCAGGCGCGGGGTCGAGGCGTACATCGAGCCCCGGACCACCGTCACCGAGACCACGGTGATGCTGATCGCCGACGACGGGGAGTGGACCCGCCGCCGGATCGACGGCCCGGACGGGGCCCGGCGGTTCGCCCACCGGATGAGCATCCCGGTCTACGACGTCCGGCTGATGGGCTACCCCCAGCGCATGCGCGACTTCAACGAACGCCGCAAGCGCCGCCCCGAGCTGTACTGACCCGCGCCGCGCGCTCCCCCGCGCCCAGAAGGGCCTCGTACACGGAAAGAGTGGCCATCCCGGACGGAATGGCCACTCTTTCGGTGTACGTGCGCGGATCTTGAACGGCGCGGGGTGGGTCAGCCGTTGGCGGCGACGTCGTCGACCAGGTGGACCAGGGTGCGGACCGGGACGCCGGTACCGCCCTTGGTCCAGTAGCCGGTCGGCTCACCGGAGTGGTAGCCCGGCCCGGCGATGTCGATGTGCGCCCAGGCGACGTCGTCGGTGACGAACTCGCGCAGGAACACCCCGCCCTGGAGCATGTGACCCGCCCGGTCCATGCCGGCGTTGACCTGCGAGATGTCGGCCACGTCGGAGTCCATGCCCTTGCGCACGTCGTCCGGCAGCGGCATCGGCCAGGCCGGCTCGCCGACCGCGTCGCCGGCGACCTTCACCCGCTCGCACAGCTCCGGGCTGCCCATCACGCCGGCGACCTTCTTGCCCAGCGCGATCACCTGCCCGCCGGTGAGGGTGGAGGTCTCGAAGAGGTAGTCGCAGCCGTCCGCGCAGGCCCGGGCGATCGCGTCGGCCAGGATCATCCGGCCCTCGGCGTCGGTGTTCAGCACCTCCACCTTCTTGCCGTTGAACATGCTGATCACGTCGCCCGGCCGGTACGACGTGCCGGACGGCATGTTCTCCGCCATCGGCAGGTACCCGGTCACCGCCACGGACGGCTTGAGCGCGGCGATCGCCAGCATGGCGGCGCCCACCGCGGCGGCGCCGGCCATGTCGGACTTCATCTCCCACATGCCCTGCGCCGGCTTGATCGAGATGCCGCCGGTGTCGAAGGTGATGCCCTTGCCGACCAGCGCGACCCGCTTGCCGGTGCCGCCACCGGCCGGGGTGTAGCTGAGCTTCACCAGCCGCGGCGGGGCCTCCGAGCCCTGCCCGACGGCGATGATGCCGCCATAGCCGCCGGCGCGCAGCGCCTCCTCGTCCAGCACCTCGACCTCGAGCCCGGCCTCCCGGGCGGCGGTGGCCACCGCGTCGGCGAAGGCTGGGGGGCGCAGCTCGTTCGGGGCGGTGTTGACCCAGTCCCGGCTGCGTCGGACCGCGCCGGCGACCGCCTGGGCGCGGGCCACCTCGGCCCGGGCGCCGGCGTCCCCCGCGTCCGGCACGGCCACCAGCACCTCGGCCACCGGCTCGCGGCGCGCCGGCTGCGGCCGGGTCTTGTAGCCGGCGAAGCGGTAGCCGCCGAGCAGCGCGCCCTCGGCCACCGCGCGCAGCGCGGCCGCGGCGTCGGTGTCGTCCGGCACCGGCAGGGCGAGCGCCACCCGGGGCGCGCCGGCCAGGGCCCGGACGGCCGCGCCGGCCGCCCGGCGCAGGGTCTCCGGCGCCGGGGCGGCGCCCGACGGCTCCGGGCCGAGCCCGACGGCGGCGATCACCGGGGCGGTCACGGTGCCCAGGGTGGCCAGCTTGACCACCTCGCCGGGGCCGCCGGTCGCGCCGAGCAGCGCCAGCGTCTCGGTCAGCTTGCCGTCGAAGGCGGCGGCGATGCTCTCCGCGCCACTGGCGAGCAGCAGGGTGCCGGCGAGGCCGCTGGTGGCGTCCTGCTCTCCGGTCTGGCTGTGCACGCCGATCACGATCGCGTCGACGGCGAGCTCGGCGGGGTCGGTGTCGACCAGGCTCAGGGTGGTGCTGGGCGATGTCACTGAAGCTACTCCGGGCGGGCCGGGCCGGCCGCGTCGTCGCGTACCGGCGATGAAGGTCTCCGGCGGACCGTACCCGCCGGACGTCGGGGATGTCCCGCCGACAGCTCCGGCGGGTCCCGCCGATGCTAACCAGCCCGTCCGGTGACGGTAAGTTGCCACCCATGACCGACGTGACCTCCGACGCCGCCGCGACCCGGCTGCGCCGTTCCCCGCTGCACGAGCGGCACACCGCTCTCGGCGCCAAGTTCGCCCCGTTCGGTGGCTGGGAGATGCCCCTGGAGTACGCCGGCGGCGGGGTGCTCAAGGAGCACACCGCGGTGCGTACCGCGGTCGGCGTCTTCGACGTCTCGCACCTGGGCAAGGCGCGGGTGAGTGGGCCCGGCGCGGCGGAGTTCGTCAACGCCTGCCTCAGCAACGACCTGGGCCGGATCGGGCCGGGCCGGGCGCAGTACGCGCTCTGCTGCGACGACGCCACCGGCGGCGTGGTGGACGACATCATCGCCTACCTGCACGGCGACGACCACGTCTTCCTCATCCCGAACGCCGCGAACACCGCGGAGGTGGTGCGCCGGCTGCGCGCCGCCGCGCCGCCGTCGGTCACGGTCACCGACGAGCACGAGGCGTACGCCGTCCTCGCCGTGCAGGGCCCGCGTTCGGCCGAGCTGCTCGGCGCGCTCGGGCTGCCCACCGGACACGAGTACATGAGCTTCTCCACCGCCACCCTCGACGGGATGCCGCTGACCGTCTGCCGCACCGGCTACACCGGCGAGCTGGGCTACGAGCTGGTGGTGCCGGCCGAGCACGCGGTCGCCGTCTGGGACGCGCTCTTCGCCGCCGGGGCGGCGTTCGAGCTGCGCGCCTGCGGGCTGGCCGCCCGGGACACCCTGCGCACCGAGATGGGGTACCCGCTGCACGGGCAGGACCTGTCGCTGGAGATCACCCCGGTGCAGGCCCGCTCCGGCTGGGCGGTCGGCTGGGACAAGCCGGCCTTCTGGGGCCGCGACGTGCTGCGCGCCGAGAAGGCGGCCGGCGCTCGGCGTACGCTGCGCGGCCTGGAGGCCGTCGACCGGGCGATCCCGCGCCCCGGGATGACCGTGCACGTCGGCGACACCCGGGTCGGCACGATCACCAGCGGCACCTTCTCGCCGACCCGGAAGCAGGGCATCGCCCTCGCCCTGCTGGACACCGCCGCCGACCTCGCCGACGGCGACCTGGTCGAGGTCGACATCCGCGGCCGCCGCGCCCAGATGCGCGTCACCCGACCCCCCTTCGTCCACCCCTCCGTCAAGTAACCCACCCCGCGCACACCACCTCGTTGATCATGGGGTCGGCGGCACGATCAGAGATCGACGTCGCCGCCAACCTCATGATCAATACCGGGTGGCGGCGGGCGGTGGGGGCCGGTCAGGGGGTGGGGGGTTCTCCGGCGTCGAGGACGGCCTGGGTCCAGCCGCCCTCGATGACGCCGGTGCCGTCGAGCAGGGCCCAGTCGACGACGTCGGCCGCCTCCACCACCACCGGGCTGCCGATCCGGACGGTCGGGTCGGTGTTGGCGTCGCTGGCGCTGGCGCCGACGATCCGCTCCGGGGACTCCCACGAGGTCACTCCGGCCCAGACGAACTCCGGGCCGTCGTCGCCGGGCAGGCCGTACTTGACCACCAACTGGGTCTCCGGCGGCAGCTGGCCGGCGACGAACCGGGCCCGGATGTCGCCGAGTCCGGCGCGGGCGGTCGCGATCGCCTTGCTCATCGCGTCGCCCGACCGGGCGTAGCGCACGTCCGGCTGGATGCCGGAGAAGAGAATGGCGCAGGCGGCGGCGAAGTAGCGCCCGGGCGGGCCCGGGTGACCGGCGGGCGGGTGCAGGCTGAGGAACGAGTCGGCGTCCGGGTCGGTGGCCGGGTCCAGCTCCAGCCGGAGCAGCACCGGCGCGGTGGCCCCGTGCTGCTCCGGATTGCCGTACGCCACCGCGATGTCGTGCCCGGTCACCGTGGCCAGCACCGGCAGCTGCACGAACGCGGGCACCTCCTCGCCGGCCAGCCCGTCGGTCCAGTCCCGCAGCAGCCGCCGCGCGGCGCCGGTCATCACCGCGCCCCAGGCCCGGGTGAGGTGGTCGGGCACCCCCTGGGTCTGCAGTTCCAGCAGCCCGAACCGGCGCAGCCCCTTGGTGGTGAACCAGAGCCCCTCCGCGTCCGAGGAGTACGGCACCAGCACCCAGTCGACCAGCCGGATCCGCCCCTGCTCGTCAGGGAGCGAGCGCAGCGCCGTGGCCGGGTCGAGGAACTGGAGCCCGAAGACGTCCACCACGTCGCCGCCGACCGACTCGGCGACCGCGGCGGCCACCGCCCGCGCCGCCCACTCGTGCGCGGGCGGCCACCCGGGCCGGTACTCGGCCTGCACCACCACCAGGTGACTGGCCGCGGCCAGCCGGTCCAGCTGTTCCCGGCCGGCGCCGAACGCGGTGAGCAGGTCCGGCGGCAGCTGCGGGAACTCGCTCACCGTCCGGGTGTCCACGCTCATCAGCGGGCTGTCCAGCATCTGTCGGGCCAGCCCGTACACCGGCTCGGCCAGCCGGCCGGCCAGCGCCGCCACCGCCGATTTCGGACTGACCTTCGGCAAGCCGGTCATCGGCACCAGGTAGGTGGCGCTCAGCGACTCCGGCACCGGTACGGGCAGGAAGTCGTCGGTGATGAGCATGTCGTCCCCCGGTTGCCGCGCCCTGCTGTCGTGGGAAGACGCTACCCGGCGCGGCGCGCCGGACTCAGCCGGACAGCACGAGTCCCAGGTAGACCAGCGTGGTGACCAGTTCCACGGTCGCGCCGAGCACGTCGCCGGTGACGCCGCCGAGCCGGCGTACCACGTGCCGCAGCAGCGCCACCGCCACGGCCAGGGCGGCGGCGACGGCGACCGGCCCCTGCCACGGGCGGCCCGGCACCGCGGCGACCGCCAGCAGCGCGACGGCGGCCGTCCCGACCACCAGCGCGACCGGCCCGACGGTGCCGGCGACCAGCGCGCCGAGCCCCTCCGGCCGGGCCGCCGGCACGCCCCGCCGGCAGGCCACAGCGACCCCGAGCCGGCCGGCCGCGGTCGCCGCCACCACCGCCGCGAGCGCCGCCGGCCACGACCGGCCGGCCAGCTCCGCGAGGGCCGCCGTCTGCACCAGGAGTACGACCACCAGCGCGACCACCCCGAACGGGCCCACGTCCGGTTTCTTCATGATCTCCAGCCCGGCCGCCCCGCGCCGGTACGACCCCAGCGCGTCCACGGTGTCGGCCAGCCCGTCCAGATGCAGTCCGCGGGTGAGCAGCGCGCCCGCGCCGACCGTCACCCCGGCGGCGACCAGCGGCGGCGCGACCGCGGCCAGGAGCAGCAGCACCCCGGCGAGGAGCGCGCCGAGCAGCACGCCCACCGCCGGGGCCAGCGCCATCGCCGTGCCCGCCACCGCCCGGTCGATCCGGCCGGCGCGCACCGGCAGCGTGCTGAAGGTGGTCAGCGCCAGCCGCGCCCCGTCGGCGAGCCGCCGGTCAGCCGGCACGCCGGCCGGACGGGTCCACCGGCTGGCCGTCCGGTTCGGTGGTGGTCGGCCCGGGCCCGGCCGGCTCCGGCTCGACGAACTCGCGCTGCTCTTCCTCCTCGTCCTCCGGCTCCGGCTCCTCGTGGTCGGAGCCGCCGCCGAGCGAGGGGCGGGCGGGCAGGGCGGCGGCCAGCGACAGCACCGAGCGCAGCAGCGGCAGCACGGCCAGCGCGTTCGCCCCCTCGCCGAGGTCGAGCCGCACGTCCAGCAGCGGGGTCAGGCCCAGCACGTCGGCGGCGAGCCGGGCCGCCGGGTCGCCGCCGTGGTCGGCCAGCAGGCACCAGTGTCGCGCCTGCCCGGCCAGGTCCCGGCTCACCATGCCGGCGGCCAGGCCGACCGGCCCGTCGAGCATCACCGGCAGCCGGCGGGCCGTCGCGCCGAGCAGCACACCGGTGGCGATCGCGACGTCCCCGCCGCCCAGTTCGGCCAGCACGTCCTTGGCCCCCCGCGGCGAGCGGCGGGTGCGGTGCAGCGCGTCGCGGACCGCCGCGCACCGCTTCATCCAGGCCGCGTCGTCGATCTCGCCCGCCTCGGTCACCACCCGGCCCAGCACGGCGGGCGGCTCGGCGCCGGCGGTCGCCGCGAGCACCGCCGCCGCGGCGGCCTCGGTGCCGGCGCCGCACGCCGCCAGCACCAGCAGCCGTACGCCGGCGTCGGCGGCCTCCTCGGCGAGCCGCCAGCCCTCGCGCAGGGCCGACTCGACCTGCTCGCCGGTGAGCGCCGGCTCGGCCTCCATTGGCCCCGCCGCCGGCGCCTCCACCACCTGCAGGCTCGCGCCGCACTCGGCCGCCAGCCGGGCCAGCGGGCCCTCGCCGGCGCGGGCCTGACGGGCCCGGCGGGCCGACTCACCGGCCACCGTGCCGGCGGCCGCCCCGCCGGCGTGGTCGCCGCGCAGCAGCAGCACCCGCACCGAGCCCCAGGCGGTCGGCGTCGGGGTGCCCTGGGTGGCGGCCGCGAACCCGACCACCCGCTCCAGCACGCCCAGCCCGGCGCCGGGCACGTCCAGGGTGGCCAGCCGCTCGATCGCCTGCGGGCCGGCGTACTCGTCGGGCATGGGCAGTTCCATGCCGGGCTGGATGACCAGGCCGGTGGCGACCATCGGCAGCGCCATGGTGGGCGCGGCCCACGGCGTGGCCGGCTCGGCGGGCGGGGTGGCCGGTGGCACCGGGGTCAACACCTCCGGCCGGGTGACCGGTTCGGGGGCGACGACCGCGCCGTTGACCGCCGGGGCTGCCGGCTCGGCCGGGGCGGGCCCGGCCTGGGCCGGCACGGTCGCCGCGCGCGCCGGCCCGGCCGGCTTGAGCCAGGCCGGCTGGCCGGCGACCACCAGCACGACCGCGTCGCAGGCGTCGGCGACCGCCCGGTTGGCCGCCCCGAGCGCGTCGGTGAACGCCCGGCCGAGCGGGGTGGTCGGCACCAGGGAGAGCCCGACCTCGGGGCTGACCAGCACCAGCCGCGCCGCGCAGGACCGCACCGCGGCGGCCAGTTCGGCGATGGTGGCGGTGTCGTCGGCCGGCTGGTGGGCCGGGTCCAGCAGCACGGTCACCCAGCCGCCGAGGTCGTCGACGAGCAGCGTCTCGTTCGGCTGGGCGGCGGCGATCACGTCGGCCAGCCGGCGCGGGTCGGCCGCGGTCTCCTCGGTGCGCCAGGTTTCCGGACGCCGGGAGCGGTGTGCGGCCAGCCGGGCGGCCCACTCGGCGTCGTCCGCGGGCGCGTCGGCGGCGGTGGCCACGTAGCGGACCGTGGGCGCGTCGGCGACCAGGGACTCGGCGAACTCCGACTTGCCGGACCGGATGCCCCCGAGCACCAGGACCGTGTTCCACCCGTCAACGGACATGCCCGTACCTTAAGGCCGCCCGGCGTCCGCCCGCCGGCCGGCCCGCGTGCCCGCTCCCGGCACCCGGTGGCCTGCTCCGCCCGGCCGGCGGACCGGCCCGCCGACGGTCAGTCGCAGTGCTCGAACCCGCTGCCGTAGCTGGCGCCGCCGGTGGACCCGCCCCACTTCACGCACACCCCGGCGGCCTTGGCCCTCACCGGCCCGGCGTAGTAGTCGAACGAGCCGCTGTCGGTGCTGCGCGCGCGGCCCTGCACCTCCAGGTACGCCGAGACCGGCGTCTTCGTGCCGACGGCGGTCTCCTTCATGGTCACCACGCAGTTGTAGCCCGTGCCGGCGTGGTAGAGCAGGTACACCCGTCCCTTGCGGGTGCCCGAGACGGTCAGCGACGCCGAGTCGATCACCTGGTAGCCGCTGCCGCACGCCTGCGCCGGCGTGTACGGGTTGGGCTTTTCCGGCCGGCTGGTGGTCGGCGTGGGGCTCGGCCGGCTGGTGGTGCCGCCGATCGGCGCCGGCCCGCCCGGCGCGGGGGCGGTCGACCGGCCGGCCGCGCCGGACGGCGGCGCCGCCGTGGCCGACGGGGTGCCGCCCGGCGTCGGCCCGGTCCGCAGCCGGCCGTTGCCGTCGGTGGCCGCCGGTGCGGGCGCGCCGGAGACCGGGACGCCCGACTCGCCGGTGAGCGCCGCCGGGGTGTCCCCGGCGCCGGGATCGTCGCCGGCGAACAGCGTCGTCGCCGCCACCACGCCGACCAGGAGCAGCAGCACGGTGGCCGCCGCGCCGACCAGCGCCATCCGGCGCCGGCCCGGCCGCGGCCGGACCGCGTCCTCCCGGGTCGGCGGTAGCCCCCAGGCGTCGGTGCCGGTCTGACCCGGCGCGGGTGCCGGCCGGCCGGCGTTCGCCGGTGCCCGGCCGGGCGCAAAGCCACCGGGCGCGAAGCCACCGGACGGTGGGCCGCTCGGCGGCGACACCGGGGCGGGAGAGGACCCGGGGGGCGAGACCGGCGCGGCGGCCGGCCCGGAGGGCGAAACCGGCGCGGCGGCCGGTCCGGAGGGCGGGAGCGGCGCGGCGGCCGGCCCGAACGGCCACACCGGCGCGATGGCCGGCGGCGGGACCGGCCCGGGCGGCGCAATCGGCGCAGCGGCGCTTCCCGTGGGCGGGCCGGCGGGCGGCGGCGGCCCTGCCGGCGCCGGCAGGGCCGACGGCTCGCCGATGCCGGACGTACCCCGGAACGAGCCCGAGCGGTCCGAGGCCGGCGGCGGCGTCGGGGCGGCCGCGCCCGAGGCGGACGGACCGGCACCGGAGACCGGCTCGGCGGCCGGGGGCGGCGCGGCGGCGGGGGTGGGCCCGGCCATCGCCCACGGCGGGCGGGCCGAGACCGGGATGCTCGCCAGCGTCGCGTCCCGGGTCTCGGCGGCGGCCTCGGCGAGCGCCGCCGCGCTCGGGTACCGGTCGCCCGGACGCTTCGCCATCGCCCGCTCCACCAGCGCGACCACCGCCGGCGGGGTGCCCGCCGGCAGCGGGGCCGGCTCGTCGTGCTGGTGCCGCAGGGCCACCTGCAACGGGTTCTCACCCTCGAAGGGCGGACGCCCGGCGAGGCAGAAGTAGGCCACGGCGCCGAGGGCGTAGACGTCGGTCACCGGCGAGACCGGCTGGCCGGTGGCCTGCTCGGGGGACATGTACGAGGCGGTGCCGAGCATCGTGTGGGCGGCGGTGATCCCGGCCGTGCTGCCCGAGCGGGCGATGCCGAAGTCGACCAGCACCACCCGGCCGTCGGGCTTCACCAGCAGGTTGCCCGGCTTGACGTCGCGGTGCACGATGCCGGCCAGGTGGGCGGCGTGCAGCGCCTCGGCGGCCTGTGCCACCACCGACATGGTCGAGGCCGCGTCGAGCCGGCCGGCCTGCCGGATCCAGCCGCCCAGCGGCTCCCCGTCGACGTACTCCATCACCAGGTAGTCGACCTCGCTGCCGTCGGCGAGCGTCGACCGGCCGACGTCGTGCACCGCCACCACGCCGGGGTGCCGCAGGGCCGCCAGCATCCGTGCCTCGGCCCGGAACCGGGTGGTGAACTCCGGATCGGCGGTCAGCCCCGGCAGCAGCACCTTCACCGCCACCTCGCGTTCGAGCAGCAGGTCCGTGCACCGCCAGACCGCACCCATGCCGCCGGTCGCCACCCGTTCGCCCAGCCGGTACCGCTGGCTGAGCACCACCCCTTGAGTCAGCACCGGGCCACGGTACCGGCCGGCTCCGTCCGCATCGATCAAGCCCCGGCCCGGTCCAGGAGGCGAGCGCCCGACCGTCGCGCGCCCGGCCGACTACGCTGGCGAGGGTTCGTCCCACGGGACATCAGCGGCGAGGGGAGACGCGGCATGGCGTGGAGCTGGCGGTACGAGGGCACGAACGGCGAGTCGGTCGAGGGGCCGGCGGAGTCGTTCGGCAGTCAGGCGGATGCCGAATCCTGGATCGGCCAGACCTGGCGCGAGCTCGCGGCGTCCGGCGTCACCTCGGTCGCGCTCGTCGAGGACGACCGGGTGGAGTACCGGATGAGCCTGCTGCCCACGGCGGAGTGATGGCTGGCGACCGTCCGGGGCCGCTGGTGCTCGGCATGCCCCGGGCGGCGTTCCGGCCCAGCCCGGTCTTCCTCGCCCTCGTGGCGCTCTTCGTCACCAGCGGGGTGCTGACCTGGCAGGGGTTCGGCAACGTCCGGTTCGACGTCTTCCTCTTCGTCGTCTCCGGCTGGCTGGTCTCGCTCTGCCTGCACGAGTACGCCCACGCGGTGGTCGCGTACCGGGCCGGTGACCGGGGGGTCGCACACCGCGGCTACCTCACCCTGAACCCGCTGAAGTACAGCCACCCGCTGCTGTCCATCGCGCTGCCGGTGCTGGTGGTGCTGCTCGGCGGGATCGGCCTGCCCGGTGGGGCGGTCTGGGTGGACCGGCACCATATCCCTGGACGGCTGCGGCACACCCTGGTCAGCCTCGCCGGCCCGGCCACCAACGTGCTGTTCACCCTGGTGCTGGTGGCGGTGCTGCGGCTGGGCGCCGGTGGCGGCGGGCCGGTGGAGTTCTGGGCGGCCGTGGCGCTGCTGGCCTTCCTCCAGCTCACCGCGAGCGTGCTCAACCTGCTCCCGGTGCCCGGCCTGGACGGCGGCAACATGATCCAGCCCTGGCTGAACCCGCAGTGGCGCCGGATGTACGACCTGTTCGCCCCGTACGGCTTCATCCTGCTGTTCGCGCTGCTGTGGAACCCGCGGATCGGCGGCTGGTTCTTCGACCTGGTCTTCGCCGTCGGTGACCTGCTCGGCCTGCCGCCCTGGCTCTACGCCACCGGGCTGGACCTGATCCGCTTCTGGCGGGGCTGACCGGCCCGCTGCCAGCCGCCGGCCGTCCCGGTTCGCGGGCGAGCCGGCACCGGTCGCCCGGCCCGGCCGGCTGGGGAGCCGGCCGGGCCGGAACGCGTCACGGCCGCTGCGCGGGGCTCTCGGTCCGGGCCGGGTCGCGCTCGGTGATCGGCTCGACGATCTCGTCGATCGCCTTGAGCAGGTCCGCGTCCAGCTTCACGCCGGCCGCCTTGACGTTGTCGTGCACCTGCTCGGGACGGGACGCCCCGATGATCGCCGAGGAGACGTTCGGGTTCTGCAGCACCCAGGCGATGGCGAGCTGGGCCATGCTCAGCCCGGCCTGCTCGGCCAGCGGCTTGAGCCGCTGCACCCGGGTGAGCACGTCGTCGGTCAGCCACTTGGCGATGAACCCGGCGCCGGACTTTTCGTCGGTGGCGCGGGAACCGGCCGGCGGCGGCTGGCCGGGCAGGTACTTGCCGGAGAGCACGCCCTGCGCCATCGGCGACCAGACGATCTGCCCGACGCCCAGTTCCTCGCTGGTCGGGACCACCTCGGACTCGATGACCCGCCAGAGCATCGAGTACTGCGGCTGGTTGGAGATCAGCGGGATGCGCAGCTCGCGGGCGAGCTGGTGGGCCTCGCGGATCTGCGACGCCTTCCACTCGGAGACGCCGATGTAGAGCGCCTTGCCGGAGTGCACGACGTCGGCGAAGGCCTCCATCGTCTCCTCCAGCGGGGTGCTGTAGTCGTACCGGTGGGCCTGGTAGAGGTCCACGTAGTCGGTGCGCAGCCGGCGCAGCGAGCCGTTGATCGACTCCATGATGTGCTTGCGGGACAGGCTCCGGTCGTTGCGGCCCGGCCCGGTGGGCCAGTACACCTTGGTGAAGATCTCCAGGCCCTCACGCCGTTCGTTCTCCAGCGCCCGGCCGAGCACGTCCTCGGCCCGGGTGCCGGCGTAGACGTCGGCCGTGTCGAACGTGGTGATGCCGGCGTCCAGGGCGGCCCGGACGCAGGCGAACGCCGCGTCCTCCTCGACCTGCGAGCCGTGGGTGATCCAGTTGCCGTACGAGATCTCGCTGACCATCAGGCCGGAACGGCCCAGGTGTCGGAATTCCATGTCTCCGACCCTAGTCCCGGGCGGCGGTCAGGCCGGCAGCAGGACGTCCCGCATCCGCGCGGCGAGCCACCGCCGGAAGGAGTCCTCGGTCCAGCCGCAGCGCAGCACCAGGGCCGCGTAGTGCGCCGGGTCGTTGAAGAACCACAGCTCGTCGACGGCCCGCTCGATGTCGGCGCCCTGGCGCAGCGGGCCGAAGGTGCGCGCCTGCTCGACCACCATCCGCGCCCCGGCCCGCCGGTTGCGCAGCAGCGTCTCCCACACCTCGGCCACCTCGGGGGTCTCGTCGGCCGCGCGGCGGACGGTCTCGAAGACCCGGGCGGCACGCCCACCGATGAGGGTGCACACCCCGGCGTAGCCGTCGAGCACCTCGCGCTGGCCACGCGCGTCCCAGACCGGCCGGAACCAGGGTCGCTGCGCCACCGGCACCGGCTCGTCGTCGCCGGCCAGCGCCTGGTCGAGCACCTGGCGCAGCAGGGCCGCCTTGGAGCCGAAGGCGGCGAACACCGTGGGGCGGGCCACGCCGGCGGCGGCGGCCACGTCGGCCAGGGAGGTCGCCGCGTAACCGCGGGCGACGAAGAGCTCGGTGGCGGCGGCGACCACCGCCTGGCGGGTGCGCCGCGCGCTCTCCTCCCGGACCCGGGACCGGTACGGCCGGGTCGGCTTTCCGTCCTTGACGTCATCCATGACGACGCGATACTAACAATGTATTCATTAGACGCTGGCTATCCAATATTCCGTCGTCTGGTCAAGACGACGCCAACCGGAGGAGGCGGCATGTCCGTCGGCCCGTACCTGCGCCGCCCTGACGAGGGGGAGGCGTACTGGTTCCTCGGCAACCTGGTCACGATCAAGGCCGCGGGTGCGCAGACCCGGGACCGGCTGACCGTGGCCGAATTCGTCAACCCGCCGGGCTTCGCCCCGCCGCTGCACCGGCACCAGGTGGAGGACGAGATGTTCTACGTCCTCTCCGGGACCGCGCGGTTCCACTGCGCCGACCAGACCTTCCTCGCCGGCCCGGGCGACTTCGTGCTGCTGCCGGTCGGCCTGGCGCACACCTTCACGGTCGGGCCGGACGAGCCGCTGCGGGCCCTCCAGCTCACCACCCCGGGCGGGTTCGAGCGGTTCGCCGCGGAGGCGGGTCTGCCCGCGGCCGAGCGGCGGCTGCCGGATCCGCTGCCGATCGATCCGGCGGCTCTCGGGCACGCCGCCGCGCGCAACGGCATCGAGCTGCTGGGTCCCCCGCCGACCGCGTGACCCGCGCCGGCAGGTGTGGACGACAGACCGACGGCTCGCGCGGCACCGCCCCGGTGGCCGGCGCCGGCCCGGGCCGGGCCTGGGCCGGCACGGTCGCCGCGTCCGGCGGGGCCGGTCAGCCGATCGGATGCGTGCA
This sequence comes from Micromonospora sp. LZ34, assembly GCF_052981855.1. Classification (NCBI taxonomy): domain Bacteria; kingdom Bacillati; phylum Actinomycetota; class Actinomycetes; order Micromonosporales; family Micromonosporaceae; genus Micromonospora; species Micromonospora sp. LZ34. The sequence continues at coordinate 43,787 of NZ_JBRIQN010000035.1, forward strand.
CCGGGTCCGGGCGGTGGGGCGGCCCGGCTGCTCCGGTCAGAGCACCGGGTTGGTGTCGGTGAGCAGTCGCTCGATCTCCGCGACCACCTCGCCGCGGTCGCGGTGCACCGGGTCGATCAGCGGCTGACCGCGCCGGTCCAGCGCGCCCCAGCGTCCGGCGCCGGTGGCCACCAGGAACGCGACCGGGTGGATGACCACCGCCGGGTGGGCCGGCGGCACGATCACCCGCCCGGTCCGGTCGACCACGCCGCGGCGGCCCGCCACGTCCACCACGGCCAGCCCCTCGTCGGTGAAGTCGTCCACCTGGCGGCCGTCGGACAGCGTCGTGGCGAATCCGTGGTAGCGGGTCGGCAGGACGATCTGGCCGTTCCGGTCCACCGCGCCCCAGCCGTCCCGGCGCACCGCCGCCACTCCGCGCCGGAACGGGCGTACGTCGGCGAAGCCGGGCGGGATCGCCACGTCGCCGTTGGGACGGATGGCGAGCCAACCGGCGCTCCTGTCGCGCACCACCCAGGCCAGGCCGTCGGAGAAGGAGCGGACCGCGAGATACGACGGTTCGATCACCGTCGTGCCGGTGAGGGCGATCAGTGACCAGCGGTCCGTCTCCGGCCGGCGCACCCAGGCGAGTCCCTCACGGAACGGCTGCGCCTCGACGTACCGGGCCGGGATCACCAGGTCGCCCTCCTGGTCGGCGTACCCCCAGAGCAAGCCGTCGCGGGCCGGAACCGGGGGCCGGACGCGGTCCAGCAGGTCGTCCCGGCTGCGGGGGTGCGGCCCGAAGCCGTGCTCGGCGGCCCGGTCGGCGACCGCGTCCAGCGAGGTCCGGATCCGGGCCAGCAGCTCGGCGTCCGCGGCGCCGCGCAGGTCCAGCGCGAGCTCGAAGTGCTGGCACGCCTCCAGCAACCGGCCCTGGTCGTAGGCGGACCGGCCGGCGTGTTCGTGCAGGGCCGCGCGCAGCCGGTCGGGCAGCTCGGCCGAGTTCGCCTCGGCGAAGAGCCGGTCCGCCTCCGCGTGGTCACCCCGCCAGCGCAGCACGTGCGCCAGCCGGGCCTGCGCCAGCGCGATCCGTCGCAGCTCGCCGGTGGCCTCCGCGTACGTCAGGGCGAGCCGGCCGTCGGCGAGCGCGTCGTCCAGCTCGCTGAGGATCCGCGACACCACCGCGCGCAGGCTGAGCAGCCGCGCCCGGGACCGGTTGTCGACGGTCGTGCCCAGCTTCTCGGTGAGACCCCGCCGGATGGCCCGCAGCTCGTCCGGATCCTCCGCCACCTCGCGCAGCGTGGCCGGGTCGAGCCGCCAGCGGTAGCTGGCCAGCACCTGCTCGGGGTCACCCTGCGGGCCGGGCGTCTGCTCGGCGACCGGGTCCGGCCCGCCGGCCGGGGACCCGGGCGGCGCGGAGACGGGAGCGGCGGGTGCCGCCGAGACCGGTGCCGAGGGCGGGGCCGACACGGGTGCCTCGGGCGCCTCGCGTGCCTCGGGTGCCGAGGCGACGGGCACGGCGGGCGGTGCCGAGACGGGTGCGGCCGGCGGCGCGGAGACGGGTGCGGCCGGTGGGCCGGAGACGGGCGTGGCCGGGGGTGCGGAGACGGGTGCGGCCGGTGGGCCGGAGACGGGCGGGGCCGAGATGGGGGCGACGGGTGCCGCAGCGGCGGGTGCCGGGAGCGGTGCGGCGTCCGGTGCGGCCGGTGGGGCGGAGACGGGCGTGGCCGGGGGTGCGGAGAAGGGTGAACCGGGTGGCGCGGAGACGGGTGCGGCCGAGGGCGCGGAGACGGGTGCGATGGGCGGCCCGGACACGGGTGCCGCGGGCGGCGCGGAGACGGGTGCGGCCGGTGGGCCGGACCCGGATGCGGTGGCCAGTGTGGACACCGGCCCGCCGGGCGGCGCGGATACCGGTGCCGTGGCCGGTCCGGCGGGGGGCGCCGGCTCCGGCGGCGCCGGGTCCGCGGGCGCGGAGGCGGGATCGGTGGCGGCGGGCGTCTCGGCGGGTGGCGCCGACACCGGCGGCACCGCGGGCTCCGGGTCGTCCGCGCCCTCGCCGCCGGGCCGTACCGCCGCCGGGGAGACGGGTGCCGCCGGCGGGGCCGGGACCGGTGCGACCGGCAGGTCGCCGGTCGGCCCTTCGTCGGGTAGCGGTGGTTGCCGGTCGGCCGATGGGCCGGGGGTTGCCGCACCCGGGGCCTCGTCCGCTGTCCCGATCGGCTGCGGCACCGCCTCGGGCATCGCCGGGTGGCCGGTCTCCGGCGCGGTGGCCCGCTGCTCGGGGGCGGTCGCCGGCGCCCCGACGGCCGAGGATGCCGACACCGGGTGGCCGGCGGCCGGTGCCGACCGGGGCTCGCCCGGTGGGGGCTCGTCGTCGACGTGCGGCGAGGTGGTCGGGGCCGGATGGTCCGGGGCAGCGGGAACGAGCGCCCCCGGCCCGGCCGAATCCGGCTGCGCCGGTGGCGCGGACACCGGTGGCGCCGCTGCCGGAGCCGGGACAGGTGCGGTCGCGTCGGGGTCGACCGGCGGGGCCGAGACCGGTGTGACCGTGTCGTGGTCTGCGGCTGGCGCGGAGACCGGCGCCGTGGCGTGGTCCGTGGGCGGCGGGAGGACCGGCTCGGTCGACGGGCGGCCGGCGGGGGCGACCGGCGCCCCGGCATCGTCGACGACCGGCGCGGGCGTGACGGACGACGAGTCGGCGCTCTCCGTCGCGACGGTCGGTGCGGTGCCGTCCGCCTCCGATCGAGCGGGCCCGAACCAGGCGTCCGGTCCGCCCCGGGTGTTTCCGCCCGCCGGTGTCGGGGGCCCGGCGGGTGCGGGCGGCTCGCTCGGCGGCGGCGGGACGTAGACCTTCGGCCGGTCCGGGCTGATGGCCAGGGGCGGCGCCGGCTCCGCCACCCGGGAGGACGGCGTGCCGGCGCCCGACGGCGGACGGTCGACCGGCGCGGGGCCACTCCGCCCGGTCGGGTCGGTCGGTGACGCCGGCGGTGCGCTCGCCGGGGCGGCCGCGGCGGTCGACGGCGCGTCCGGGGTCGGCACGAACTCCACCCGCAGTCGGGCGGCGGGCGGCCCGGAGACGGGCGCGTCCGGTGTGGACGAAGGACCGGTGGCCGGCGGTCGGTGCTCGGCGGCGGGCACCTCGGGCCGACCGGTGGTTCCGGGCGCCGCGGGCACCGGGCCCCACGGCGGCGGGGGCGCGGCGGGCCGTCCCTGGGCACCGGGAGCCGGCCGGCCGAATGCGGGCGGCGCGGAGACCGGACGATCCCCACGGCCGGGGCGCTCCGGCGCGGCCGGGTGCGGCGGTGGCACCGGGCGGCCGGAGCTCGGGGGCGGGGTGGCCGGGCGCCCGGTGGCCGGCGAGACGGGTCGGTCGGCGGCTCCGGCCGGTGGACCGAAGGCGGGCGGTGGGGAGACGGGACGCGGTCCGGCGGCCGGCGCGGCCGGTCGCTGGCCGGGGGACGCCGGCGAGACGGGCCGGTCGGCGTAGGGCGCGCGGGGGCCCGTTTCGGCGTGTCCGGGTCGGGCCCGGTCCGGTGGGGCCGGCGAGACCGGACGGTCGCCCGGTGGGGCGGGGGAGACGGGCCGGTCGGTGTAGGGCGTGCGGGTGTCGGGTCGGCCGCGTGCGGGCAGGTCGCGGTCGGCCGGGGCAGGGGAGACCGGCCGGCCGGAAACCGGGAGGTCCCGGGCCGGCGCGCCGGCGGCGGGCATCCTGGGCCGCTCGTCGACCGGCGCAGGGGCGTCCCGGCGGTCGCCGGAGCGGGGCGGGCCGGCGGGTTCCGCCGGCCGGCGGTGCTCCGGGCGCGGATCCGCGCGGTGCTCCGGGCTCCGGTCGTATCCCGGCCGCACGGGACCGGGCGCCGGCCAGGGCAGGATGTCGTCCGGCCGCGACGGCGGGTACTCCCGCGGTTCCCGGCGGGATTCCGGCCGGGCGTCCTCACGGGGGCGCCGGTCCGGGTACGTCTCGGCCCGGGCGGCCGCCTCGCGCGGCTGCCACCGCTCGTCCGGCTCCGGCCGGCGGCGCTCCGCGTCCTCGTACGGCCGCCCGCCGGTCACCCGGTCCGGGCGCTCCCACCGGCCGGCCTGCCCGGCGCGGTCCCCGGGTCCACGGTCCCGGCGCTCGGCGGCGAACCGGTCCGGGTGCTCGGCGGGGAACCGCTCGCGCTGGTCGGCGGGTCGGCGCTCGCCGGCGTACCGGTCGCGCTGTTCGGCCGGGGGTCGCTCGCGCTGGTCGGCGGCGCGGTCCCACTGGTAGCGGGGCCGGCGGGTGCCCTCGGCGGGTCGCTGGTCGTAGCCGTTGGCCGACCGGTCCTGGGCGGCCGGGCGGCGCGCCGGTGGTTCCTCGTCCGGCTCCGGCAGCCAGCCGGGTTCCGGGTGGCCGGCGGGGGAGACGGGCGCGACGCCGGACCGGCCCCGGCCGGGTGGCTCGTGCCGGGGCGCGCGGTCGTCGTAGCGGTCGTGGCCGGGGTCGCGGGGTGCGGTCCGGCGGGGGCCCTCGACGTCGTACGGGGCGCGGTCGCCCCGGCGGCCCGGGTCCGGGCGCTGGCGGTCGTCCGGCCGCCCGGGCTCCCCGCGCCCCGGGCGGTACGGCCCGTCGTCGTACCGCCGGCCGTCGCGGCCGTTGTGCCGGTCCCAGCCGTCCGGTTCGTCCTCCCAGGACCGGCCGATGTACGTCCCGTCCGGGCGGGTCGGTGCGAGTGGGGGCACCTCGGCGCGGCCGACCACCGCCGCCCGGCCACGGGGTGCCGGCGGTGGGGTGTGCTGGACGCCGATGTCGCCCGGGTAGCGCTGGCCGGGAAACTGGGGATGCCACTCCGTGGTCGGCTCGACGACCCAGGACGGCTCCGCCGGGTCGTGCCACCGGTCCGCGTAGCCACGGCTCATCCGGGTGGCCCGTCGCCGGTGCGGGACCGGGTGCGGGGAGCGGACGGAGCGGGCCGGCCGTCCCGGGCGGCGGGTCGCCGGCCGAGCAGGCGTCCGTCCTCGCCGACGCGCGCGATCGTGCCGGGGCGACCGCCGGTCGTCCGCTCGCTCACGGCCGCGTCCCGGTGGCCGGCTCGCGTCCGCTCGCTCACGGCGATGTCACCTCGTCGGAAATTGTCGCGCTGGGCACCCAGCCGGCCGGTAAAGTCGCCCGTTCCGGCACGGCGTGGCTGCGGAAGGAGGGTAGCGGCGTGGGCTCGCTCACCGCCACTGTGGCACCGCCCACCGCCTCAAACGTTATCCTATGGTTTCGGACATTTAGGGCAATAGCCCGATCGGGCTTCCGACGATACTCCACCTACCGGCAGGCGGCCGTGGCCGGCGTCGTCACCAACTGCGTCTTCGGTTTCCTACGCTGCTACGTCCTGCTCGCCGCGGTCGGCGCGGCTGGCACGGTGGCCGGGTACGACCGGGCCCAGCTCGCCACCTTCGTCTGGGTCGGCCAAGGCCTGCTCGCCGTCATCCTCCTCTGGGGATGGACCGAGCTGGCCGACCGGATCCGCACCGGCGAGGTCGCCGCCGACCTGCTCCGCCCGGTGCACCTGGTGACCAGCTACCTCGCCGCCGACCTGGGCCGGGCCGGTTACGCCGCGCTGGCCCGGCTGCTGCCGCCGGTGCTGGTCGGGCCGGTCTTCTTCGCCGTGTACCTGCCGGGTCGGTGGACCACCGGCCCGCTCTTCGTGCTCTCCGTGCTCGTCGCCGTCGTGCTCTGCTTCGGCTGCCGCTACCTGGTCAACGCCACCGCGTACTGGCTGCACGACGTGCGCGGGCCGGTGATCCTCTGGACGCTCGCCTCGGGCGTGCTCTCCGGGCTCTACTTCCCGCTGCGCTTCCTGCCGGAGTGGCTCCAACTGGCGCTCTGGCTCGGCACCCCGTTCCCGAGCCTGCTGCAGACCCCGCTGGACGTGCTGGTCGAGCGGGACCCGACCGGCACCCAGGCCGCGCTGGTCGGTGTGCAGGTGGGCTGGGCGGTGCTGGTGCTGGCGGCCTGCCGGTTGGTGCAGCGCCGGGCCGAACGCCGGCTGGTGGTGCAGGGTGGCTGAGCTGTCCGGCCTCCCGGGCCCGCGCCCGGCCGGCGGGTCGACCGTCGCGCCGCGGGCGGGTGGCGCGCTGGCGGCGTACCGGGCGCTGCTCGGGGCGCAGGCCCGGTCGCAGACCGCCTACCGGACGTCGTTCGTGGTGGACCTGGTCGGCAACGTCGGGTCCACCGTCTTCGACGTGGTCACCGTGCTGGTCGTCTTCGGCGTCACCCGGGAGCTGGGCGGCTTCACGCTGCGCGAGACGATGGTCATCGTCGGCATCTCCACCAGCGCGTTCGCCATCGCGGACCTGCTGGTCGGCAACATTGAGCGGCTGCCCCGCTACGTGCGCACCGGCCTCTTCGACGCCGTGCTGCTCCGCCCGCTGGGCGCCCTGCCGCAACTGCTGCTGATGGACCTGCCGCTGCGCAAGGTGTCCCGGGCGGTGTTCGGGCTCGCCGTGCTGGCCGTGGCGGTCGGCTCGGCGGGGATCCAGTGGACCCCGGCGCGGGCGCTGCTGGTCGTCCTGGCCCCGCTGGCCGCGGTGGTCTTTTTCGGCTCGGTCTTCGTGGCCACCGCCACCGTCTCGTTCTTCTGGGTCGACTCGGGCGAGCTGGCCAACTCGGTCACCTACGGCGGGCGGGACTTCGCCAGCTACCCGATCACCGTCTACGAGGGGTGGTTCCGCGCCCTCTTCGCGTACGGCCTGGGGTTCGCCTTCGTCGGCTACCACCCGGCGCTGGCCCTGCTCGGCCGGGCCGACCCGCTCGGCCTGCCGTCCTGGGTCGGCTGGGCCGCGCCGGGCGTCGCGCTGGTCGCCGCCGGAGCGGCCGCCGCGGCCTGGCGCACCGGCGTCCGTCACTACCGGAGTACGGGATCATGAGCGTCATCGAGACCAGCGGCCTGCGCAAGGAGTTCACCGTGCGGGTCAGAGCCGGCCGGCTGCGTCGCGAGAAGCGGCTGGTCACCGCCGTGGACGGGATCGACCTGCGGGTCGAGCGCGGCGAGCTGCTCGGCTACATCGGACCGAACGGCGCCGGCAAGTCCACCACGCTCAAGATGCTCACCGGGGTGCTGACGCCCTCGGCCGGCGAGGTACGCGTCTGCGGGCTGCGCCCGGTCGCCCAGCGCACCCGGCTCGCGCTGCGCATCGGCGTGGTCTTCGGCCAGCGCTCGCAGCTGTGGTGGGACCTGCCGCTGCGCGACTCCTTCGACCTGCTGCGGCACGTCTACCGGGTGCCGCCCGCCGAGCACGCCGCCCGGCTGCGCCGCTGCCGGCAGCTGCTCGACCTGGACGCGTTCCTGGACACTCCGGTCCGGCAGCTCTCCCTCGGTCAGCGGATGCGCGGCGAGCTGACCGCCGCCCTGCTGCACGGTCCCGAGGTGCTCTTCCTCGACGAGCCCACCATCGGCCTGGACGTGGTCAGCCGGCAGGCGGTGCGGGGGTTCCTCGCCGAGCTGGGCCGTGCCGGGGACACCACGCTGGTGCTGACCACCCACGACCTGGCCGACATCGAACGGCTCTGCCGCCGGCTGGTGGTGATCGACCACGGGCGGGTGGTGCACGACGGGTCGATCGCCGCGCTGCACGAGCGGTACGGCTCCCGCCGGCTGGTGGTGGCCGACCTCGACGCCCCGGTGCCCGAGCCACCGGTGCTGCCCGGCGCGGCGCTGCACCGGGTGGAGAACGACGGGCACCGGCTGGTGTTCGCGCTGGAGTCGGCGCGGGTGGCCGAGGTGGTGGCCGGGCTCGCCGGGCTGGGCACGCTGCGGGACGTCTCGGTCGTCGAGCCGGACATCGAGGACGTGGTGGCCCGGCTCTACCGCCGGGAGCGTCAGGGGTGCTCCATCACCAGCACGGCGAAGGTGCCGGGGGCCAGCGCTTCGTAGCGGTGCGGGGCGTCGCCGGGAAAGGTGGCGTAGTCGCCGGGACCGAGCTCCACCTGGTCGGACTCCGGGCCGACGCGCATCCGCCCGGCCGCGACCACCACGTGTTCGATGCTGCGGGGGGTGTGCGCCTCGGCGGTGCGGACCGCGCCGGGCTCCAGTTCGATGAGGTAGATGTCGCGCCGGGCGTGGGCCGACCCGGCGGTGAGCAGCGTCCCGGCGAAGTCGGCGTGTTCGGAGCGGACCCGCGGGCCCTCGCCGGCCCGGATCACCCGTACGGCCGGGCTCGGCGGCTCGACCAGCCGGCTGAACGGCACGCCCAGCGCCACGCCCAGCGCCCAGAGGGTCTCCACGCTCGGGTTGCCGACCCCCGACTCGAGTTGGGACAGGGTGGACTTGGCGATCCCGGCCCGGCGGGCCAGCTCGGTCAGCGAGATGCCGACCCGCTCGCGTTCGCTGCGTAGGGCGGCGGCGATGGTGGCCAGCGGGGGCGCCTGTTCGGCGGACATGTTCGCTCCGTCGGTCTGTTTGTTCGGTTTGACGACCAGGCTCAGGGTCGTTCATCATGGTGAACCATGCGTACGGTACAACGAACAGCCGACCGCGGGGTACTCCGCGACGTCGCCGCCATCGGGGCGGCGATGATCGCGGTGGGCGCCTCGTTCGGCGCGGTGGCGGTGGCCGCCGGGCTGCCCGGCTGGGCCACCGTCGCGATGTCCGTCGTGGTCTTCGCCGGCGGGGCGCAGTTCATGGCGGTCGGCCTGGTCGCGGCGGGCAGCCCGCTCGCCGCCGTCCTCGCCGGGCTGCTGCTCAACGCCCGGCACCTGCCGTTCGGCCTGACCCTCGGCGACAGCTTCGGCCCCCGGCGGTGGCACCGGCTGCTCGGCAGCCACCTGATGACCGACGAGGCCACCGCGTTCGCGCTGGCCCGGCCCGCCGGGCCGGCGCGCCGCCGGGCGTTCTGGCTGGCCGGAGTGCTCTTCTTCGTGACCTGGAACGTCGGCACCGTGCTCGGCGTGCTGGCCGGCGGCGCGGTCGGCGACCCGGCCGCGCTCGGGCTGGACGCCGCCTTTCCCGCCGGCCTGATCGCGCTGCTGCTGCCCACCCTGCGCGACCGGGACACCCGGCGGATGGCGCTGGCCGGTGCGGCGCTGGCCGTGCTCACCACCCCGCTGCTGCCGGCCGGCCTGCCGGTGCTGCTCGCGCTGGCCGGCCCGGCCCTGCTGGCCGTCCGAGCCGTCCGCGCCGGCCGGGCCGGCACCGGCGACCGGGGAGCCGGGGTGACGCCCGCCCCGGCCCCGGCCACCCGCCGCGTCGGGTGGGGTGGCCCCGGGACCGGTGGACGGGAGGACGGGGGGACCTCCGCCCCGAACCCCGTCACCGGTGCCGTGACCGGCGTCCGGGAGGTCGGGGTGACGCCCGCCCCGATCCCGGACGCCGGGCGCGCGGTCGGGACGGGGACGCCCGGACCCGGTGCGGCCCGGAGGACGGGAGGTACGTCGTGCTGATCGCGGTGATCCTGGCGCTGGCCGCCGGGACGTACGGCTTCCGGGTCGCCGGCGTGCTGCTGCGCGACCGGCTCGACCTGCCGGAGTGGTCCCGCCGGCTGCTGCCGGTCGGCGCCGCGGCCCTGCTGGCCGCGCTCGCGGCCACCGCCGCGCTGACCGAGGCCGGCGCCTTCGCCGGCTGGGCCCGGCCGGCGGGGGTGCTGGCCGGCGTGCTGCTCGCCTGGCGGCGGGCGCCGTTCGTGCTGGTGGTGGTCGCCGCCGCCGGCACCACCGCCCTGCTCCGCCTGCTCGGCGTGCCGTGACCCGGCGGACGGCCGCCGGAACGGAAGCGGCCCCTCACCGCCGCGCGGGAGGGGCCGGATCCGTCGAGGTCAGACCGGGTCGCCGAGGTTGACCTGGGGCTGTGGGGCACGCATCCGGCGGAACGTGATCGAGCGCATGATCGCGTAGAGGTAGAGCGAGCCCATCCGCTGCCCGGTGTTCGGGAAGCGTTCGCGGACCAGCTTCCTGATCTTGCGGCAGATGAGGATCGAGTCGATCACCACGCCGAGGGCCAGCGCACCCCAGAGGATGTTGGACACCAGTCGGACCACCGGGGGCATGGCCGCGTTCGAGCCGATCAGCACGATCAGCGCGCCGCCGAAGAACCAGGTGCCGACCGTACGCCGGGAGTCGACCACGTTGCGGGCCAGCAGCCGCTCCGGGCCGCGGTCGCGCGGGCCGCCCTCGCGCCGGAACTCCGCCGCCGCCTCGGCCCGCAGCTTGCGCCGGTGCTCCCGCTGCTCTTCCTTGGTCATCGGCTTGGTGGGCCCGGCCGGCCGGCGGCCGGCGCCCGGCCGCTTCGGCGTCTCACGTCCCTTCGCCGGGGTGTAGCCCCGGGGACGCGTGGCGGCGGCCTCGTCCTCGGCGGTCACCGGGGTGACCGCCTCGTCGACGAGGTCGGTGGACTTGCGGCGAAACAGCGACGGCACGCGGAAAGGGTAGCCAACCGACGGCGCCCGGTGCACATCGCGGTGCACCGGGCGCGGTCGTGGGTGAGGCAGGTTACGGTCGCTCGACGTGCGCGCCCAGGTCGGCCAGCTTCGCCTCGAAGTCCTCGTAGCCCCGGTTGATCAGGTCGACGCCGTAGACCCGGGAGGTGCCCTCGGCGGCCAGCGCCGCGATCAGGTGGCTGAACCCGGCCCGCAGGTCGGGGATGACCAGGTCGGCGGCGTGCAGCTTGCTCGGCCCCGCGATCACCGCCGAGTGCTTGAAGTTGCGCCGGCCGAAGCGGCACGGGGTGCCGCCCAGGCAGTCCCGGTAGACCTGGATGTTCGCGCCCATCGAGTTCAGCGCCTCGGTGTAGCCGAGCCGCTGCTCGTACACCGTCTCGTGGACGATCGACAGGCCGCGGGCCTGGGTCAGCGCCACCACCAGCGGCTGCTGCCAGTCGGTCATGAAACCGGGGTGCACGTCGGTCTCCAGGGCCACCGACTTCAGCTCCCCGCCCGGGTGCCAGAACCGGATGCCGCCCTCCTGGCCCGGGTCGCCCAGCTTCGGCGGCCGGGCGTCGGTCACCTCGTACTCGCCGCCGACCGACCGGAAGATGTTCAGGAAGGTCATCATGTCGGCCTGCTGCGCGCCGAGCACCTCGACATGGCCGCGGGTGGCCAGCGCCGCGGCCGCCCAGCTCGCCGCCTCGATCCGGTCCGGGATCGGCCGGTGGGTGTAGCCGTGCAGCTTCGGCACGCCCTGGATCTCGATCACCCGGTCGGTGTGCACCTTGATGATCGCGCCCATCTTCTGCAGCACGCAGATCAGGTCGATGATCTCCGGCTCGACCGCGGCGTTGCGCAGCTCGGTGACGCCCTCGGCCATCACGGCGGTCAGCAGCACCTGCTCGGTGGCGCCGACGCTCGGGTACGGCAGGGCGAACTTCGTGCCGTGCAGTCCGTTCGGCGCCGAGAGGTGCAGCCCCTCCGGGGTCTTGTCGACCGTGGCGCCGAACTCCCGCAGCGCCTGGAGGTGGAAGTCGATCGGCCGGGGGCCGATGTGGCAGCCACCCAGGTCGGGGATGAAGGCGTGGCCGAGGCGGTGCAGCAGCGGCCCGCAGAACAGGATCGGGATCCGGCTGGAGCCCGCATGCACGTTGATCTGGTCGGTGCTGGCGCTCTCCACGTTCGCCGGGTCGAAGACCAGCTCGCCGTCCTCGTCGCCATCGGTGACCTTGACCCCGTGCAGGCCGAGCAGGCCGCGGACGACCTCGACGTCACGGATCTTCGGCACGTCGAACAAGCGGCTCGGACTGTCGCCCAGCAGTGCGGCGACCATCGCCTTGGAAACCAGGTTCTTCGCGCCGCGCACGCGGATCCGCCCTTCCAGCGGAGTGCCTCCGTGGACGACCAGGACGTCGTTGGTCAACGCAACCTCCAGCGCGTCGGTGCTGTTGATGGTGGGGCTCACGATGTCATCGCTACCCGGAACGCGGACCGGTCGAAACGAGCCGCGTGCGTCATCGCCCCGGCAGCATAGCCCTCAGTGATGAAAATGGACCCGGTCACATCGCCCCTGAGGGCACTTATCGGTGATCCGGCCCTTTTGCGTACGAGGGTCGCTACCGACAGTGATCACCGGGTGCCGGGCGGCGGGCTGTCCGCGCCGGGCAGGGCGAGCATCTGGTCCAGCGCCACCCGGGCGTGGTGGGCGGTGTCCGCGTCGACGGTGATCTGGTTGACCACCCGACCGGCCACCAGCTCCTCCAGGGCCCAGACCAGGTGCGGCAGGTCGATCCGGTTCATCGTCGAGCAGTAGCAGACCGCGCGGTCGAGGAACATGATCTGCTTGTCCGGGTGGGCCAGCGCGAGCCGGCGGACCAGGTTCAGCTCGGTGCCGACCGCCCAGGCGGAGCCGGCCGGGGCCGCCTCGATGGTCTTGATGATGTATTCCGTCGAGCCGACGTGGTCGGCCGCGGTGACCACCTCGTGCCGGCACTCCGGGTGGACCAGCACGTTGACCCCGGGCACCCGCTCGCGGACGTCGTTGACGCTGTCGAGGGTGAACCGGCCGTGCACCGAGCAGTGCCCGCGCCACAGGATCATCTTCGCGTCGCGCAGCTGCTCCGGGGTGAGCCCGCCGTTCGGCTTGTGCGGGTCGTAGAGCACGCAGTCGTCCAGCGAGAGGCCCATCTCCAGCACCGCGGTGTTGCGGCCCAGGTGCTGGTCGGGCAGGAAGAGCACCTTCGAACCCTGCTCGAACGCCCAGTCCAGGGCCCGCTTGGCGTTGGAGGAGGTGCAGACCACGCCGCCGTTGCGGCCGACGAAGCCCTTGATGTCGGCCGAGGAGTTCATGTACGTCACCGGGACGGTCTGCGCCGCGATGCCCAGTTCGGTGAGCACGTCCCAGGCGGTCTCGACCTGCGACAGCACCGCCATGTCGGCCATCGAGCAGCCGGCGGCGAGGTCGGGCAGGATCACCTTCTGCGCGTCCGAGGTGAGGATGTCGGCGCTCTCGGCCATGAAGTGCACGCCGCAGAAGACGATGTACTCGGCGTCCGGCCGGGCCGCCGCCTCGCGGGCCAGCTTGAACGAGTCGCCGGTTACGTCGGCGAACTGGATCACCTCGTCGCGCTGGTAGTGGTGGCCCAGCACGAACACCTTGCTGCCCAGCTTCGCCTTCGCCGCCGCCGCCCGGGCCACCAGATCCGGGTCGCTGGGCGCCGGCAGGTCACCCGGACACTCGACGCCACGCTCGGTGGCGGGGTCGCTGCCCCGGCCCAGCAGCAGCAGCGCCGTGGCGGTGTTGGAGGGTTCTACCCAGGTCGAAGTCACGTACCCCATGGTCCCACAGCGTGGCCTCGGCGCAGCCTCCGCCGGTGTGGGCTGCCACACTGCTCGACATGCGCGTGCTGCTCTGTCCGGACAAGTTCGCCGGCACGCTGCCGGCCCCGGAGGTCGCCGCGGCGGTGGCCGCCGGCTGGCGCGAGGTGGCCGGGGACGACGACCTGCTGATCAGGCCGCTGGCCGACGGCGGCCCGGGCTTCCTCGACGTGCTCGCCGACGCCCTCGACGGCCGGCGGGTGGCGGTGCCGACGGTCGACCCGCTCGGCCGGCCGACGGCCGGTGAGATCCTGCTCACCGACGGCGGGTCGACCGCCTGGCTGGAGAGCGCCCAGGCGTGCGGGCTGCACCTGCTCGCCGCCGACGAGCGGGACCCGAAGGCCACCACCTCGTACGGGCTGGGGCTGCTGGTCACCGCCGCGGTGGAGGCCGGGGCCCACACGGTGATCATCGGGCTGGGCGGTTCCGGCACCAACGACGCCGGTGCCGGGATGCTCACCGCGCTCGGCGTCACGCCGCTGGACGAGGCCGGCCTGGCCCTGCCGTACGGGGGTGCGGCGCTGGCCGCGGCGGCCATCCTCGACGGCGTACCCCGGCTGCGCGACGCCCGGCTGGTCGCCGCCACCGACGTGGACAACCCGCTGCTCGGGCTGCACGGGGCCAGCAACGTGTTCGGCCCGCAGAAGGGCGCCGACCGGGCCGACGTGCTGCTGCTCGACGCCGCGCTGGGGCGCTTCGCCGCCGTGCTGGAGCGGGACCTGCCCGGCTGCCCGCCGCAACTGAGCGCGCTGCCCGGCGGCGGGGCGGCCGGCGGCCTGGGCGCGGCGATCCTCGCCCTCGGCGGTCGGTGCGAGTCGGGCATCGGCCTGGTCACCCGGGCCACCGGCCTGGACACCGCGCTGGACGGCGTCGACCTGGTGATCACCGGGGAGGGCTCCTTCGACCACCAGTCGCTGCGCGGCAAGGTGGTCGCCGGGGTGGCCGGCGCCGCCCGGGACCGGGGCCTGCCCTGCTTGGTGCTCGCCGGCCAGGTGAGCACCGGCCGCCGGGAGGCCGCCGCGGCCGGGGTGACCGACGCGTACAGCCTGGTGGAGCACTTCGGGGGCGAGGAGCGCGGCGGCCTGGCCGCCGCGCTGAGCCGGCCCGCGGAGGGGCTGCGCGAGCTCGGCGCGCGGCTGGCCCGGCAGTGGAGCCGGTGACCGGGGGTGTGACTCGCGCCGCGCGGGGAAGCCCCGAGGTCACGCCGCCGGGTGGCCCGGCCCGGAGCGGCCTACAATCGAAAATTGGACCACAGTGGGAATCGCTGACCGGCGGGTGACGTTGGTCGGGACGACCACACCGAACGCGCGCAGGGAGAATTCCACGTGACCACGCCAGCGCAGACCGAGTCGACCGAGGCCAAGGCCCCTACTTCCGTCGTCCTCACCGACGTCGCGGCGCAGAAGGTCAAGGCTCTGATCGAGCAGGAGGGCCGCGACGACCTGCGGCTTCGGGTCGCGGTGCAGCCGGGCGGCTGCTCCGGCCTGCGGTACCAGCTCTTCTTCGACGAGCGGTCCCTCGACGGTGACGTCGTGACCGACTACGACGGGGTCGAGGTCGTCGTCGACCGGATGAGCGCCCCCTACCTGGCCGGCGCCACCATCGACTTCGCCGACCGGATCGACGCCCAGGGCTTCACCATCGACAACCCGAACGCGGGCAGCTCCTGCGCCTGCGGCGACTCGTTCAGCTGAGTCGACTCCGACACCGACGGCGGGGCCGTCCCGAAAGGGGCGGCCCCGCCGCCGTGTCGGGGGCCGCCGGCGGCGGGCCGCTGCGGCGATGTGCAACCGTGCGTGGCCGCCCGACGGCGGCCGTCAGCAGGCCGGGCGGGGTGTTCAACCGTGCGGTCGCCCGGACTTGCGGCGGCCGGTAGGCTGACCGGCGCCCTGCTCCCGACCCTGAGGGTTGACATGAAGATCGCGGTGACCGGTTCGATCGCCACCGACCACCTGATGAGCTTCCCCGGCCGCTTCGCCGACCAGCTCATCGCCGACCAGCTGCACAAGGTGTCCCTCTCCTTCCTGGTGGACGACCTGGTGCTGCGCCGGGGTGGGGTGGCGGCCAACATCGCCTTCGGCATGGGGCAGCTCGGCCTGCGCCCGGCGCTGCTCGGCGCGGTCGGCGCGGACTTCGCCGACTACCGCTCCTGGCTCGAGCGGCACAACGTCGACTGCGACTCGGTGCACATCAGCGAAGTGGCGCACACCGCCCGCTTCGTCTGCACCACCGACACCGACATGTGCCAGATCGCCTCCTTCTACGCCGGGGCGATGAGCGAGGCGCGCAACATCGAGCTGGCCCCGGTCGCCGACCGCCTCGGCGGGCTCGACCTGGTCCTGGTCGGCGCCAACGACCCGGAGGCGATGCTGCGGCACTCCGCCGAGTGCCGGGAGCGCGGCTTCGCGTTCGCCGCCGACCCGTCCCAGCAGTTGGCCCGGATGCCGGGCGAGGATGTCATCGCGCTGATCGACGGCGCCGACTACCTGATGACCAACGACTACGAGAAGTCGCTGCTGCAGAGCAAGGCCGGCCTGAGTGACGAGCAGCTGCTCGACCGGGTCAAGATCCGGGTCACCACGCTCGGCAAGCACGGCGTGGAGATTGCGGGCCGGGGCATCGACCCGATCCACGTGCCGATCGCCCGGGAGACCCAGGCGGTCGACCCGACCGGCGTCGGCGACGGCTTCCGCGCCGGCTTCTTCACCGCGCTCTCCTGGGGCCTCGGCCTGGAGCGGGCCGCCCAGGTGGGCTCCCTGCTGGCCACCCTCGTGCTGGAGACCGTCGGCACCCAGGAGTACCAGGTCCGGCGCGACCAGTTCGTCAAGCGGCTCGCCGAGTCGTACGGCGACGTCGCCGCCGAAGAGGTCCGCCCCCACCTGCTGCCCTGATCCGCCGCACCGGATCGTCCGCCGCCCCGCGGGAGCCCGCCGGGGCGGCGGACGACCGGTCGGCGACGAGTGACCGCCGCGGGCGGCGGGTCGCTCAGTGCTGGCGGCGGACGTCGTAGCCGGGGCCGTCGGGGCCGGTGACCTTGCCGAGGAACTCCTGGCCGCGCATCCGGCACCAGGCCGGAATGTCCACCGCCGCGGCCGGGTCGTCGGCGAGCACCCGCACCACGGTGCCGACCGGCAGCTCGGGCAGCCGGCGGGCGACCGCGATCACCGGCAGCGGGCAGCGCTGCCCGCGACAGTCCAGGACCTCCCGGGGCGCCGTCACAGCCCCACCACCCCCGCCTCGGCCCGCAGGTCGGCGACGATCCCGGGCAGTTCGGTGAGGAACCGCTCCACGTCCGCCTCGGTCGTCTCCTGGTGCAGCGAGACCCGGACGTTGCCGTGCGAGAGCACGCCCATCGCCTCCAGCACGTGTGAGGGGCGCAGCGTCGACGAGGTGCACGACGAGCCGGACGAGACGGCGAACCCGCGCCGGTCCAGCGCGTGCAGCAGCGCCTCGCCGTCCACGTACAGGCAGGAGAAGGTGACCAGGTGCGGGAGTCGGTGGTCGGGATCACCGACCACCTCCACGTCCGGCACCTCCGCGGCCACCCGGGCCCGGATCCGGTCCACCAGCGGCGCCAGCCGGGCCGCCTCGG
Organism: Micromonospora sp. LZ34; assembly: GCF_052981855.1. Classification (NCBI taxonomy): domain Bacteria; kingdom Bacillati; phylum Actinomycetota; class Actinomycetes; order Micromonosporales; family Micromonosporaceae; genus Micromonospora; species Micromonospora sp. LZ34. The sequence goes on from NZ_JBRIQN010000035.1 coordinate 60,603, forward strand.
CCGCCGCGTCGGCCGCCGCCGCGCGCAGGCTCGCCGCGGTGGCCACCACCGCCGGCAGGTTCAGCGTGCCGGGCGTACGGCCAGACTCCCGCTCGTCCGCCGGCCAGGGGGACTCCCAGCGGGTGCCCTTGCGCACCACCAGCAGCCCCACCCCGGGCGGGCCGCCCCACTTGTGCGCGCTCGCGGTGAGCACCGACCAGCCGCCCGGCACCGGCACCCGGCCCACCACCTGCGCCGCGTCGACGTAGAGCGGCACCCCGGCGTCCGCGCAGGTGGCGGCCGCCTCGGCGACCGGCTGGCGGGTGCCCACCTCGTGGCTGGCGGCGATCAGCGCGGCCAGCGCCACCCCGGGTGCCCGGACCGCCGCCTCCCAGGCGGTGAGGTCGAGCCGGCCGAGCCGGTCCACCGGCACCCCGAGCGCCGTGCCGCCGCCGGCGGTGTGCCGTTCGGCCGCGTGCAGCACGGCCGAGTGCTCGATCTCCGAGTGCACCAGGATCGGGCCGACCCGGCGCCGCCCGGCCAGGCCGCCGAGCACGGCCGCGTGCGCCGCGGTCGTACCGCTGGCGGTGAAGGAGAGCTCGTCGGGGCGTACGCCCAGGGTCTCGGCGGTCGCGGCCCGCGCCGCGTCGAGGAGGTGGCGGGCCCGGCGGGCCTGCGTGTAGAGCCGGCCCGGGTCGGCCCAGCCGTCCTCGAGGGCGGCCAGCAGCGCCTGCCGGGCGACCGGGTGCAGCGGCGCGGCGGTCGCCGCGTCCAGGTAGACCGGGGATGCGCTCACGGCTGTCCACGCTATCGCGCCGCGATGCGCAAGATCCCCCCGATGGGGGCGGACAGTGACCCCAACACGGTCCAGCCCGTCATGGTCGAGTAATCTGCGACCGTCGGTGACGCCTTTGCCGCCGGTGCTGTCGCTCCGCCTGGCGAGGCGGCAGAAGAGAACAGACACCGCGGCGCGCTAGGGAGGCAGGACCAGGTGGTCGCAAGGAGTTCGGAGGTACGGCCCGCGGCCGTACGGCACAGCGCTTCCCCAGGAGCCGGTGGGCGCCGGCGGCGTGGTGCTGGTCGGCTCGCCGGGCTCGGTCTCGGCGGAGCGGCGCTGCTGGTCCTGCTCACGGGCTGTGACGTCGGCGCGGCGTTCGACGGCTTCGGCTGGCCGCAGGGTGGCATCTCGGCGGAGTCCCGCCGGATGTACGACCTGTGGATCGCCTCGTGCATCGCGGCGCTCGCGGTCGGCGTCTTCGTGTGGGGCCTGATCTTCTGGTGCGTCGTGCGCTACCGCAAGCGGGGCAACGAGCTGCCGGTGCAGACCCGTTACAACATGCCGATGGAGTTCCTCTACACCATCGCGCCGATCCTGATCGTCTCCGTGCTCTTCTACTACACGGCGATCGTGCAGACCGACGTGAACAAGACGACCAAGAACCCCGACGTCACCGTCGAGGTGGTCGCCTTCAAGTGGAACTGGCAGTTCAACTACCGCGACGGCCAGGGCCAGGACGCCAACACCGTCGCCTCGACGCTCGGCACCAGCGAGGTCATCCCGATCCTGGTGCTGCCCAGCAACCGGTCCATCCGGTTCGAGGAGACCAGCCGGGACGTCATCCACTCGTTCTGGGTGCCGGAGATGCTGTTCAAGCGGGACGTCATGCCCGGCAAGATCCGCAACGTGTTCGAGGTCTCCAGCCTGGAGACCGAGGGCGCCTACGTGGGTCGCTGCGCCGAGCTCTGCGGCAGCTACCACGCCTTCATGAACTTCGAGCTGCGGGTCGTGTCGCCGGAGAAGTACGACCAGTTCCTCGCGGCCAAGCAGGACGGCAAGTCCACCCAGGAGGCGCTGACGGCCATCGGCGAGGAGCCGTACGCCCAGACCACCCGGCCGTTCGAGACGCGGCGCACGGAAGCCAACTTCAACCCGGAGAACGCTCCGGTTGGCGCGGGAAGCTGAGGGAGCGGGCATGAAGACCGAGTGGCGTATCTTCCTGATCATCGCCGGGTTCCTGCTCTTCACGACCGTGCTGTACGGCGCCTGGACGGCCGGTGAGGGCGGCCGGGTCGAGTGGGTCGGCACGGTGGCGTTGCTGCTGTCCTTCCTGCTCTGCGCGATGTGCGGCGGCTTCTTCTGGTTCGTCTCCCGCCGTATCGACCTGCGCCCCGAGGACCGGCCGGACGCCGAGATCGCCGACGGCGCGGGCGAGGTCGGCTTCTTCAGCCCGGGCAGCTACTGGCCGTTCGGCATCGCGCTGTCCGCCTCGATCGCCGGCCTCGGCCTGGTGTTCTGGCAGTTCTGGCTGGTCGGTGTCGGCCTGGTGGCGGTCGTCCTCGCCGCCTGCGGCCTGATCTTCGAGTACTACACCGGCACCCGGCGCACCGCCGAGCACTGAGCCGGCGTCGTCGGACGAGCCTGACGAAGCCCGCCGCCCTCCGGGGAGGCGGGCTTCGTGCCGTCCTGCCTGTCCGCCTCGGCCGGGTGGCTCCTCGTCGCGCCCCACCCGACCCGCTGCTCGTGCCGGTCGCCTGGTTGGTGGGGGCCGAGGGCGGCTTGATCCACTCCGGTTCGCCGATATCGCGGTGTCGTGGCGATCTGGATACCGCGACATCGGCGAAATCGAGTGGGCGAAGGAGTGGGGCTCCGGTCAGGCGGAGAGCGGCCGGCGTGCGGGGGATCGCGCCGGTCGAGGTGGTCGGTGGGTGGGGTGGCGGTCAGGCGGCGCGGCGGTGGGCCGGCTGGGGCCGCCGACGGTCGGCCAGGCGGGCGGCGCGGAACGTGAAGGTGGCGATCAGCATGGCGGCGCCGCAGCCGGTGCAGATCAGCTCGGGGCAGTCGACGCCGTGGCCGTCGACGCACGGCGGCGCCTCGAACGGCTGAACGCCCTCGCAGGTGTCGCAGTAGAGCTCGCGATCCGGCACGCCGGACGCCTCCTCTCCCTCCGGGCTCCCGCCGGGCATCGAAGTGCGCGCCGGGAACGGAAAACTACTCGGCTGTAGTTTGGCACGCGGGTCCGACATGTCCCCCGTCACCCGCCGGCCGAGCCCCTGACCTGGTCATCGGTGGGCCGGCCGGCGTTCGCGGGGTGCGGCATGTCGGGATGTCCCGGGGCGGGGTCGCCCCGATATGCCGCAACCGGCGCCGGTTACCCAGCCCGGTCAGAGGGAGCGGGCGGTGGTGAGCCAGCGGTCGAGGACGGCGGCGGCCGCGCCGGAGTCGATGGACTCGGCCGCCCGCTCCATCCCGGCCCGCAGCGCTTCGGTCAGGTCGCCGTCGAGCGGCCCCTGGGTGGCCAGCGCCGCCGCCGAGTTGACCAGCACGGCGTCCCGCACCGGACCGGTCTCGCCGGCCAGCAGGCGACGGGCCACCTCGGCGTTGTAGGCGGCGTCGCCGCCCCGCAGGTCGGCGAGGGTGGACCGGGGCACCCCGAGGTCGAGTGCGTCCAGCAGCGCCTCGCGTACGGTGCCCTGCTGGGCCGCCCAGACCCGGGTCGGCGCGGCGGTGGTGAACTCGTCCAGGCCGTCCTCGCCGCGCATCACCAGCACCGAGTCGCCGCGGGCGGCGAAGACGCCGGCCATCACCGGGGCCATCCGCGCGTCGAAGCAGCCCACGGCGCCGGCCCGGGGCCGGGCCGGGTTGGTCAGCGGCCCGAGGAAGTTGAACGCGGTGGGTACGCCCAGCTCGCGGCGGACCGGGCCGGCGTGCCGCATGCCGGGGTGGAACCGGGCGGCGAAGCAGAAGCCGATGCCGGCCTCGGTGACGCACCGGGCCACGCCCTCGGGGCCGAGGTCGAGCGGGATGCCGAGGAACTCCAACAGGTCGGCGGTGCCGCAGGACGAGGAGGCGGCCCGGTTGCCGTGCTTGACCACCCGGACGCCCGCGCCGGCCACCACCAGGGCCGTCATCGTCGAGATGTTGACCGTGTGGGCGAGGTCACCGCCGGTGCCGACCACGTCCAGCGCGGTGGCCCGCAGCTCGTCGGGGAGCTCGACCTGGACCGCCCGGCCGAGCATCGCCTCGACCAGCCCGGCCAGCTCCGCCGAGGTCTCGCCCTTCGCCCGCAGCCCGACCGCGAAGCCCGCGATCTGCGCCGCGGACGCGGCGCCGGACATGATCTCGCCCATCGCCCACGCGGTGTCGGCGGTGGACAGCTCCTCGCCGCGCAGCAGCGCGTTGAGCAGGTGCGGCCAGGTCCGATCGCCCATGGTGGGCCTCCCGAGCAAAGCGAGCGGGTGCGGGTGGACGGAACCGGCGCCGGTCGGCCCGACGCCGTGGCGGGGCCGGGGCGGGGGACGTCAGGCGGGGGCGTGCGTCCGCAGCAGCTCGGCCACCGTGGTGCCGGTGGTCACCGGGTCGAGCGGGTGCACCAGGGTGGCGTCGACCTCGGCGTAGGCCGCGAGCCATCGGTCGGCGGCGCGGGCGATCACCACGCAGGTCGGCGGAGCGTCCTCGCGGTCGTCCTTGATCTGCCGGGCGATGCCGAGGCCGCCGCCCGGGCTGGCCTCGCCGTCGAGCAGCATCAGGTCGATTTCGTAGTCGTCGACCAGCCGGACGCACTCGGCGTAGTTGCTCGCCTCGACGAACTCGACCTGCAGGCCGGGCGCTGGGCGGGTGCCCACCGCGAGTCGCATCCGGTCACGGACCTCCGGGTCGTCGCTGTAGAGCAGGACGGTGCAAAGACGATCGCTCATGCCGGCACTCCGCTTCGCTCCGTGCCGTCATGAGGCACCATCGCACTGCGCTTGATGATTCGTTCGCTGCGCTCACTCATTGGCTGGACTGGCTCCCACCTCGTAGCTGCCCGCTGATCGTACCGGTCGGTGTGAGGTGCGCGACGTCCTGCCCGGCGGTGCCCGCGCAGCGTACCGTCGGCGCAGCTCAGGCGGCCGACTCCGCGGCGCGCTGGCGGGCCTCCTGGCGGTCCAGCTCGCGGTCGATCCGGCGGGATTCGCGCTCGGCCTGCTTCATCCACTGCACGACCAGCACGGCGAGCATGGTCACACTGACGAACTCGCCGCCGGCCCAGAGGATGCCGCCGGCGAGGACCTGGTCGTCCCAGGGGTCGGCCCAGCTGAGCCCGAGCGACGGGTACCAGTCGCCGCCGAAGAGCGTGCTGCTCTGCATGATGGTGAGCCCGAGCACGGTGTGGAACGGCACGGAGAGCAGCATCAGCAGGGCCCGGGCCGGGTACGGCCAGCGGCCGGGGAGCGGGTCGAGGCCGAGCAGCGGCCAGAAGAACACGCAGCCGGTCAGGATGAAGTGCGCGTGCACCAGCTCGTGCGCCCAGGCGTGCTCGAGGGTGAACCGGTAGAGGTCGCTGAAGTAGAGCGCGAAGGGGTTCACCACGAAGATGGCGAACGCCACCAGCGGGAAGCTGTAGATCCGCGCGAGCCGGCTGTGCACGATCGCGAGCAGCCGCTTGCGGGGCCGCTGCGGCAGGGTGCGCAGGGCCAACGTCATCGGGGCGCCCAGCGCGAGGAAGATCGGCGCGATCATCGACAGCACCATGTGCTGCACCATGTGCACCGACAGCAGCGCGGTGTCGTACGCGTGCAGGCCGCTGACCGTGACCAACGCGATACCGCCCAGGCCGGGGCCGAGGAAGAAGACCGTGCGGGAGACCGGCCAGCGGTCGCCGCGCAGCCGCAGCCGGTGCACCCCGTAGAGGTAGATGCCGGCGGCGAGCACCAGGCCGACGGCGAGCCAGCTGTCCAGCCGGGTCTCGGTGAACACCGAGGTGACGGTGAACGGCGGCGGCGTCGGCTCACCCCCCGTCGCGGCGGCGACCGAGGTGGCGGCGGAGATCCAATCGACGTGCAGCACGCTTTTCAGCCTAGGTCAGGCGAAGCGGACGACCCCTATCGGGCCACGGATGCCACCGGTTCGGCCCCCCGCTGATCGCCGGCCCCGGTCAAGGGCAATAATGACGGCGTGACTGCGGCCCCAGCCATTGACAAGAGCCGGATCCACTCCCTGACCCGACCCAACATGGTCAGCGTCGGGACGATCGTGTGGCTCTCCAGCGAACTCATGTTCTTCGCGGCGCTGTTCGCGATGTACTTCTCCATCCGCGCGGCGGCGCCGGAGCAGTGGGCGAAGCACACCGAGCACCTCAACATCCCCTACGCGACCACCTTCACGGTGATCCTGGTGTTGTCCTCGGTGACCTGCCAGCTCGGCGTGTTCGCCGCGGAGAAGGGTGACGTCCACGCCCTGCGGCGCTGGTTCACGATCACCTTCGTGATGGGCCTGATCTTCGTGCTCGGTCAGGTGAACGAGTACCGCGAGCTGGTGCACGAGGGCATCAAGATCAACGAAGACGGTTACGGGTCGATGTTCTACCTGACCACCGGCTTCCACGGTCTGCACGTGACCGGCGGTCTGGTCGCCTTCATCATCTTCATGATCCGCACCACCATGGGCCGGTTCACCCCGGCGCAGGCCACGTCCGCGATCGTCGTGTCGTACTACTGGCACTTCGTCGACGTGGTGTGGATCGGGCTCTACGCCATGATCTACTGGCTTCAGTGATCTTGGCGCGTCACGAACCGCGCCGCTGCTTCGTCCCCTGAGACAAGGTCCAACCGGTTAAGGACACAGGTCATGATTTCTGACAACGACCGCCGACGCGGTCTGCTCGCGCGGCTGCGCGGGCGGCCCGTAGCGCGCAGCAGGGGCCGCCGCCGGCTGGGTGCCGCGGTCCGGCTGTTCGCCGCGCTGATGCTGGCCGGCGGCGCCTACACCGTCTTCGCCCCCGGCGTGCAGGCGCAGGACAATCCGCCGCTGACCGGCGCCGCCGCGGAGGGCAAGGCGCTGTTCGACGTGAGCTGTGTGACCTGTCACGGTCGCAACGCGCAGGGTGTCGAGGGGCGCGGGCCGAGCCTGATCGGCGTCGGCGCGGCCTCGGTGGAGTTCCAGGTCGGCACCGGTCGCATGCCGATGGCCCGGCAGGAGGCCCAGGCGCAGCGCAAGCCGGAGCTCTTCACCGACGAGGAGGTCCGCCAGCTGGCCCAGTACATCCAGGAGCTCGGCGGCGGGCCGATCGTGCCGGACGGCGACAACCTGCACGAGGACGCGAACATCGCTGCGGGTGGCGAGCTGTTCCGGATCAACTGCTCGCAGTGCCACGCCTTCGGCGGTGGCGGCGGCGCCCTCTCCTCCGGCAAGTTCGCGCCGAGCCTGCGTCCGGCCACCGACCGGCAGATCTACGCCGCCATGCTGAGCGGCCCGCAGAACATGCCGGTGTTCGGGGACAACCAGATCACCCCGGAGCAGAAGGCGGACATCATCGCCTACATCCAGGAGACCCTCAAGCACGACCAGGACCCGGGTGGTTTCAACCTGGGCCGGTACGGCCCCTCCACCGAGGGCCTGGCGATCTTCCTGGTGGGCATCGTCGCGCTGGTCTTCACCAGCCTGTGGATTGCGGGCAAGTCGTGACCGGGCGGATGATTCGTTTCAGTGCTGTGGTGCCGCGGCTCGGCACCGCACGTAGCGAGGTGACGGCATGAGCACGCACACCGAGCACCAGGCCCAGCAGGGCCGGGAACCGCTCGACGTGAACAGCCCCGGGCTGACCCGTTTCGACATCGTGCGGGAAGGCGCCCGCCGGGACGACATCGAGATCGTCCACTACGAGCCGCAGGTGGTCCCGGGCAGCAAGGCCGAGCGACGGCTGACCCGTACGGTCGCCGCGATGTTCCTGCTGACCGGTCTGGCCGCGACCGCGTTCCTGGTCATCTACATCTGGTGGCCGTGGGAGTACGCGCCGGGCCGCGGCGGCGACAAGTGGTACACCCCGCTGCTCGGCGTCACCCTGGGTGTGGCCCTGCTCGGCATCGGCTTCGGCATCCTGACCTGGGGCAAGAAGCTGCTGCCCAAGGAGGTCTCGATCCAGGACCGGCACGAGGGCGCGGTCGCCGCGGACGACCGCACCATCACCGGCCAGACCATGCTCTACATGGCCGACGAGCTGGGCGTGAAGCGCCGGCCGCTGCTCGGCATCTCGCTGCTGGCCGGCCTCGCGCCGGTCGGCGCGGTCGTCGCGGCGCCGCTGGTCGGCGGTCTGATCTCCGACCCGCACAAGAACAACCAGATGTTCACCACCGGGTTCGCCCCGGCCGAGGGGGGCCAGAAGGTCCGGCTGGTCCGCGAGGACGGCCGGCCGGTCCGCCCGGCGGACATCAGCTCCGGTGGCCAGCTCACCGTGTTCCCCGGCATCGAGCACGGCGTGAGCAACCAGCACGCCGACTCGCCGACCCTGCTGATCCACCTGCGGGACTCGGACGCCCAGGAGTCGCGCCGCAACAACGAGCGCGAGGGCCACGGCGACTACATGTGGGGCAACTACGCGGCGTTCTCCAAGATCTGTACGCACGCCGGCTGCCCCGCGAGCCTGTTCGAGCAGCAGACCAACCGGCTGCTCTGCCCGTGCCACCAGTCGCAGTTCCTGATCACCGACAACGCCCGGCCCATCTTCGGTCCGGCCAGCCGGCGGCTGCCGCAGTTGCCGATCGAGGTGGACGGCGAGGGCTACTTCGTGGCGAAGTCCGACTACACCGAGACCATCGGGCCCGACTTCTGGGAGCGGCCGTGAAGCGGCGAAAGTTTGACATGGCGGCGGTGCCGGGCAGGACCGCCGCGGGACTGGACGACCGGTTCCAGGCGGCCACCCCGCTGCGCCGGCTGCTGAACAAGGTCTTCCCGGACCACTGGTCCTTCCTGCTCGGCGAGATCGCGCTCTTCTCGTTCATCGTCCTGCTGCTCACCGGGGTCTTCCTGACCTTCTTCTTCGAGCCGGCGATGACCGAGGTGGTCTACAACGGCAGCTACGCCCCGCTGCGGGGCACGCCGATGTCGGCCGCGTACGCCTCCAGCCTGGACATCTCGTTCGACGTCCGGGGCGGCCTGATCATGCGGCAGATGCACCACTGGGCGGCGCTGCTGTTCATGGCCGCGATCGTGGTGCACATGCTCCGGGTCTTCTTCACCGGCGCGTTCCGCAAGCCGCGGGAGACGAACTGGATCATCGGTTCGCTGCTGTTCTGGGTCGGCTTCCTGGCCGGCTTCACCGGCTACTCGCTGCCGGACGACGGCCTCTCCGGCACCGGTCTGCGGATCGCCTCGGCGATCATGCTCTCCATCCCGGTGATCGGCTCCTGGGTCACCTCGTCGATCTTCGGCGGGGAGTTCCCCGGCACCATCATCATCAGCCGGTTCTTCATCGCCCACGTGCTGCTCATCCCGGCGCTGCTGGTCGCGCTGATCACCGTCCACCTCGGGCTGGTCTTCAAGCAGAAGCACACCCAGTGGCCCGGCCCCGGCCGGACCAACGGCAACGTGGTCGGCGAGCGGATGTTCCCGCGCTACGCGCTCAAGCAGGGCGGCTTCTTCATGGTCGTCTTCGGCGTGATCGCGCTGATGGGTGGCCTGTTCCAGATCAACCCGATCTGGTTGTTCGGCCCGTACGAGGCGTGGGTGGTCTCGGCCGCCAGCCAGCCCGACTGGTACGTGATGTTCCTCGACGGCTCGACCCGGCTGATGCCCGCCTGGGAGATCCCCATCCCGATCGGTGACGGGTATGTGATCCCGCCGCTGTTCTGGCCGACGGTCGTGCTGCCGGGCATCCTGGTGGGCCTCTCCACGCTCTACCCGTTCCTGGAGGCGCGGCACCTCAAGGACTACCGCAGCCACAACCTGCTCCAGCGGCCCCGGGACGTTCCGGCCCGGACCGCGGTGGGCGCCATGGCGGTGGCCTTCTACGTGGTCCTGACGCTCTCCGGCGCCAACGACGTGATCGCGGACAAGTTCCAGATCAGCCTGAACGCGATGACCTGGGCGGGCCGGATCGGCCTGCTGGTGGCGCCGCCGCTGGCCTACTACGTCACCTACCGGCTCTGCCTCGGTCTGCAGCAGCACGACCGCGAGGTGCTCGCCCACGGTGTCGAGACCGGCATCATCCGGCGGCTGCCGGACGGCCGGTTCGTCGAGGTGCACCAGCCGCTCACCGCGGCGGACCACGACGGGCACCGCGAGCTGGACTACGCCGGCTGGGTGGTGCCGAAGAAGATGAACCGGCTCGGGGCCCTCGGCCCGGCCATCCGGGGCTTCTTCTACCCGATCGAGAAGCCGGCCGAGGCGCCGGTCTCGCCGGGTCACCCGCCGGTCGAACCCCGCCCGGAGCGGGAGGAGATCGGCAGCGGCGAGCGCCGGCGCTGATCCCCTGAGACACCCCGACGTGGCGCCCCCGGAGTCCTCCGGCGGGCGCCACGTCCGTTTCCGCCCCGCCTGATCGGGGAGCGGTCCGACCGTGACTCCCTGGGTGGGTACGACGGCGCCGCGGTCCCGGCGGGCGGATCGCAGGAATAACCCCGGCCAGTCGGGTATCCGTGCGGTCCAACGTCTCAAGGGGGGGAAGCATGTTGGGTATCAAACGCCTCGGCCTGCTGGCCGTGCTGGTGCTGGTGGGGCTGGCACCGGCCGCGGCGGCACAGGCGGCGGCGCAGCCGTCGGAGCAGGACCGCCAGTATCTGCAGGCGATCCACCGGGTCAACCTGTTCGAGATCACCACGGGTGACCTCGCCCAGCAGAAGGCGCAGAACCAGGCGGTCAAGGACCTGGGCGCGATGTTCAAGACGGACCACACCCAGCTGGACCAGACCGTGCAGCAGACCGCGTCGCAGCTGAACGTGGAACTGCCGGACGATGTCGGCGAGGAGCAGGAAGCCGTCATCGAACAGCTGAACAACGCCAGCGGCGAGGAGTTCGACCGGCTCTGGGTGACCAAGCAGCTGGCCGGCCACGTCCAGGCCATCCAGGCCACCCAGACGGAGATCTCGCAGGGTTCCGAGCAGGCGGTGGTCCAGCTGGCGCAGAACGCGCTGCCGACGCTGCAGGCGCACTACGACGCGCTGGTACAGCTGGCTCAGCAGCTCGGTGTCCCGGTTCCGCAGGCGACCGTGACCGGTACGCCGGGCCCGGGCGCCCCGCCGGCGCCGGGTGGCACCGAGACCCCGGCTCCGGGCGGCACGCCCGAGTCGCCGGGCACGGAGACGCCGAGTCCGGACCAGAGCTGACCGCTCACGACAGTGGCCGGTCCACCCACGGGGTGGGCCGGCCGTCGTGCGTAGGGGCCCGGCCGGTGGTGCCCGCCCGCGGCCGCCGTGATCAGTCGGCGTTGGCCAGGCCGATCGCGAACGCCTCCTCCAGGTCGTGCTGGGAGTACGCCCGGAAGGCGATGTGCGACTCGGTGTTCAGCACGCCCGGCACCTTGGAGATGCGGCCGGCGATGACCTGCTCGATCTGGTCGAACTCGCGGACCCGGACCATGGCGATCAGGTCGACGTGACCGGCCACCGAGTAGACCTCGCTGACGCCGGGCAGGTCGGCCAGGGCCTCGGCCACCTCGGGGATCGAGTCGGTAGCGCAGTCGATCAGCACGATCGCGGTGATCACGGGACATTTCTCCGTTCGTCGGCGTCGTCGCCCATGCTAGTGCGGTGGCCATTAACGTTCGTCGGGTTGGTCGGGGTTGGGGAATTGTCGTAGGGGTGGTGTTGGCTGTGGTTTGTGCCTCGCCGTCGGGACCCTGCCGCACTACGGGTTGTGCATCGCACG